>NZ_CP021112.1:0-300000 GCF_002119765.1 Pseudorhodoplanes sinuspersici
GTCCATCAAACCGGCAGCAGCTCATTTATCTTCTTCTTCAGAACCGGACCTACCGCGGAGAAGCTACGCATAAGGGCAACGCCTATCCCGGCGAGCATGCCGCGATCGTTGACAAACCACTCTGGGATGCCGTGCAGGCCGTGCTCGCCGAGAACCGCGTGCAGCGCGCAGCAAGTACCAATACCAAGGCGCCAAGCCTCCTGACCGGCCTGCTCTTCGACGAGGCCGGCGAGCGTCTGACGCCGACATGGTCGATCAAGAAGGGCACGCGATATCGTTACGTGTCCACATCTCTCGTGAAAGGTGGCAGCAAAGCTCATTCGACGCACCGTCGCATCCCCGCCGGAAATCTCGAAAGCGTTGTCATCGAGAGGCTTTAAAGGCTGTTTTCCAACCAGGCCGAACTGCTTGACGTCATCGAGAGCGCAAACATCGGCGGTGGCGGACAAAGACAGATGATTCAGCGCGGGCGCCAAGTGAGATCGCGGATGAGTTTGCTCACATGCCGGAGCAAAATCGATCAATCGTTAAGGCGTTGGTCCGCCGTGTGGAGATCGGACCCGACAGCGTTAAGGTCGATCTTTCGCAAGATCGCCTGGCTGCAGTGCTCCGTTCCGAGCATGTGGAGTTACCGCGCAATAAGGTGGTCGACCCATCCGACCGTGTTCTGACATTGACGGCACCTGTCCAACTGACCCGCCTTGGTCGTGAAATGAAACTTCTGGTCGGCGACTCAAGCGACAACAGAGCGCCTGATTTGAGCCTCTTGCGCATCGTCGCGCATGCGCATGATGTTCAGCGACGCCTTTCCCAGAACACAACACTCACCGTGCATGACATCGCTCGCGAAGAGCATGTCACATCTGACTACCTATATATCCTGCTACGTCTGCGCTGGCTCGCACCCGACATCACCACAGCGATCATTAACGGCCGACAGCCCCCTCAGCTCAATGCCAAGCGATTGATGCGGCTGACTGCGCAGCTACCGACCGACTGGTCCGAACAAAAAGCCTTGCTCGGCTTTCGCTAATACTGGTTAATGTCCGCAAGTATCACTAAGCCGACACGGCGACCGCATGTCCCGCCGCAACCAGCAGCCTTGCTCGGCTTTCGTTGACGATCATTCGCTGCTGATAACAGCGTGACGCCACCATGCGGGGCCGACCTGCTTCAGACCCTTGAGTGTATTTCTGTCGTAAAGGCAGCCTATCCCGATTTACGTGTGCCGCTGCGTGCGGCGGTCGACGAGTGACCGCCGCACGAATCTCAAATGCAATACAATTCAATGCGTTCGGCTTATGAACGCACGCTCGACCGTCTTCTGCGCAACTTTGCGTCCGATTTCCCGTCCTGCCTCGACGTCGAAGCGGTAGTGGATGCCAGCCCAAACACGCGCTTCAGCAGCTTCATTACCAAGCGCCATTAGACGGTCGCGGTCGCTTTGGAAAACGCTGGCAAGAAATGTTGCAGCCGCAGTCGAATAACAGCCGTGGGCCGCTGGATAGCTGGGGTGGTTAGGCGGCGCGAACAGAGGCTTAAGTTCCCCATCGAGCTGCGGCGGCCGGATATACCAGAATGTGTACTTGGCATCCCAGCAGGCGGTGCCGGCGTCTGCAAGTGCTATGTTGAGAGCCGCCAATGTCCGAGCCGTGGTCTGCCCGGACATGCCGGCTTCGAGAAGCTTAGCGCGGGCAACCTCGTTCCAATGCGTATGCGCGCGTGCGCCGCCGTGAACCTCCCAATAAGTCGCTCGGTGGTTCGTTTTGGGAGAACGTGCGAATGTCTTCAGTTCGTTAAGCGCCTCTTTCATCTGGTCAGAATCCACGGCGGGAGGTCTGGATGGACGCACCTCACCACCATGCGTCAGCACCCACGTCTGCCAAGTTCCCGCAAGTGGCGCTATGGGATTGGATCCCTTCCATTTATCTTGCCCCTCCGGCACTACGCCGCTCCATTTTGTGCCCGATCGGTCGGCTTTACCGCGCGCAATCGCAAGTTTTGCAACCTCCAAGCCAATCTTACGGCCCGCAGCCACCTCTTGTGGATACTCAACGCCGGCGAGGAGGCGTGCCTGGGTTGCTTCTTCTGCCTTGCGCGCAAAAAGCGCAGCGCGTTCTGGAAAGAGATAGCCGAGGACCTCAGCTGCAGCCGCCGACACAGCCGCATGCCCCGAAGGAGAAAGTGTCGCCAATGACGATTTTCCAGCGAATTTAAGTGCGGCATCGAGCTCCGTATCGGAGCGCTTCTTGTCCATGCGATACGAAGACGCTACTGCCAGCGCATCATCCAGCGCCGCGTGGTACAGCGCGAGATGACGCGCCGCGAGCGGCAATGTGACGAATGACGCCTGGATTTCGTCCAGAATGATTTCGTTCCATCGATAGGCGGGACCTCCCGTCGTCCACCACCGGAAACGTTCAATATCTTCCGGACTGCGCTTTGCGACGATCGCCTTGAGTTCAATGAATTCGTTACGAAGACTTGCAGATGAGATCGGATTTGCGATCTCGCTGTAGGATTTCACGAGCCATCCCTCCTGGCGGAGGACTGGGGCGTTCAACCTCTCATGTGCGAGGGCTTGTGGCCCTGCGACAGTGGTCATGGAAAGCGCACATGCAACTATTGCTGAGGCGACGGTGCCCGAAGTTGCCATAGTAATACGTCTGCGCGATTTGGCATCGGGATTGCGGGATGCGAGATTGTGTGCAGAGTGACGAATGAGCGAGACGACGGGCGCCATTTTCATTCTCCTGTGGTGGAGGTGTTGAGTTAGAATGAGGCGGCTCCGGTGCAGCCATTAAGCTGAAACTCAGTGCCGCGTAATCACGATTTCGAGGTATTCGCTCGGCACCACCATCGTGCCATCATCGGTGCGGTTGAATTGGCAGACGAGCGCCAGCAAGTCGTGCTGCAAGGCCTCTTGATTCACCGTGTCGAGCGCGGCGAAGGTCTTGAGCACCGGCCCATAGTGAGTCTTGAACACATCGAGCCAATGCTCGGGCGAGCGATAGCGAAACACGAAGTTGCGCTGCGCCGATTTGACCGAGACTGCATGCGGCTCGAACAATTCAGTGATCCGCGCACGGGTGCCCCAGAGTGCAGGCGATTTCGCGCCAGCCGGTGAAGGCATATGTTTGCCGATCGCCTTGAAAAGCTGGCCGATGAAACCGTCCGGCGTCCAGTTGGCCAGCCCGATTTTGCCGCCGCGTTTACAGACGCGGACCATTTCGGCGGCTGCGCGGTCGTGGTCAGGTGTGAACATCACCCCGAAGGTGGAGACCACGACGTCGAAGCTGTCGTCAGCGAACGGCAGAGCCTCGGCATCCGCCTGCTGAAACTGAATAGAGACGCCCTCGGCATTGGCCCGCTCTCGGCCGCGCTCCAGCAGCGAAGGGACGTAGTCGGTTGAGACCACTTCGCACCAGCGGCGCGCAGCGGCAAGCGAGACGTTGCCGTTGCCGGCAGCGACGTCGAGCACCGTCTGTCCTGCGCGGATATCGAGCGCTTCACACAAATCTTCACCGACGATCTGAAGCGTGGTGCCGACGACAGCATAGTCGCCGGAAGTCCAGGCGGCCTGCTGGGCTGTCTTGATGGCGGCGAGATCGGGCGCGGGTACGGATTTAGTCGCAAAAGCGGTTGGCGTCATGACTTTCTCCTGTTGATCGTCGATTGATCGCGGGCGTTCACCGGCGTGTGTCGGACTTCCTGAAGAAGGTGTAGTCAGCGGTGTAGGGCACGCTTAAGAGGGCACCCGCCTCGGTACAGACGCCGGCGACCACACCGCCCTTGGTGTTGATCCGCTGAATGGTCGTCACGTCGGACAGACGACCCTCGCCACGACGTGCCGTGATCGCGAGTTTGAGTAGCGGAATGTCGTTCGCGCTGGCTGCGGGAGCGCGCGCGGCGACCTTGCCTTGTACGGCGCTCCCGTCGATCAGTTCCCAGTTCGGTCCCGCATAGTGGCGGCCGACAGTCTTGCCGGAGATGAACAGTGTCGCGATCGGCTCCCGGAATTGCCAGGTGGCAGTACCGGCGGCCGGATCAGCCTTGCACTCATAGATTTGCGAGCCGACCGCATGGACGGTCGCCACCAGCGCTTCGCCGGGCGCGGAGATTGCGTCCGGCAATTCGGCCGCTACTGCCTGAATTGGCAGCAGCGACAATGCAAGCGCGGTCATGCGCAGGGTTGGTTGCATCGATGACTCCAATCGGGCGCTGGATACTGCTATGCTGCCGCTTCGCCCGAATGCTGGCGGCAGTGCTGGGCCCCCTGAGAGCACCACTCAGTCGTATCCGTTGGTAGCGGACCCATATGGTGTCGAGCGTGGTAGGCAGCGTGGAAATGCCCGTGGAATCTCACAATCCAGAGCGGATTTTGCGCAGCTCGACTTGCGAGGTGCGGATGCTTGGGCCACTGGCAGCAAGCCGGGACGGCAATGCGCTGAAGTTTCCTGCCTCGCGAAAAGTGCGGGCGCTGTTCGCCTACCTTGCTCTTGCGCCAAAGGCCGTTCAACGAACGCAGTTATGTGAATTGCTCTGGGACGTTCCAAATGATCCGCGCGGCGAGCTTCGCTGGTGCCTGAGCAAGATCAGGAGCGTTATCGACGGGCCGGACCGGCAAAGGGTCGAAGCGAGGGACGACACCGTCAGACTTGATCTGTCCGATTGCCGCATCGATGTGTTGCAAGTTGCCGCGGCTGTGAAGGACGGCGTGGAGAAGCTTGATCCGGAACGGCTACGGACACTGGTGGAGCTGTTTGGCGGCGACTTCCTTGAAGGTATGGAAATCGAACGCAGCCCCGGGTTCAACAACTGGCTGGTGGCTCAGCGACGCCGGTTTCGCGCTTGCCATGCCGCTTTTCTGGAACATCTGGTGAAGGATGGATCGGACGACGACGCGCTCGTGCATCTCGATCGATGGCTGGATCTCGCGCCCTTCGATCAACGTGTTCATAAGATCCTGCTCGAGGCGCTCGCACGGCGCGGCCGTATCCGTGACGGCGAGGAGCATCTTGCTGCAACGAGTCGACTGTTCGAGTCCGAAGGGCTCGACTCCCGGCCAATTCGCGACATCTGGCGCGCCGCAAGAGAGAAGACTGAAGTGGCGGGGCAGTTGCTGGCCGCCGCCCCGACCACACCGCCGCCACGCATCGCTTCCGAAGTCGAAACAACGGGCACATCATCGCATCGCGCATCCATCGCGGTGATGCCGTTTGGCGAGAGCGGCGCTGCATTGGGCTCGGGCCGCGATGCCGGCGGCGCGCTCGCCCATGACGTGATCACCCGGCTTGCAAAGCTCCGCAGCCTATTCGTGATCGCGCAAGGTACGGTCTTTGCCTTGCATCAGCGACATATCGGATCAGAAGAGGCCGGCCGGATGCTCAATGTGGACTACGTTGTCAGCGGATCGATGCAACGGCAGAGCGATCGCATCACGGTGACGGTCGAGCTTGCGGAGACGCGCACGGCACGCATCATCTGGGCAGAGATATTCAACCACAGGCGGACCGACGCATTTGTAGTCTTGGATGAGATCGGCAACAAGATCGTTGCGTCGGTCGCCAGTGAAATTGAAACTATCGAACGCAACCGTGCCATCCTGCGTCCACCCAATTCCCTCAACGCGTGGGAATCGTATCACCGCGGGTTGTGGCACATGTATCGTTTCAGCATGGCTGATAACGAGCGCGCGCAGCACTTCTTCGAGACGGCAATCCGTCTCGATCCGACCTTCTCGCGCGCTCATGCCGGCCTGTCCTTCACGCATTTCCAGAACGCCTTTCAAGGCTGGGCGAAGCGCGGGCCGGAAGTCGATCGCGCTTTTGAGGCGGCCGGGCAAAGCCTGATGGCGGACGACCGCGATCCTGCGGCGCATTGGGCGATGGGGCGTGCGCTCTGGCTGCGCGGCAATTCCGATCAATCCGTTCACGAACTGGGGCAGTCCGTCGACCTGAGCCCGAACTTCGCTCTGGCTCACTATAATCTTGCATTCGTCCACTCGACGAATGGCGATCCGGGCGCAGCCATTCCATCCTCTGATTACTCGCGCAACTTGAGCCCCTTCGATCCGATGCTGTTCGGGATGCTCGGTGCCCGTGCTATGGCCCTGGTGCGGCTGGAGCGGTTCGACGAGGCCGCGGAATGGGCGATTAAGGCGGCCGCTCGCCCCAATGCATTCGCGCACATCCACGCTATTGCTGCGTATTCATTGGTACTCGCTGGGCGGGTGGAGGAGGCACGCGAGTATATGGCATCAATTCATAAGACGCTTCCGCATTACGGAGTGAAGGATTTTGTGACGGCGATGCAGTTCGATGCGCTCGGCGCAGCCATGTTCCGAGACGCGGCCAAGCGCCTCGGAGCGAAGTAACCCAAAGCTAGGTCGCGATCGAAAGGGCGAAGTCGGATGGTTTGGAGAGAACCAGGCCCAGAGAGAGTATTTTCGGCCTAAACGGTCTCGGCGGAGTGCAGGCCGTCCTTTGCCTCAGGAACATAATGTTAAGTTGCCGCTGAACCAGATCGGATCGGCATATTTTGAGACAGCCCTGTACTAGGATTTTCACGCCCCGAATTGGATAGAACATCCAACGCGCACATCTAGCAAGATTGACGTAGTCGCATTGCAATTGAATCACGCAACGAGAATTGGATGCCGTCGATCGCGGAGAACAACTGTCTGATGCCGGCCTTCACCTGCTCGCGGCCTTTCATCGCCGGATTGGTGCCGACCACGACTTCGACGTCGGGGGTCAGTCCGGCCACGAAGTCTTCGAGACGCATCGCGTCGATATGGGTGTAGAGATCAGAGAACCAGTGTTTCATGCCATCCTCCTCACGCAGCGGCATAGCGCGGATCGGCCACCATCTGGCGAATGGCGCCCAGCGTGGCATCGACCGCCTTGAGGTAATCGCGCTCCATGATGGCGCGGAACTCCTGTTCCTGCGTGCTGTCCGACGGGGCATCCACAAGCTGCAGCGCGAAGGAGAAGCGCAGACGCAGGTTGTCGTCGTCGCCAAGGATTTCGTTGACGATGAACCCGTCCACATTGCCGGATTCACGTACGAAGACGACCTTTTCCTCGGGATAGAGCGTGATGCGCTCGCGCGCATCCTCGCCCCGGAACACGATGTCGCGCACGATGCTGTTCCCCGAGCGCGAGATCACGTCGCATTTCGCCATGCCGGGGACGAAAGGCAGCGCGTTCTCCGCTTTCATCACCAGACCGCGCCAGATGTCGCTGCGGCTCAGCCGCTGCTGGCCCGGCGCGTTAGCGGGAACTTCCTTCGATACGTAAATCATGCTCACTCCCTGTCGGTTGGCTTCAGTTGACGAGCGGGTCGCGGCCGCTTCCAGACCAGCGTGTTCGCGTCTGTCGCTTCTTCATCACGCCGAATTCGAGATTGAGGTCGACGAGCGCGTTGAGGCGTTCGCCGGATTTGTCGGGGCTGCAGTCGCAGCGCATCGGCTTTCGTGATTTCGGCCCGAACGCTGGGGCCGCGGTGGCGAACGGCCAATCTGCCATGTCGCTGAGCGACGGATATGCGCCTCCCGCATCGAGAGATTTTCGAGAATATTGTTCACGATATCGTCCGCTGTGGTGCTCCAAACCGCCAGCCCCTGCTTGAAGGACCACCCGGGTACATCTTCAGTGTCAGCGTGCCGCTGGACCCCTTTGCCAGTTCCTCGCCGAACACTTGAACACCAAGGCGTTGGTGTGATGTTGCGGCGGAAGGAAGCTGGCAATGGTAAGCTCTTCAGCAACGGCGGTGGCGGCCACCAGCCCCCCACCGATTATCATTGCTGCAACAAGGGTTGCGCTTCCTGAAAAACGGTTCCGAGATCAAACGGCTGCTTGGTGGGAATCTTGCTCTGCTCCCTTCAGGTGATTCGTCAGCGACTGCGCTTCGATGCGCCGTCGCGCCGGTGAGGCTGAGGCCTGTAGTCCGGTCTAGGGCTAGAAAATGCCCTGCGGCTGCAGCCCCAATTGCTGCGTTCCGTACAGCGCCGACAGCGTGTCCCAGTCGATACTGGCATGCGTGGCGGCGATGTTGGCATCGCGCCAGAACCGCTGAACGCTGTTCTTCTCGTCGGCCGCCGCGGCGCCCGACTTGTTGAAAATCTCGTTCACCACATCTGCCGAGGTTCGGCTGGCAAAGCCGTGGTTGCGCCGGATCCGCACCCGCAGTTCGATGTCGGGTGTGCCACCCGCGAGTACGATGTCCTGTCCATCGCGGAGACTTGTCACCATCAGCGTTCGCGCCGCTTCGATATGGGCCGCGGACCGGCCGATCAGGCTCTGAATCAGCGGCTGCTCGGCGACCTTCTCGAACACGCCTGGACGCGCCATGCGTTTCGCATCGCGCGCGGTCTCGGTAAAAGCATCGATCGCGCCCTGCGCCATGCCCACGATCGGCGCGACCAAAGCGGTCGGACCGAAGGTCGGATAACCGAAGCGCGCCTGACCGTTATCGGGGACGTCGAGGCCGGGTATCTTGCCGGTGAAAATGGCGCCGAGCGGCAGGATGCGATGCTTCGGCACGAAGACCCGTTCGGTGATGTGAACGGTTTTCGAGCCGGTGCCCCGCAATCCGGCGACGTTCCAGCTATTGTGATCGACCACGACGTCCTTCACCGGGACCAGGCACCACGCCACCGTGGGCGGGCCATCCTTGTTCGGGATCGCCGCCGAAAGGATGAGCCAGGTGGCGCTGTCGACACCGCTGGCCCAGGGCCAGCTTCCGGTGATCCTGATTCCGCCGTCGACCACCTCGACTTTTGGTGTGGGAATGTAGGACACCGCGAGCAGATTGTTGGTGTCGTCCCACACCTCCTGCTGCGCTTCGAGCGGGAAGAACGCGGTCATCCATCCGAAGCAGACCGCGAGCGTACTACACCAGCCGGTGCTGCCGCAGGCGCGCCCAAGCTCGAAGCCGACCTGCGCTAGCTCGGCGGGACCGTATTCGTAACCGCCGAAACGCTTCGGCTGCATCAGGCGAAAGACATTCGCATCGCGCAGCGCGTCCATGGTCTCTTGCGGGACGCGCTTTGCCTTTTCCGCGCTAAGCGCCCGCGCGCCGATCTCCGGCGCGAGCTTTCTGATTCTTGCGATGACGTCGGCGAATTCGGGCCGCGATGCCAGAGTGTGAACCGCGGCGGAGCGTTTCGCTTCCTGCTGCATTTCGCTTCCTCCCTGAAAGCGTACCGTTCGTTACGGTACGCTATACTGCACGGCTTTCGACATTTGGCAATGACAATTCGTTCGTTGCACCGCGAAGAGCGCGCGCTTTCATTCGTTGCAAACGCAACGGACTGGTGGAGCGAGAGCGTTTTGCTTTGGATAAACAAGCTGCAAGCACAGATTCGGCAGCGTCGTGCTGAAGCTTTCTCTGCTAGCGATTCGTCTTCGGCTGGGACGCTTTGGCCCGGCGCGGCGACGCGCGGCTTGTCGTCACCGTCTTGGGCGAACGCTTCGAACCGGCATCGATCGCACAGCCTGTCAGGAATACGGAGACGGCGAGTTCAACGGTCTGGTTGATCCGCTTCGCGCGATCCCTTTCACTTGCCGCCGACGTGAGCCAGCTCAGGATCTGCTCGCCGATCAGCATATCGTGCAACAGAATCGCGAGTTGGCGCGGATCCTTGTCCGCGCGGATTTGGCCGTTCTGCTGCTGCAGCGCGATCCATTCCGAAAAGATACGATAAACCGTCTCCGGGCCGGTCCGATAGAACAGCCGCCCGGCTTCGGGAAATTCCCGACCGATCGATGTCACCAGGCGATGGAACGATATGATCCGCGGCGACAGCACCATCGAGACGAAGGAGCGCGCCATGCGGGTGGCCTGCCCCTCCAGCGTCCCGACCGGCCGGGTATCGATGTTGATCGTGACGTCGGAACACAATTGCTGGACGACGGCCTCGAACAGCTTAGCCTTGTTTCCGAAATTGGAATAGATCGTCTCCTTCGAGCCACCGACGACCGAAATGATTTCGTTGATAGACACGGAATCGTAGCCGCGCTCCAGAAACAGCTTCGCAGCCGAGCGCACGATCGTCTCGCGCTTCTTGGCCGTGCTCTTGCGCATTCCGGCGGCAGCGCCGTTGCTGTCCGTCGCAGCCTGCGCGGCCGATTTTCGGAGCGAGTTCATGTCCCAAGCTATGACATGAATCGCCCTTGAGGCCAGTGGAAAAACTCGATATCGCCGTGCGCCGATGGCAGGCGTTCGCAGGGCGAGTCGCGACCCATGCAGGCGATGGTCAAGGTTTCGAGGAAATTGCCGCCCTACGGGCGGCACAGCGCAAAGACCACGGTCACTGCGGCTTTGCGAGAAGACGGTCAGGCTTTGCACGGTGCAGCCAAGGACAAAGTACCGTGCGCACGCACCTGGCCGAGCGCATAATATGTCATGACGGTCTCGTCCCGCTGGTTCAAGACCGCGACGCGGGTGCGGATCGTGCCGCGGTCTGGCTTGGATGCAGACCTGCGCACCTCGACGATCTCACGGGTGGTGCGGAGCGCGTCGCCGGGCCGCACCACCTGCTTCCAGCGCAATTCGTCAATGCCGATTCCAACGATGGGCGCATCGCCGTGACCGCCGGCTTCGACGAAGAGCCGCATCGACAGCGCGGCGATCTGCCAACCGCTGGCAATGATCCCACCGAACGGTCCGTTCTTGGCCGCATCCGGGTCGACATGGATCGGTTGCGGATCGTTCGCTCTGGCATAAGCGATCATCTCCTCTTCCCCGATCACGATCGATCCGCTCTGCCAGATTTCTCCTTCGCGAAAATCCTCGAGGTATTTCACCATTGTCCTTTCCGCACGTGTCCTTCGCGCGACCAACGCCGCTTCCTGTCCCGTCCCGCGAAAAAGCGCTCGCGTCACATCGAGATGTTCGCCTCCTTCACCACCGGGCCCCATTTCTGGAGCTCGGAGGTAATGAAGGCTTTCAGATCGGCCGGTGAACCGCCAATAGCCTGCATGCTCAGGGTCGCGAGCACTTCCTTGCCTTTCGGACTTTGCAGGAAGGCATTGGTGGCTGCGTTGAGCTTGTCGACGATCTCCTTTGGCGTACCCGCCGGCGCCGCCAGAGCAAACCAGGCGGTGGCCTCAAACCCTTTGAATCCCGCGTCCTGAACGGTCTTCACATCCGGCAGATCGCTCGAGCGTTGGGCGGAGGTCACGCCCAGCGCGCGGATCTTGCCCTCGCGCACCAGCGGCACATAGGACGGCATGAAATCCATCGCGAGGTCGACCTGGCCTCCGAGCAGGTCGTTGACCACCAGCGCCGTGCCGCGATACGGCACGGTCGTCATGTTGATCCCGAGTTCCTTCTGCAGCAGCAACGCGGTGATGTGACCAAGCGTGCCGTTGCCGGGAACGCCGACATTGAGCTTGCCCGGATTAGCCTTGGCATAGGCCGCGAGTTCCTTGATATCGTTCACCGGAAGCGACATCTTCGCCGCGATGATCACCGGCGACTTGGCGATCAGCACGATCGGGATGAAAGCCTGCTCCGGATCGAATGGCAGGCTCTTGTACATCAGCTTGTTATTCGCGAGCGGCCCGGGCGTGCCGAACATGATGGTGTAGCCATCGGGGGCGGCTTTGGCGACGGCACCGGCGCCGATATTGCCGCCTGCGCCGGCGCGATTGTCGACCACGAATTGCTGGCCAAGCCGCTCGCCGAGATCCTGCGCGAGCGCTCGCGCCAAGAGGTCTGTCCCGCCGCCCGCAGCAAATGGCAGGATCACCGTGACGGGCCGGGACGGCCAGCCTTGCGCGACCGCGCCGGCCGGTGCCGCGCACAGGCTCGCCGCAGCGATGGCAAGCGCGATCCTGCGAGTGATGCGAATATTCATGATCTCCTCCCGAGCCACGCAACTGAGCTGCGCCATGTTGTTTTGCGCACCCTAGCCGACCCGGTTTCCGGCAGCGCGCCTTTGTGGAAGCGTTTCGCCACGCGAAATAGGAGCATTCGCCCACCCGGCGCACGCTCCACATCGGGTAGCGTCCCGCCGGAATGACGAAAGGACATGACATGGCCGATCCCACGATGCTCCGCAGCCGACTGCTCGCTCGCGAGCACCTAGTCGGCACCTTCGTCAAGACGCCGACCACTCACGCGACCGAAATCATCGGCGCGCTCGGCTTCGATTTCGTCGTGATCGACGAAGAACATGCCCCCTTCGACCGCATGGCGACGGATGCGGTGTTGCTCGCGGCAAGAGCTGCCGGCACGGCGGCGCTGGTGCGCGTGCAGAGCGTGACGAATATTCTCTCTGTCCTCGATTGCGGCGCGACTGGCGTGCTGGTGCCGCATGTCGCGACGGCCACCCGCGCCCGCGAAGTCGCTGCGGCCTGCCGCTATCAGGGTGGCCGTCGCGGCTATTCGGGCTCGCCGCGGCATGCCGGTTACGGTGCTACCGGAATGTGGAAGACGGTCGAAGCAGCCGACGCCATCACCACCGTGATCGCCCAGATCGAGGACCCGGAAGCGCTCGAGGAGATCGATGCCATCGCCGCAGTGGACGGCATCGACGCGCTTTTCATCGGTCGCGGCGACCTTTCCGTCGCGCTTGGAGCGAAATCCTCCGATGCGCCTGAGGTGCGCAGGGCGGTTGAACGGATCGGCAAGGCGGCACGCGCCGCCGACAAACCCGTCTGCGTGTTCGTTGGCGGCCAGGCCGAGGCGTCATGGCTGCGTGACCAGGGCGCGACCGCGTTCGTGGTTGCCTCCGACCAGAGCTTCCTCCGCAAGGCGGCAGCCTCAACTCTGGCCGAGATGCGCGCGCTCGACACGCCCGCCATCAGTGCGCAGGCCAAGACCGCTTAACGAAGCCTGCCTTACGAAGCCTGCCTTACGAAGCTTGCTTAACAATAAGGAGACCCTGTGAATGAGCGCGCAGATCAGACCGGCCAGCGCCGGCCGCACCTATGACGCCCCGCCGCAACTGGTGGAAACCGGTAGCCAGACCTGGATCACGCGCGGCGCCAATTTTGTCGTCGCCATATCCGACGTCCGTCCGGGCGCGGTGCTGGGCCGTGCCGACAATCCCGACGAGTACATGGTGCTGCTTGGTGGTGTCGCCGCCGCCATCACAGCGGGCGCGGAAACGATCGAGGCGGCGCCAGAGTCACTCACCATCGTTCCGCCCGGGTCAAGCGAGATTGTGGCGAAGGGCGTGGGTTATGTTGTTCGCGTGCTGTCGAATCGCGCCACCGACCTTCTCGCGCAAGCGGAGAATGCCGCGACCTATGCGGACGGCGCGGCTGAGGTCGCGCCGCTGGTTGATTGGCCGCAGCCACCTGGCGGTTTCAGGCTGCGCAATTACAAGCCGTTCGAATACGACAAGCCCGACACCAATATGCGGCTGTTCCGCTGCACGAATCTGATGATCAACGTGCTCACCAAGCGCACGGCGCCGCGCGACGTCACGAAGCTCAGCCCACATTCCCATGATGATTTCGAACAGGCCTCGCTGCTGCTTGAAGGCGATTACATCCACCATCTTCGCTATCCATGGGTGCCGGACATGTCGCAATGGCGCGCCGACGAACACGTCGAGATCGGCAGTCCGTCGGTGACTGTCATCCCGCCCAAGGTTGTGCATACGAGCCGTAATATCGGCGACAAGCGCTCCTGGCTGATCGATATCTTCTCGCCACCGCGAGTCGATTTCTCGCGCAAGCCGGGATTGGTGCTCAATGCCGACGAATATCCGATGCCTGAGGGGTTGCAGTGAGGGCAGCGTTCTCGTCGACGACTATTTCTTGATCCCTGAAGACTCAATCAGCCGGATGTAGGTTTCCGAGTCCTTCTTCACGAAGGACTCGGCCTCCGCATGCGGCATATATTTTATTTCGAGCCCGGCCCCCGTGAAGGCCGTGATCACGCGCGGGTCGGCCAGCGCCTGGTCGATCAGACCGCTCAGCTTGGTAACGACAGCGTCGGGCATACCTGCGGGCCCCGAGATTGAGTTCCAAGCCTCGATGACGAAACCAGAATAGCCCAGTTCATCGAGCGTTGGCACATCAGGTGTCTGAGACGAGCGCCCGATACTGGTCGTTGCCAAAATCCGAAGGTCTCCGGATTTTTTTCCGGGCACTAATGGGCCAAGATTGATGACTCCAAGATCGATATGTTTACCCAGAAGATCGGTCACGACCGGCGGCGCACCGCTATAGGGCACGTGTGTCATCTTGATTCCCGCCATTTCCATGAAGCGGATCATCGCCAGATGGGAGACGCTTCCAACGCCCGGCGTCCCGAAAGTGACACTGTTCGGATTGGCCTTCGCCTTGGCGACCAAATCCTCAATCGACGTGATTCCGCTCTTCGCGTTCACCGCAATGCCGTTGGTACTTCTCGACACGACGGCAATCTGGGTGAAGGCCTTGTATCCATCATAGGGAACATTCGGGATCAATGTTGGATTAATCGAATATGTCGGCGGACCGGCGATCAAAAGTGTGTAGCCGTTGGGCGCCGCTCGCGCGACGAACGCGCCAGCGATCGTCGTTCCCGCTCCTGACTTGTTTTCGACGATGACCGGCTGGCCCAGGATCGGACTGAGATAATTGCTAAGCGCCTGCGCCTGCACTGCAGCCGTGCCGCCGGCAGCAAAGG
This sequence comes from Pseudorhodoplanes sinuspersici, assembly GCF_002119765.1. NCBI lineage: Bacteria > Pseudomonadati > Pseudomonadota > Alphaproteobacteria > Hyphomicrobiales > Pseudorhodoplanes > Pseudorhodoplanes sinuspersici. The sequence goes on from NZ_CP021112.1 coordinate 14,635, forward strand.
GATTAATGATCCTGATCGTGCCGGTCGGATAATCCTGCGCCACTGCGGGACAGCCGATGGCGGCGATGGCGATAACGATTACGAGGCGCGTGTTTCGAAGCACTGCACTGTTTCCTCCCAAGAGAACTTTTTATGGCGTCCACATTTTTTCGGCCTGCCGGCGTGTCGTGGATCGAATTCGCATTATGTGACTGATGGCGCGCAGCCGCACGCGCCGGAAAACAACGTTCCGCGGAGCGAAACGGCATGGCAATTACAGCTTGGCAATTCATGTCAGGCTTTCGCCATTCAAAGTGAGTGCGACGCTTGGCTCGACCGAGCCGGCGGCGGCCGTGCATGAAGCATGTCCGGGCGGGCGATGGTGAGCAGGCGAATGCACATGGATCGCCAAGGCCATTTCGAGCAGCGAAACGAGAGGGATTTTAAGTTGAAAGCCTCGGAAGTCAGATCTCTAAGATAGATCCGATTTTTAAAATGGCGGAGCTTGGCGCCTGTCGATTTCAGTCGCCGATCGGATCCGCTCCCGCCCCGACGCTGACGAGAGTACCAACCGATGGCCGGTACCACATGAGCGGACCTCTCACGCTGACCGTCAATGGCTGCATGTACCAGGTCGATGCAGCGCCGACGACGCCGCTTCTCGACATTTTGCGCAACCATCTCGGGCTGACGGGCAGCCGCTACGGCTGCGGGCTGGAGCAATGCGGGGCCTGCATGGTGCTGGTCGATGGCGTGACAGCCTATTCCTGTAGCCGCGAGGCGGGCACGCTCGAGGGCCGCTCCGTCACGACTGTCGAAGGTCTCGGATCGCCTGAGGCGTTGCATCCACTGCAGAAGGCATTTCTCGACGAGCAAGCCGGACAGTGTGGCTATTGCCTGTCCGGCATGCTGATAGCAGCCAAGGCGTTGCTCGATCGCAATCCGGCCCCCACGCGAGCCGACGTCGCCACCGCGCTCGACCCGAACCTATGCCGCTGCGGCACACATCCGCGCATATTGCGCGCGGTGCTCAGGGCTGCGGCAGACATGCGCTCGAGGGCTGATTCATGACCGCGCTCACCCACAGTCTCAAGGACAATCCCCGGCTCGACCGCTGGCTCTGCTTTCAGGACGACCGCACCGTGCGCATCGCGACCGGCAAGGTTGAGCTTGGCCAGGGCATCCTGACGGCGCTTGCGCAGATCGCCGCGGAAGAGCTGGATCTCGGCATGCACCAGGTGCGCATGATGTCGGGCAACAGCCTTGAAGGCCCCGGCGAGGGCTACACCGCATCGAGCTGGTCAATCGAACATTCGGGCGCTGCTATCCGTCTTGTCGCCGCCGAGGTTCGCGCGATGGCTCTGGTCCGTGCCGCACTGCGCCTGAACGCCGGCATCGGCGAACTTGCCATTGACGAAGGCGAGTTCCTGAGGGACGGCGCACCGACCGGCCTCGATTATTGGCACATCGCATCCGAACTCGACCTTGCGGTCGACGCTACAGGTACGGTGCCGCCAAAGCCAGCGAACGCCCATCGCATCGTCGGCACAAGCGCGCCCAGGCTAGACCTGCTCGCCAAGCTGACCGGATCCGGCTTCATTCAGGACCTAGTGCTGCCAGGCATGCTTCACGCCCGCACGTTACGCCAGCCGGGTCGTGGCGCGACGCTCGCGGTGCTTGACGAAGATGCCATCCGCCGTCGCGCCGGCGGCGACATCCGTATCGTCCGCGTCGACAATTTCGTGGCCTTTGTCAGTCCTGACGAAACCGTTGTGCGTGCCGCGGCGGCGGCCGCCGCCGAGCGCGCCCTCTGGGACAATGCCGTTAAACTCCGCTCTGAACAGGCTACGCCCGACTGGATCGCCGCACAGCCCTCCCACGACCGCCTGATCGGCGATCCGTTGCAGGAGGCCATGCCCGACTGTATTTCCGTGCGCTTCACCAGACCTTTTCTGTCGCACGGCTCGATCGCCCCGTCCTGCGCACTGGCCGAGTTTAGCGACGGGATGCTCACGGTCTGGTCGCATGCGCAGGGCATGCACCCGCTGCGCGTCAACATCGCCAAAACCGTCGGCCTGTCGCTCGATCAGGTGGCTTGCCATCACGTACAGGGTGCCGGGTGCTACGGTCACAACGGTGCCGATGATGCCGCGCTCGACGCCGCCCTCGTTGCACTGGCGCTTCCCGGCCAGCCAATTCGGTTAAGTTGGCGGCGCGAAGAGGAATTCGCGCACGAGCCGTTGTCCTCGGCGATGGCGGTCACCGTCCATGCCGCGCTCGACAAAGCAGGCCGCCCCGCCGATTGGACCACCGAGATCTGGAGTGCAGCACACGGCCAGCGCCCGGGCGTCGGCGGCGCCTATTTGCTCGCGGCCGATGCGTTGAAGACGCCGCCGCCCGCGCGCAAGCCCTTCGATATTCCCGAGGATCGCGGCGGCGGAGCCACGCGCAACGGCATCCCGCTCTACGATGTCGGCTCGAAGCGAATAAACTACCACCTGGTCCACGACGTGCCGGTGCGGACTTCTTCATTGCGCGGTCTCGGTGCGACCCTCAACGTCTTCGCGATCGAGGGGCTGCTCGACGAACTGGCGGACCGCGCCGGCGAAGACCCTTTCGCCTATCGCCTCGCGATTCTTTCTGACCCACGTGCGCGCCGCGTGCTCCTGCGAGCGGCGGCGATGGCCGGTTGGTCGACGCGGGGCGAAGGCGGCAGCGGAAGTGGCATGGGGCTGGGCCTTGCCCAGTACAAGAATTCCTCGGCTTATGCCGCAGTAGTCGCCGCCGTCGAGGTCGATGAAGCCGTGCGCGTCACCAATATCTGGTGCGCGGTCGATGCTGGCCTCGTCATAAATCCTGATGGGCTAATCAATCAGGTCGAGGGCAACATCGTCCAGGCGATCAGCTGGGCATTGATCGAGGAGGTTCGGTTCGGCGATGCTGGTGTCGCCAGCCTCGACTGGGAGAGTTATCCCGTCATCCGCTTCACCGACATTCCCGAGATCCGGGTCGAACTGGTCGAGGCAACAGAACACCCGTCTCTCGGCGTCGGCGAATGCGCCGGCGGACCTGCGGCGGCGGCTATCGGCAATGCCGTTGCCCATGCGCTCGGCATACGTATCCGCGATATGCCGATGACTCGCGATAGGATCGTGTCGGCGTTGATGCAGTGATCAATCGGGACACAAGTCGACGGACAAATGTTGAATATTGCGCGCACACGCCGAGATGACCCGGACTGCGCTCACCTAAAAAACGGAGATCACCAAATGAATGATGTGTCAGCAGCGACGGATGCGATGGCAAGCGTTACGCACGAGCCCATGCTGTTCTATAGCCCTGGCGCATGTTCGCTGGCCTCTCACATCGCACTGGAAGAGACGGGCAAGCCATACAAGCCGATGGAGACGCTGCTGTCCCAGAAGCAGCACCTGACGCCGGAGTACCTGGCCGTCAACCCACGCGGCAAGGTCCCCGCTCTTATTGCCGACGGCCGGGTGATCACGGAGAACACGGCGATCCTGACCTATATCGGCCTGACATATCCCGAGACCGGCATGTGGCCGACAGACACCATCGACCAGATGCACTGCATTTCTCAGATGGCCTGGTTCTCCAACACGCCACACATCTCCCAGCGCGCCAAGTTTCGCCCGTACCGTTTCGTCGACGACGAGGGAATGCATGAGGCAGTCAGTGCAAAGGCGAAGGCGAATTATTGGCAAGACATGAAGGAAATCGACGATCTTATCGCCGGCAAGAAATGGATCATGGGCGACAGCTACACCGTGGTTGATCCCTATGCACTCGTCTTCTACGGCTGGGGCGCAAGCCACGCATTACCGATGGACGAGCTTAAGGCCTTCACCCAGCACAAGAACCAGATGCTCGAACGGCCAGCCGTAAGGGCCGTGCTGGAGCGAGAAAAGAATCCCCATTTCAAATGAGCTCTGCCGTCGGCTTCAGCCGTCCGGCGATCGAGCTCAAGGAGCGACATCGACGGGAAGTGTCCTTCGGTCAGACTTAAAGGTGCCGGCCCTCATCGACCGGCACGACAATTCCGGTCGAGCTCGTGAGATGGACGATGCAGGCCACCACCGCCCTTGCGACATCGTCCGGCGTGGTGATGTGGGCGAGCGGAAGCTTCTCAGCGGTTTTCTGCAGCTGCTCGCGGCTGCGCCCTGGCACGAAATCGGTATCGACGCCCGCTGGCGAGACGGAGAAGACGCGGATTTTCGGCGCCAAGATTTTCGCCAGTGCGACGGTGAGTGCGTCTACCCCCGCCTTTGCCGCCAGATAAGCCAGGCTGCTGCCCAATCCGGTCCGGGCCGCGATCGAGGAAATATTGATGATCGCTGGAGCCGTGCCGTGCTCCAGCAATGGCCGGAAGGCGCGCATCATGGCGAATGGTCCCCGCAGATTGATCGTAACAGTTTTGTCGAAAATAGCGTCGGTGAGCTTGTCGAGATCGTTGAGCGGAACCGGCGTAGTGGCGCCGCCGCAATTGATCAATGCATCGAGCCGCCCGTACAGCTTTTCCACGGCGGCGGCAGCCTCTGCGATGGAATCGGTCTCATCGATGGCGATGCGCATGGCGCAATGCGGCGGATCCTGTCGGCCCGCGACCTGCAAGCCGTCTACGACCTCCTGCGCCCTCGCACTGCCGCTGTTGTAGCCGACCACGACGGCCGACCCCATCGCGGCAAGGCGCGCCGCCGTTGCTTTGCCGATACCGCTGCTGCCGCCGGTGACCAGTGCGACCTTCGGAAATTGCAGTGCCGGAATGTCGATGCCGGTCATACGTGGCTCTCCCAATAGGGCCGTCGAAGCTCCTGCTTCAGGATTTTCCCGACATTCGATCGGGGCAATGTTTCGCGCTGTTCTATGGCCGAAAGCCGCTGCATCTTCCCGAGCTGCGCATTGGTCCATTCCAACAATTGGTCGAGATCAACAGCCGCCTTTTCCTTGACCACCACCAATCCGAGCGGTGTCTCGCCCCATCGCTCGCTGGGCACTGCGATGACCGCAGCTTCCGCCACATCCGGATGCGACAGCAGCTTTTCCTCCAGGTCGCTCGCATAGATGTTGAAGCCGCCAGAGATGATCATGTCTTTCTTGCGGTCGAGCAAGACGAGGAAACCGTCCTCGTCGAACAGTCCGATATCGCCGGTCCGATGGAAGACGGTCCCTTCCCCGTCGCGCCAATAGAATGCCTGATTGGCTGCTTTGTTGCGGAAATAACCCGACATCATCGTCGCCGAGCGCCCGACAATTTCGCCGCGCTTTCCGGCCGGGAGAAATTGCCCGTCCTCGTCGATGATCCGTATGTCATTTCCTGCTGCCGGCTTGCCAACGGTGTGCGCCTTATGGGGAAATTCGGAGACGTCAAGAATGCAGGTACAGCCGCCCTCCGTCAGGCCATAGATTTCAAAAAAGCGGCCTGGCCATCGCTCGACTGCCGCACGCTTGACCGCCGCAGGTAATGGCGCGCCGGTACATTGCTTCATCCGGAATGCAGAGAGGTCGCGTTTCGCAAAACCGTCCGAATCCAGAATCCGTTGATACTGCACCGGCACCAGCATGGTGTGCGTCACCCGCTCGGATTCCGCGAGGTCGAGGTAAAGTTCGGCGTCGAACTTCGGCATCAGGATCACGCGTCCGCCATGGAATAAGGTGGCGAGCAACGGCATCAGGGTTGTGTTTGAGTAAAGCGGCGTGGCGAGCAGCATCGTGCTGCCCTGGTCGATTCCAAAGAGGCTTCTGGCAGCTTGCCGGTATCGCATCGCGTGCGAGTGAACGATGCCTTTGGCAAGGCCCGTCGTTCCCGAACTGTAGATGATGTTGAAGTCTGCGTGCGGCTCACAGCTACGCGCATGCTCCAGAGGTGCACTGCGCCCGAAGCTGCGAGGGAATTCCCCGCCCGGGGTGAGCGCAAAAACCGGCACGTTGGCAACATCGCCTGCGAGTTGCTCACTCTCCTGGTGAACAATAACGAAATCTGGTTCGCAGTCGGCGATCATGCCAGAGAGAGCGTCGCGATGGGCCGAGACTGGCAGCGGCACGGCACACCCGCCGGCAGCGACAATTGCCAGGTAAGCGACGACAAGTTCGACGCTCGTCGCGCCGAAAAGCCCAATGCGGCCTCCGCCTTCGGTCGCCGCCTGAACGAAAGTCCCAGCGGTCTCGAGCACTGTTTCTCGAAGTGACTGCCAATCAAGGCTTGCGCTTCCGCAGCGCAGCGCTTCATCGCCTGGCCGCTCGAGCCCGTGCGAGAGTATTCTCTTTAAAAGGTCGCCTTCCTCGTTCAGTGCCGACATCATTCGTCCTCGATCAAAATGATGCTCCTGGCGATCAGGGCCGGTTTGTCAGACCCTTCGACATCCACCATCGATTCCAATTCGACGCGCGCACCGGCCGCATGCCGGGTGGCCTGAACAAGTGACATGGTCAGCCTGATGCGACTGCCGGCCTGAACGGGCGTCAGGAAGCGTACGCGGTCATAGCCATAGTTGAGGCCGCGGCCACGCCTGCGAATCGCAAAAATATTGCGTTGGAGCCATGGGATCAGCGAAAGAACGTAAAGACCATGCGCAATCGTCTTTCCGTCCGGCAATTCGCGCGCCGCGCGTTCGGCGTCGACGTGAATCCAGTTGTCATCTCCCGTCAGCCGCGCGAAGTCACTAATGTGTCGCTGCTCTATTGTGAACCATTGCGACGATCCTATCGGACGCCCAGCATGGCGCTGCAGGTCGATTGCGTGTTCGACAATCAGCATCAGATGGACTCTGAGCGCATCAGCCGGTCCGGAACACTTTGCGCTTGCTGCAGATCGACCAGGAGCACCACCTTGCCGATCTGCTCGTTTCGATCGAGCAGATCATGTGCTTCCCGGACCTGCTCCCATGGAAACAGAGCGTGGATTTTGCTCACGATGCGGCCTTTCTCAATGAGCGGCCAAACGTATTGCACCAGTTCGGACGCAATCGCCCCCTTGTAGGAGGCAGGCCGCGGCCGCAATGTGGAACCCGTCAATGTCAGCCGGCGGCGAACGACAGCCCGGATGTTGACTTCGGCAGTCTCGCCAAGATGGCTCGCAATGAAGACCAGGCGCCCATCCGGTTTGAGAAGGTCGAGCTGCTTCTGCGTGTAGTCACCGGCCTGCGCATCGAGCACGACATCGACGCCTTCGCCACCGGTGACGCGCCTGACTTCGCTTTCCCAGTCGCCGCGATAGTCAGTCGCGTAATGCGCGCCGGTCTCAAGACAGACTTGCCGCTTCTGCGCCGTGCCGGCGGTCGCAATGACAGTGGCGTCGCGCAACTCGCGGGCAATCTGGATCGCTGCCAGGCCGACGCCGCTCGTCCCGCCCTGGATCAGAAGCGTCTCGCCGTGTGCGAGCCGTCCAAGCCAAAAGACGTTGTTCCAGGCAGTGAAGAAGACTTCCGGTAGCGACGCCGCCTCAGCGAATGTCAGACCGCGCGGAATCGGCATGCATTGCAATGCCGGCACGCTGCAAAACTCGGCATAGCCACCGCCATTAACAAGCGCGCACACGCAATCGCCAACTTTCACATTGCTGACCTCTGGCCCTACTTCTTCAACAACGCCGGCCACATCGAGACCCGGAAGAGGAGACGCGCCGGGCGGCGGTGGATAAAGGCCGCGACGCTGCTGTATGTCCGGACGGTTTACAGCGGCGGCAAGAACGCGGATCACCACTCCGCCACCCTTCGCTTGCGGACGCGGCATTTCGATCATCCGCAACACCTCGGGACCGCCCGGGCGTTCGATTTCAATCGCGCGCATCATGCTCGCGTCTCTTTCCCGCGGGCCGCTGGTCAGGCCACCTGGAGGCCAACGATTGTGGCCGGATTGTCACGAACCATCGTCCTGACGTCGTCTTCCGAAAATCCGAGCGCGATGCACAGCTTTATTGCCTGTCTCATCCCTTCGACCGGCGTCGGATTGTCAACCTGCCCCAGATCCGAACCGATCGAGGAATGCGCAACACCCGCCGCGAGGATGTGCTCCTTCAGCTCCCGGGGAGAAAAGACATTGAACCGGGAATCGACATAGAGGCAGGCCGATTGCTCGATCAATGCGCCAAACTCGGCCATCTCCTTGATGTCATCGTAAGTGAAATGCAGGCCATACATCGGATGGTTGACCAGCAGCCGCTTCACGCCGCGCTTCTTCGCCTCCGCAAAGAGCTTCCAGATTTCCCAGACATGCAAATGACCGGATGAAAGGATGGCATCGAATTCTGCAATGGAGTCCAGAATCTCCTTCACAACATCGAGGATCTCGCCATAGCTGTCCACCACGGTGAGACCTGGCGACGGCTTCAGCTTCACATTGGAGACGAGCCGCTGCTTGCGGCTGGAGCTGCGGATGTGGTTGGCTGATTGCGCCGTCGGCATCCAGATCAGCTTTGCTCCCTGCTTGAGCTGGGCATCGACAACAAAAGGATTCAGGCCGCCGGTGCTGTTGTTGAGAACGAGACCGCTGAACATTGCAACGTTGTGATGCCCCAGCACCCGATCCATGAGGGGAATGAAGGGCGCGACGGAATAGTGATGGTCTTTGAATAAAATGCCTCTCATTCCGGCGGCCGCCGCCTCTTCGACAGCCTGGAAGTGGTCGACCTGCCGCGGCATCGTCGAGGGTCCGGAATGGACATGCAGGTCCAGCGCACCTTGCAGCAACCTGTTCGCCGTCGCGTCATCGACCTGCGCGATCAGCGCACGCGCCTCTTCCCGATATGTCACCGAAGCCACCCTTCTTCCACTGCTTGCCAGGAGATGCTTAGAACTTGACACCGTCGGGTCACAACGTAAGCATCTCGCCGTTCCGCACCGCGGAATGCGGGAGTGAGCCGTGGGAATACGATCAATCGAGCGCGCGATGAAGGTATTGCAGGAAATGAACCTGCAGCCCTACACCTCGATCGCTCATCTTCATGCCCGGACCGGCCTGCCCAAGGCGACGCTGGTCCGGATCCTCAAGACGCTGGAGGATCTGGGCTATGTCGAGAACGACCAGAGGCTCGGAGGCTATCAGGTCAGCGCACTGGTGGGTTCGCTGAGTTCGGGCTTTCACAAGGAGCCGATGGTCGTCGAGGCCGGCAGGCCATGGGCCGTCGCGTTCACGCGCAGGCATCAGTGGCCAGTCTCGATCTCGTTACTCGACCAGAATGCAATGGTCGTGCGCTTTAGCACAGTGCCCGACAGTTCGATGTCACCCTTCCACAAGACGGTCAACATGCGCCTGCCGTTGCTGACGCGCGGCATGGGCCTGGCGTATTTGGCTTTCACGCCGAAGGAGGAATTCGATCTGATCGTCGAGATGCTTCGTCGATCGGACGATCCAGAAGACAACCTGGCGCAGGATATGGACAAACTTGATCGGCTGGTTCAGCAAGTCCGGCGGCAAGGCTACGCATCGCGAGCCAAACATGTCGAGCCGAGAAACTCGAACACGATCGCCGTGCCGATCATGAACGAGGTGGGGCGCGTGGTGGCGAGCTTCGGCCTGACGTATTTCACTGCCGCGCTATCCGAGTCAGAGGCGTGCAAGCGCTATGTGCCCGTACTGAAGTCGACCTCAGCCGAAATAACTCAGGATCTCGCCAGGATCGCACGAACCTCCTCTGGATGGTCTTCAGACAGGGCTCTTGCCGACGATGCGGCAGCGGCCAATCACTCGACGGGTGCCTGAGTTCCAGAACACGCCGGATAAATAAAGAGACCGCTTTCACGTACCGGAATTGACCCATTACATGGATTATTCACGACTCGGCAGATAGTTTTTTAGAAGGTCCGTCGCCCATTTGCGCGCAAGCTCTGCGGTGAGGCGCTGATGATGTTATGAATGAACCTGTCATTGCTCTCATGGACGCAACCGGATTGATCGGGCAATACTTGCTGCATTGAGAATGCAGGCCGTCTTGTCGCAAGCAAAGCGTGCTCATCGCTTGTGCTGATGGAGCGAACGTGGGCCTGACAGTTCGCCCAAAGCCTTCGGCCAACATGTCTCGCTACGCTCTCAGCGTGCGCCGGCATTGATCAGAGCCAGCCCGGTCTGCGGATCGTGCTTGCGACGCAGGTGCTGCGGCGATTCGGTGATCATCACTTCCAGGGTCGGGCGGAGGTGTCCCTCGGCAAGGTGCCCCGCGATTGCCGCACCGCTACGCTTTCACTGGCAAGCGACCCACACGCACTTCGACAGCCGAGGTTGTCCTGCCTGGCAGTGCGTGTGGGTTTGTCTTTTTGGAGTCATTTATGAGCGCAGATGTCTCACGTGCAATCGCCTTAAGCCAAGCAGACGAACTTCGGAAGAAGGCCGCACAAGCTAAGCGCAAGTATGGCGCCGCTCACCACCGCCCGCCAAACCGATAGACCCACTCGGATGTGTTGCCAGATTTTCTCGCCGTGTTCCTTTGACGATGCCCGATAGAAGACACGGCCGGAGCCGAACTCCTGAATGAATGAGAGGTAGACCAACTCACTCGATTTGAGGGCAAAACAAGGCTCATTGTGAGAAATGAGGCCGGTTCCGGACATTCATTGGCATCAGATGCCATCCCTGCGCTGCTTGCCGGAGGACGATGGTATAACCATCGACAGGTGACGTGAGTTCCAGACAAAAGCGATCCCCAATGGATAGATGCGCAACGCGCAACCCAATCGCCTGACTATTGTCTGCGAAGCGAACGTCCACGGCTCTCAAATCTGCGGTACGCGAGATGGCGCGCCTTCACGGCTTCCCCGATGCATCGCTGGTCGGGTCAAGTTCTCGATACGATCGATTACTGCGGTTTCATTGGGCGCAATCCGGGCAACGAGCGTGTCTACGTCGCAACGGGCGATTCCGGACAAGGAATGATGCACGGCGCGCTCGCCGGCCTCGTCGAAGAGCAGGCCGGTCAGGAGGCTTGGCGCCTTGGTATTGGTACTTGCTGCGCGCTGCACGCGGTTCTCGGCGAGCACGGCCTGCACGGCATCCCAGAGTGGTTTGTCAACGATCGCGGCATGCTCGCCGGGATAGGCGTTGCCCTTATGCGTAGCTTCTCCGCGGTAGGTCCGGTTCTGAAGAAGAAGATAAATGAGCTGCTGCCGGTTTGATGGACACCAAGATAGGGTGTTTCATGAAGCCGGAGGTTGCCATGCAAAGACGGAAGTTTGGTCGCGAGTTCAAGCTTGAAGCGATAAAGCTGGTCAGGGAGCGCGGGGTCTCGGTCGCACAGGCAGCGCGTGACCTGGATGTCCATGAGAACGTGCTGCGCAAATGGGTGCGCGAGCTGGGCGCCGATCCTGCACAGGCCTTTCCCGGCCACGGACAGATGAAGCCAGAGCAGCAGGAGATCGCGCGCCTGCGCCGCGAAGTGGCCAAGCTCAAGGCCGAGAGGGATATCCTAAAAAAGGCCGCAGCCTTCTTCGCGAAGGAAGCGACATGAAGTTCGTCTTCATTGCGAAGCACCGGGGCATCTGGCCGGTGGCATGGCTGTGCAACGCATTGGGCGTCTCCCGGTCCGGCTTCCATGCTTGGCTGAACCGCTCGTTCAGTGCCCGAGCCCGTAGCGATGAAGTGATCGGCGGGCGGATCAAGGCAAGCTTCGTCAATAGCGATCGGACCTACGGAGCGCGACGCGTCTGGCGCGACTTGCTTGCCGACGGTATCGAATGCGGTCTGCACCGGGTCGAACGACTGATGCAGCAGCAGGCCTTGCGAGCCAGGCCACGACGACGGCGCTTGCCTAAGGATAACGGTGATCGCCAGATTGCAGTTGCTCCCTCGAACCTGCTGGACCGGCAGTTCGCAGCTGAGCGACCGAACCAGAAATGGGTTGCCGACTTTACCTATATCTGGACGGCCGAGGGATGGTTGTACGTCTCTGCCGTGATTGACCTGTTCTCACGGCGCGTCGTCGGCTGGTCAATGAGTGCCGGTATGACGGCTCAGTTGGTCGCGGATGCCCTGCTGATGGCGGTGTGGCGTCGTGGCAAACCGGACGCGCTCATGCATCACTCTGATCGCGGCAGCCAATATGCCAGTGACCAGTTCCAGCGCTTGATGGCCGACAGTGGCATCACCTGCAGCATGAGCCGATCCGGCAACGTCTGGGACAATGCCGCTATGGAAAGCTTCTTCTCATCGCTGAAAACCGAGCGCATCGCTCGAAGGAACTACCGCACCCGGAACGAGGCCAAGGCAGATGTGTTCGATTACATCGAGCGGTTCTATAACACGACCAGGCGTCCCTCGACGATCGGATACGTCAGCCCCGTTGAGTTCGAGCGGAAGCTGGGATTAGCTTAACTGGCTGTCCACTGAACCGGCAGCAGGCCAAATCTCGTCATCAAAGGAAAGAAGGGACTACGCCTCCGGCAAGGTGAGAAGGCGATCAAGCTGTGCAGCAAGGCCTGGCGCGTTGTCCGCCGGCTCTTTCCCGACCAGTTCAACACCGATGTCCCGGATCCTTGGTCCGGCGTCGCGCTGAAACGCCGGACCAAGAAGACGAAGCCCGCGGTCACGCGTGAGCAGGTCTATCATTTCGCGTGGGGCTGCATTGGGCTCGGAGAGCCTGAGCCCGCAGCTGCGGCGGTGATTTGCTTTGAATGGCTCCAACGCCCGGAAAATGTTCTGGCCGGCTGTGTTCGCTGGACCGATTACCGCAGCCGAGAACATCCGAACGGGATTCAGATTGAGCACCACAAAACAGGGGCTCAGGTCTGGCACCCTCTCGAAGAGGAAACCGAACAAGGCGTCATGAAATTCTATGAAGATGCCGAGGCGGTACTAGCAAAGCTGCCGCAGCGCGGCATTCCGATGATCCTGCGCGACGTCAAGTCGGTCAAGCCAAAGGACGAAGATGCGACCGCGTCGAAGCTGTACTCCTTCAGCGGCTTCGAAAAGAAAATCCAGATGCTCCGCAAGAAGATCGAAGGTGTGCCATCGTTCTTCACACTCGATGCCTGCAGGCACGGTGGCATGACCGAGCTAGAGGAAGCTGGTCTCACCGACGGCCAAGGGCGGGCGCTCTCTGCACACAGCAGCAAGGCTTACGATGGCTACGCAAAACGCACCGAAAAACGGGCTCTGGCCGCGACGCGCAAGCGCCACGCTCACGTCATGGCGGACAAGGAGCGAACAGAATTTCGGAATGGCGGGCGGAATGAATTTCGGAATGGCGATTCTACGCCGACGAAGAACGCGCGTAAGTCTCTGAAATCTTGAAAGAAACGCTGGCTGGGGCGCCTGGATTCGAACCAGGGAATGGCGGAATCAAAATCCGCTGCCTTACCACTTGGCTACGCCCCAGCAGTGTCGGAAAGGCCACGGTTCTAGCGGCGGCATTCGCTCCTCGCAATGTCTAATGTTTGGCCGTCAGCCTTGGGAGGCACTGGACCGGGCTCGGGTGACCTGAGGCCGCCAGACAACCACGATGGGCCCCGATTGACGCCTTCCGCCGGCTGCTCTAGCCGTTAACAAGACCTAAAACCGCGTCCGGAAAGAGGCCCATGTCCTATCGCGCGCCGGTTGCTGATATCGCCTTTGCGCTCAAGTACGGCGCCGGCATGAACGAAGCCTTGTCGCAGGGCCTTTACGGAGACTTGGGACCAGGCGATCTCGACGCTGTTCTGGGGGAAGCCGGGCGTTTTGCGACCGACGTCATCGCGCCCCTGAATGTGGTCGGGGACCGGCACGGCACTCCGCTCAAGGACGGCCACATCGTCATGCCGCCCGGCTGGAAAGAAGCTTATACCGCCTGGGCCGCCGCTGGCTGGAACGGCCTCGCCTCGCCCACCGCGTGGGGCGGACAGGGCCTGCCGCGTGCGCTGAACGCCGCCTGCGTCGAAATGTGGAATGCGGCGGCGATGTCATTCGGTCTCGGCCCGGTGCTGACCATGGCCGGGATCGACGCGCTGGCCTTGCATGGCAACGACGATCTGAAAAAGACCTATCTGCCGAAGCTCGTGAGCGGCGAATGGATGGGCACGATGCAGCTCACCGAGCCGCAGGCGGGCTCCGACGTCGGCGCCTTGCGAACACGGGCCGAGCGCAATGCCGACGGCACCTATCGCCTGTTCGGACAGAAGATCTTCATCACCTATGGCGAGCACGATCTCACCGACAACATCATCCATTTCGTGCTGGCACGTCTGCCCGATGCGCCGCCGGGCACCAAGGGCATCTCGCTGTTCCTCGTGCCGAAATTCCTGCTCAATGCCGATGGCACGCCGGGGCAGCGCAACGACGTGCATGTGCATTCCATCGAGCACAAGATGGGTATCCACGCCTCGCCGACCTGCACGATGGTGTATGGCGACAAGGGCGGCGCCGTCGGCTACCTGATCGGCAAGAAACATGCCGGCATGGCCTGCATGTTCACGATGATGAATGAGGCCCGGCTGATGGTCGGTCTGCAGGGCGTTGCCATTGCCGAACGGGCCACGCAACAGGCATTGCAATACGCCCGAGATCGGAAACAGGGCCGTGGTAGCGGCGCGAGCGGCACAGCCTCCGTCGCCATTATCGAGCATCCCGACGTGCGCCGCATGCTGCTGACCATGCGTGCGCTCACACAGGGGGCGCGTGCGATTTGCTACGCCACGGCTGTCGCACTCGATCGCTCTCATCTTTCGAAAGATGCGGATGATCGCAAGGCGGCCACCGATCGCGCCGCCTTGCTGACACCTATCGCCAAAGCCTTCTCCACCGATATCGGCATCGATGTCGCTTCGCTCGGCATCCAGGTGCATGGCGGCATGGGCTTCATCGAAGAAACCGGTGCGGCGCAACATTATCGCGACGCGCGCATTGCCGCGATCTATGAGGGCACCAACGGCATCCAGGCCATCGATCTTGTCACGCGCAAGCTGCCGCTGAATGGCGGTGAGACGGTCAAGACATTCATTGCCGAGTTGCGCGAGATCGCCCACAATGTGCGTGGGGCCAACAATCCCGCCTTCGGCGCGACGGCCAGTTGCCTGGGCGATGCCATCGACAGCCTTGAGAATGCAACGGCATGGCTGACGGCTCATCTCAACAACGAGACGACATCGGCTCTTGCCGGCGCAACGCCCTATCTGCGTCTGTTCGCCAATGCAGCCGGTGGATGCATGCTGGCCAATGAAGCGCTGGCGGCGATCAAACTCGGTGACGACGCTGCCAGTACAGACCACATCGCAACGGCGCGATTTTTTGCCGAGAATATCGCCGTCCAGAATCGCGGGCTCGAGGCGATCGTTGTCGAGGCCGCAGATTCAGTAACAACGGCCCCGCTTCCAGGCGATGTGGTCTGACATGTCGGCGCACATCAACGTCACCAACGAAGACGGCGTTCGCGTTATCCGCATCAATCGCCCGGACAAGAAGAATGCCCTGACCGCCGATATGTATGACGCGATGGCGGTGGCCTTGACCAGCGCCAAGCTGTCGCCCGATGTCCGCTGCATCATGTTCGCAGGCCTACCGGGTTCATTCTGCGCAGGCAACGATCTTGAGGAGTTCCGGCAGGCGGCGGAAGCCGGCGAAGGCCTCGGCGATTCCGTGCTGCGCTTTCTCCATGCCCTCGCGTCCGGCGAAAAGCCCCTTGTCGCAGCGGTGAACGGGCTTGCCATTGGCGTCGGCACGACCATGCTGCTGCATTGCGATTATGTCGTCGCTTCGCGCGAGGCCCGTTTTGTCACACCGTTCGTCAATCTCGGGCTTGTACCGGAAGCCGCGTCATCCCTGCTCGCGCCGCGCCTGATGGGACCGCGACGTGCCTTCGCCATGCTGGTGATGGGCGAGCCGCTGGACGCACAAGGCGCGGTGTCTGTCGGCCTCGTCAATGCGGTCACTGACAGCGCCGATGTCGATCAGCACGCGCTGGAGGCGGCACAGAAGATCACAAAACTTCCTGCCGAAGCAGTGCTGGCGTCACGCCGCCTGATGCGTGGCTCGCCGGAAGAGATCATTGAGCGCATCGACACGGAAGCTGATTTCTTCCGTGAGCGTCTGCAATCGCCGGAGGCGCAAGCGGCGTTCGCGGCGTTCTTTGCAAGGAAGAAATAAGCAGCTTTACCCTCCCCTGGAGGGGGAGGGTCGCGTGTCGAGCGACAGCGAGGCATGCGGGGTGGGGTGATCCTCATCGCGTATCACAAACACCACCCCACCCCATCTCGCATTTCACTTCGTTCAATGCTCGCCGACCCTCCCCCTCCAGGGGAGGGTAAAGAGTCACAACGGCCTCAACCCCGCCTCGATTTCAGCGCGGCGCTTTTCCAGGAATGGCGGCAGCGACAGTTTCTCTCCGAGAGTCTCCATCGGCTCGTCCGCTGCGAACCCCGGACCGTCGGTCGCGATTTCGAACAAAATGCCGTTCGGCTCTCGGAAATAAAGCGACTCGAAATAGAACCGATTCACCTTGCCGCTGTTCGGCACTTTCAGATCGATCAAGCGCTTGGCCCATTCGTCATATTCGTTGCGGTTTGGCGTACGAAAGGCGACGTGATGCACGCCACCTGCGCCAGGCTGCGCCGGCGGCACATTGGGCCGCGCCGCGACATGCAGTTCGGCAGCAGGACCGCCCTCACCCATCTCGTAAACATGCACGATATCGGAATCAGAATCCGGCACAGGATAATCGCGCACATGCCGCATCAGCATCAGTTCGCGGAGTACGATGTCACTGATGGTCCGATCAGGCACGGTGATGGTGATTGGTCCAAGCCCGCGGATCTGATGTTCCGCCGGCACCGGGCTTTTCGCCCAAGGATGAGCCTCGCCAATACCGCCGTCATCGATCAAACTCAGACGCTGGCCTTCGGGGTCCTCGACATCGAGCGTGAAACGGCCATCGCGTTCACAGATATCGCCAACTGTTACTTTGGCATCGGCAAGATACGTGCGCCACCATTTCAGCGTGTCGTGACCGCTCACACGCAGCGCCGTGCGCGTGATCGAATTGTTGCCGCGGCGTTCAGGGCCAACATTAAAGTCGAAAAACGTCAGATCGCTGCCGGGCGACGCGACGCCATCACCGTAGAACAGGTGATAAGCCGACACATCGTCCTGATTCACCGTCTTCTTGATCAGCCGCATGCCCATCACCTGCGTATAGAAGCGCAGGTTTTCCGGTGCGTTGGCGGAAACGGCGGTGAGATGATGAATGCCGGTGAGCTGCATATCAAATATCCTGGACGCCAATGGGGGGCTGACCGGTACGCCCTTGCGTTCAGATGTAGTCAGCCACGCTCTTTCGCGCCAGCCCGGCCTATGTTCGAACGACCGGGCTGGCCTTACGGATTTAGCCGTTGATCTGCTTCACAAATACCGCAAACGCCTCAAGCTGCTGCCTGACGATGTCCTGACCCTGCTGATCGGTGAATTCGAGCGTCTTTTCATCGAATTTCTGGTTGGCATGGGTGACAATCACCTCCGGCCGCCCGAAGCAATGCGCATCGACCGACACGAGGCATTGGCGCATATGATATTGCGCGCGCGAACCGCCGAGCAGCGCGATCGATGCGGATTGCAGCGCGACGGGCTTACCCTTGAAGGGCTGCTCCTTCATCCGCGACACCCAGTCGATTGCATTCTTCAGCGTACCGGGGATCGTCCAGTTATATTCCGGCGACACGATGATGATGCCATCGGCGGACCGGATCGCGTCGGCGAATGCGGTAACGCTGGCTGGAAACCCGCCCGTTTGAACATCGAAATCGTAATGCGGAATGTCCGCAATCGAGGGCGAAGCCGTGAAGGTCATTCCCGCTGGCGCAAGGGCCGGCAGCGCACGGATCAGCGCCGCATTATAGGAGCCTTTGCGCAGGCTCCCACAGATCGTCAAAATGTCGAGCATGTCCTGTTAGCCGCGCTTTTGGCCGTGCTGCGCGATAAACTTTTCGAAGCCCTCAAGCTGCTGCTTGATGATGTTGCGGGTGGCTTCGTCTTTCAATTCGCCGGTCTTCTCGTCGAACTTGGTCTGCGCCATGCCGACGAAAATTTCCGGCTTGTTGAAGACGAGCGCGTCGAGAAACACCATCATGGTGCGGGTGTGATACTGCATACGGGCGCCGCCCAAGGGCCCTTGAGTCGCCGACTGAATACAAACCGGCTTGTTGGCAAAGGGTTGATCTTTCAGGCGCGATACCCAGTCGATGGCATTCTTCAGCGCGCCCGGCATCGAGTAATTGTATTCCGGCGTGACCAGGATCACCCCGTCCGCAGCGCGGATAGCATCGCCCAGCGCGGTGACCGGCGCGGGCCAGCCTTCGGCCTGCACATCGGCATTATAGAGTGGCATCTCGATCGAGGGCGATGGCTTGATGGTCATACCGGCAGGTGCGAGCCCCGGAAGCGCATCGGCCAGCATGCGGTTAAAGGACGCCTTGCGCAGCGAGCCGCAGATAGTGATCACATTCGACATCGTTTAAATCCTCGCATGGTCACGATAAAAGGAAATCGACATGGCCATGCATCACGGCATGGCATCCGTCAATCCGCGGATCGCTTGATCGCTAACGCCGGCGTCCCGCGCAGTCGCAATCAAGGCATTGAATGTATCGTCCGTCAGCGGCACGCCATTGGCGATACGCTCCGCACGCTTAAGTGCTTCCGGTTCGCCGGGCAGCAGCACCGGTGCATCGGGGTCAATCGGCTTTGTGCCCTTCACATAAGACAGGAAGCGCGACAATTCGGCCGGCAGGAAATTCTGCGGATCGATTTTCGCCGGGTCGACATAGAACGAGAACATTCCTTGCGACCATCGCTTGTCCGGATTGGACGCACCGTTCCCCGTCAATGCGCCACCGAGAAGTTC
The DNA here is from genome assembly GCF_002119765.1 of Pseudorhodoplanes sinuspersici. Classification (NCBI taxonomy): domain Bacteria; kingdom Pseudomonadati; phylum Pseudomonadota; class Alphaproteobacteria; order Hyphomicrobiales; genus Pseudorhodoplanes; species Pseudorhodoplanes sinuspersici. The sequence continues at coordinate 33,422 of NZ_CP021112.1, forward strand.
GCACATCAACGCAAGGCCGGAGCCCTTGTGCTCGCCGAAGGCACGCAACGCGCCCCGGCCCTTCTTATGGTCACGTGCAGCACCAGAGCCGTAGTCACCGTAGAGTTCACGCGGATCGCCGCTGAGCTGGCCGTCGGCCGAGACCAGCGCATTCGCCGGCAATGCCTTGCCGCCCTGGCTCGCCACCAGCACCTTGCCCTCGGCGACGAGCGACGTCGCAAAATCGAGGATCACCGGCAAACCGCCCGGACGCGGCATGCCGATGCAGACCGGCGCCGTCGAAAACCGCCGTTCGATGCCGCCGAATGGCGCCACCAACACGGACCCTGCAACATTGACGAAATGCACCGAGACGATTCCAGCTTCGGCGGCCATCTCGGCCCATTCGCCGACACGTCCAACATGCCCGGAATTGCGCAATCCAATGGCCGAAAGGCCATGCTCCCGGCATTTCTCGATCCCAAGCGCGACCGCCTGCGGCGCGATGGTCTGTCCGAAACCGAACTTGCCGTCGAGGATCGCGATCACCGGCGTATCGACAACACGCTCCACAACCTGATCGGCCTGCAACAAGCCATCACGTTTCCACGATGCGTAGCGCGGCACCCGAGCAACGCCATGGCTGTCATGTCCGGTGAGGTTGGCGTTCACGAGATAGCGGCCGATGCGCGCGGATTCCTCCGGCGAACAGCCAAGCTGTGCAAAAATCCCGGCAACGAAATCGATCAGCCGGTCTGCGTTGACGATTGGCATAGCGTTATGATCCCGATCCGGACGCCAGTACGGGCGCAACGACATCTTTCCAGCTTGCCGGCACATTCTTCAATCGGCCATTGCTGTTCATGAAAGAGGCCGTCGCCTCGATACCAAAAATGCCGCTGCCGAAGTCATCCTTCAGGTCGCGGAGGATGGCTTCGACGGCGCTTGCGTTCAGCGTGTTTGAGGGTTCGTATTTCAGCCACATCACCGCCGCGCGGCGCGGATCGTTACGGATGATCGCCGATGCTTCATCGATTGCTTTAGAAAGAATTTCAGCCAGCTTCGGCTGCGACCTCAGCGTGTCGCGCGATGCTGCAATCACAAGAAATGAGATCTTGCCGCCCATAATGTCATCGGAAGACAACAGGGCACGCACCTTCGGCTCTTTCAACGCAACCTGCGTGAAGGGCGGTGACGAAAAATAGGCGGCGATGTTGCTCTTGGCCGAAGCCATGGCGTCGAGCGCATCCTGATGCGGCATCGCCACGATCTGTTGCCTCAGCCTGTTCCACGCACCGAAGGCTGATTTGTCCGCTTGCATGCGCAGATAAGCCATCTGCGGCGCTGTCAGCATCGGCACAGCAACGCGATCGTTCGATTTGAGATCGGACAGCGATTTGATACTGGGCCGCGCAGTCAGCAGCACCAGCGGCAAGGTGGTCAGGCCGGAGACGGCGAGCATGTCCCTTGATGTGTCGCGCGCCATGAGGAACGTTGAGAGACCGTAGGCGCCGGCCGCCACTTCGCCCTTGGCCACCGCCTGCTGCAGTGGGACAGCGGTATTGTAGCGCTGAATTGAAATGCGCGACGTAATGCCAGCGGCCTTGGCGTGCTTCTCAAACAGCTTCAAATCCTGCGCCAGATACAGCGGCAGGAAGCCGATGCCGTGCCCGATGCCGATTTTGATTTCAGCGGGCTGCGCCGGCCCACGTTGCAACTTGCTTCGCGCCTGCGCAGATACTGACAGCGCGACCGCGGTGACAAGCACCGCGGCCGAAACTGCGATCAGCGCAGAGCGAAACCGCCGCATCAGGCTTTCTTTTCGTCCTTGATCGGATTGGAGAGAATGCCGATGCCTTCAATCTCGATTTCGCAGGTGTCGCCATCCTTCATCCACAATGGCGGCTTGCGAGCGTGGCCAACTCCTGACGGCGTGCCCATCACAACCACATCGCCCGGCATCAGAGTCATCGCCTGGGTCAGATCGACCAGCGTTTCGGCAACCGGGAAGATCATGTTGGCGGTGTTGTCGGATTGCAGAACCTGGCCGTTCAGCCGCGTCTCGATCTTCAGACCAATGGCCCCCTCGGGCAGCTCATCGGCGCTGACGAACCACGGACCGAAACCGCCGGTCTTGTCGAAATTCTTGCCCATGTCCCATTGCGCGGTCCGGCGCTGGAATTGACGGATCGAACCATCATTGAAGCAGGAATAGCCGGCAATGCAGGAATAAGCATTCTGCATCGTCAGGTGCTTGGCCTTCTTGCCGATGACGATGAGCAACTCGCATTCATAGTCCAGCGTCTCGGACGCCAGCGGCCGGATGATCGGCTGCTGGTGCGGCACAAGCGACGTGGTGCAGCGCATGAAAATCGAAGGTGCGGTCGGCTTCTGATGACCGCCCTCCTTGGCGTGCTCGAGATAGTTCAGTCCGAGGCAGACGATCTTGCCCGGATTGGCGACCGGCAGGGCATACTGAATGCCAGCAAGCGGTACGCGGGCCGATGCCGGCGCACCTTTGGCCACGTCGGCGATCGCCTTCAGGTCGCCGCCCGAGCGGGCCAGCACGTCACCCAGATCGGCGGGGATTTTCGGATCGACGGCCTGCAGATCGATCACCTGGTCGCCCTCGACGACGCCCAGACGCAATTGTTGATTTTGCTCGAAACCGACGATCTTCATATGCAGCTTGTCCCGATGGCTTTGGAAAGGAAGGATTGGAGGGGACGGCGGGCGCCGTCTGCGGCGCCTGTTTAGCCCTAAAATCCGTCATTCGCAAAGCGGATCGGGAGTCCGCAGAGCGGGCGTTCCCGCCCGCATCAGTGGCTGCCGATTTTGCTATTTCAGAACAAGCGCATGGACCGAAAACAGGCCGGCCTTGTCGGTCCACATATCCAGCGGGGTCCAGCCGGAGCTGCGCGCGAGGTTACGGAACGAGTCCGGCGTGTATTTACAGCTGTTTTCAGTGTGGATCGTTTCGCCTGCGCGGAAATCGAATGTGGCGCCGGCGACCTTCACTTTCTGCCGTTTCCGGCTGGCCAGATGCATCTCGATCCGGCTCTTTTCATGGTTGTAGAAGGCCTGATGCTCGAACGTATCAAGCTTGAAATTACCTCCGAGCTCCCGGTTCAGGCGCCGTAGAAGATTGAGGTTGAATTTCGCGGTCACGCCCGCCGCATCGTTGTAGGCGGCATTCAGGACATCGGCATCCTTCACGAGATCCACGCCGACGACCATCACCGACCCGCGGCCCAGCACGGTCCCGGCATGGCGCAGGAACGCCGAGGCCTCATGCGGATCGAGATTGCCGATCGTCGAGCCGGGAAAGAAGCCGACCCTCGGCATGTCAGCAACGTCATTCGGCAGCGCGAACGGCTTCATGAAATCCGCGGCCACCGGCAGGATCTTCAGCCGCGGATAATCCTTGCGCAACGTCTCCGCCTCGATCGACAGAAACTCGCCGGCGATATCGACCGGCACATAGGATTTCAGCTTGTCGGCCGCGTTGAGCAGGAATCGCACCTTGATACAGGCGCCGCTGCCGAATTCGACCAAAGCGGCACCGGTCGGAAAATGCTGCACGATGGCGCGGCCATGCTCCCGCAGGACCTCGTGCTCGCTGCGCGTCGGATAATATTCGGCGAGTTGCGTGATCTCCTCGAACAGCCGCGAGCCTTCGGTGTCGTAAAAGTATTTCGGCGAGATATGTTTCGGCGTCTCCGAAAGACCCGAAACAACGTCGGCAGCAAACTGCGCGCTGTCTTCATCCGGTTCGAATTTGGCGGCAGGTTTTGCAACACCGGCGTAATAGGTCATCATGCATACTCCGCGAGCCGCAGCCCGGTGAATTGCCAGCGTGCCGGCGGTTGAAAGAAATTACGATAGGTCAAACGCGCGTGCCCCTCCGGCGTTGCCAGCGATGAGCCGCGCAACACCATCTGGTTGATCATGAATTTGCCGTTGTATTCGCCGATCGCGCCATCCGGCGCCCGATAACCGGGATACGGAAGGTAGGCGCTGCGGGTCCATTGCCAGACGATGCCGAACGCGTTGTCGATCAGATTATGGCGCGCGGCGACTTCCCATTCCGTTTCCGTCGGCAAATGCTTGCCGGCCCAGCGCGCGAATGCATCCGCTTCATAATAGCTGATATGCATCACCGGCGCCTTCGGGTCGACCGGCCGCAGTCCGCCGAGAGTCATCACATGCCACTCGCCATCGACATGATGCCAATAGCCCGGCGCATGCCAGTCATCGGCCTCACGTTTTGCCCAGCCGTCGGACAACCAGAGCGATGGCGTCGTGTAACCACCGTCAGCGATGAAATCGCGCCACTGCCCGTTCGTGACCAGGCCTCGCGCAATCCGCATCGGTTGCGTCAACGCACGATGCGCCGGACGCTCGTTGTCGAAATGAAAGCTGTCACCGTCATGACCGATCTGATGGATACCGGGCGGAATCTCGACATAGCTGTCGTCACTCTGTGCCACTGGCGCTGCCCATGACGGGTCGTAAGCCGGATGCGTCGGGTTCTGCGCGAAGGCATGCAAGATATCTGTCAGCAGCAATTCCTGATGCTGCTGTTCGTGATGCAGGCCGATCTCGAGAATCGTGAAAATCTCGCGACTCGTCGTTTCGTCCGCAGTTTCGATCAGTTGCGCGACGGCATGATCCACATGCGCGCGATAGGCGGCAACATCGGCCGCATTGGGGCGTGTGATCAGACCGCGCTCCGGACGCGCATGGCGCGGGCCAGCGGCCACATAGTAGGAATTGAACAGGAACGGGAAACGCTCGTCGAAAATCCGGTACCCCGGCACATACGGCACCAGCAGGAACGTCTCGAAGAACCAGGTCACATGCGCACGATGCCACTTCGTCGGACTGGCATCGGGCATCGATTGGACGATCTGGTCTTCCGGCGACAATGGCGCAGCGCGCGCTTCGGTCTCGGCGCGAACATTACGAAATGCCTCAAGCCAGTGATGCCGCCCTGCAGCATCAGATGACACATTCACTTCGCGCAATACATGAGACGGCATGGGTCTGGAAAACTCCCCCGATTGTGGGGCCTAGAGATGGGGCGCGTTTGAACCCTTTCCAATGTTCCGAGAGCATTATTGTTCCGCCTTTTTCGCAAAGGTGGAAAAGTGGCCTCCGAAGGGCCGGTCAGCGGAAAAATATCAACGTCACCAACAGGAAAGACGGGACCAGGATCGCCCCTGACCAGATCATATAGCCGAAGAAGGACGGCATTTTCACACCGGCACCGCGGGCAATCGCGTAGACCATGAAGTTCGGTGCATTGCCGATATAGGTATTCGCGCCCATGAAGACCGCGCCGATCGAGATCGCCGCCAGTGTCGGGGCCAAACCCGTCATGAGCATTTTCGGATCGCCGCCGGCCAGTTCGAAGAACACGAGATACGTCGGCGCGTTATCGAGAAATGACGACAGCATCCCGGTCAGCCAGAAATAGGCGACATTATCCGGCAATCCATCGGGCTGCGTGACCAATGCGACCAGCGATGCGAACGCCCCTTGCGAGCCGGCGTTCAGCATCGCAATCACCGGTACGATGCAGATGAAGATGCACGCAAACAGCAGTGCAACTTCCAGAATGGGTCCCCACGAAAATCCATTGGCGATCCGGAACGACGTCTTGGTCAGAACCAGCGATGCCATGGCCGCAACGACGAAGATCGCATCGCGCACGACATTCTGCAGTTGGACCTCGACACCCGCCAGCGAGAACGAAATACCCGGTTTCCAGTAAGCGCTCATCAGGATTGCGCCGATCACGACGCCGAGAAGGGCGAAATTGATCATGCCGTGCAGACTGAGCGGCGAATCCGGCGTCGGATCGAGCGGATGATGCAAGCGGTCCTCGCGCTTGTGCAGGACCATGTCCAGCACGAAGAAGGCAGTGAGCACGATCAGCGCGACGAACAACGTCTCAAGCCAAAGGCTCTTCGCCGTCCAGAAGAAATCGACGCCTTTCAGGAAGCCGACAAACAGCGGCGGATCACCCAGCGGCGTCAATGCACCGCCGATATTGGAGACCAGGAAGATAAAGAACACCACCGTATGCACACGGAAGACGCGATCGTCATTCGCACGCAGCAGCGGCCGGATCATGATCATCGAAGCGCCGGTGGTGCCGACGAAGCTGGCGAATAATGCACCGATCGCAAGAAGGAGGGTGTTCGCAGCCGGCGTACCGCGCAGATTGCCTTCGAGATAGATGCCGCCGGCAATCGTATAAAGCGCGAACAACAACAGGATGAACGGCACATATTCCAGCAGGATGGTGTGCAGCAGCGCATGGCTCGCGCTGGCGAATCCGGCCGACAATAAGAGGGGAATAATGATGCAGGCCGACCAGAACGCGGCGAACTTTCCGTAATGGTGCTCCCAGAGATGCGGATAGAATAGCGGGCCAGTGGCAATCGACAGCAGAATGCCGGCGAAGGGAATGGCCCAGATGAGGCTCATCCGCGCGCCGTCGAGAGCTTCGGCTGCCTGAGATGCGGTGGAGGCCATACAGAAGCATGTCGCGAGCAAAAAGACGCGCAGAAGATACTTGAATGTCATCGACGTCCGGCCCCTCCCCAGCCAGCCTGCCGACCAGCCTTCACTACCTGCAACATTGAAGCGGAGGGAGCAACGTCTCACCCCAAAGCCGCTCACGGCATCGGCCACGGGAGGATCGGCCTTGTCATGCCGATAAGAGAGCGTTTGGCGCAGCGGGTTTTGCAGCCGCCGAAACAGCCTTGTTATCCTGCTATTTGAACCGTTTCTAATGTTCACGTCGACGCGATACAACGCTTGCTTGACGGATGACAATACCCCTACGGTGGGCGCCACGAGCGTGGCGTGATGACAATTGGTCTCAATCCCTATCTGAACCAGCAGAAGGCGCAGCATTTCCGCCGTTTTGATGCGGCGCAGAGCGCAGCCGCGCAGCGTGCGGACGACAGCAATGTCGTCCTTCTGTTGCAACGCAGGCGCATGGTGGATCCTGCGGGGTTGCACGTCTTTCCGGGCGATGGCGCACGGCCGGCGCCAGAGACGTCGCGCCTTCGCAGAACGCTCTACTGGTCGGCGCTGACCGGCACTGTTCTGATGCTGCATTCGGCGGTGGTCCTGGCCTTCATGGGACACACCAAACCGCAAGCCAGCGTTGGCCTCGAAGCCATTTCGGTCGAGATCGTGCTGGGCGCACAGACCGCCGCAGGCCTCGCCTCTGCACCAAGCGAGAGTGAAGCCGCAGAGTCCGAGCCGGCATCCGAGCCGACGCCGCCCGAGCCGGAAGTGACAGAAAAGGCGCCTGAGATACCGCAGCCTACGATCGAAGCGGAGGCCGTGAAGCGCAGCAAGCGAGCGGAAAAGCCGCGCCCGCAGAAGACGCAGCCGAAGAAACCAGCGGCCATAACCGCACCCGCTTCAACCGCCTCCAGCGGCATCGGCCAAGGCCGCTCCAGTATCGACAGCAATTATCTCGGTCTCGTGGCGGCACATCTCGCACGGCATAAGCGCTTCCCGCCGGAAGCGAGCGCCACCGGCAGCACCGGCGTCGCCACCATCACCTTCTCGATCGATGGGCATGGCAACTTCATCTTCGCGCAACTTGCGCAATCGTCCGGCGTGGCAAGCCTCGATGCCGAGACGCAGGAGATGGTGCGGCGCGCCTCGCCCTTCCCGGCTCCGCCGTCTGGCCAGGAGACGAGCTTTACGGTGCCTGTGAATTTCAGCTTGAAGAATTAATTCTTCGTCGATTGCGACGCTTTCTTTCCCTCCCCCCGGCAAAGCGGTGGGGAGGGATAAGAGCGTGAGTTGCGAGTTATTGAATTGCCGCCACAGCCTTCTTCAAGGCGTCGCCGGATTCATCCACCATCCCCGCCTTGCGCAACCCGGCCAATTCCCGCGCAGCATCGCCACGCTCGCGCAGCTTCGGCAGCAGTGCCATCAGCGTGTCGTATTTTTCGCGGCCGCGCTCATGCGTATCGCCATAGCCTTTGACGAGGCCGATGCAATGCGCGATCTCGACCGCCAGCGGATAATCCTGCGGCGCGATCTCGAGCACCTTGGCGAGCCATTCTTCCTGCCGCTTGGTCTCGTCGATCCAGCGCAGCGAACGCGGACGGATCGGCTTCAGGCTGGCGACGATGTAGAGGAGCATGAAGCCGTGGATCGACGAGGTCTTCACCTTGCGGCCCTTCGTCGTCATGCTGTCGACCAATGCGCGCGCCCATTTGGTCCGCAACAGCCAGCGGCCAAGGCCGGCCGGCATGGTCTCGGCGATTTCCTGCGTCCGCGGGTGCATGAACTCGACGATCTCGAGCAACTGGCCTTTCTTGACCACCGCTTCTTCGCGCACGCGCTCGAAGCGTGAGGCGCGGATCTTCAATTCGGCAACGCGGATCGTGTCTTCATAGGCCATCGCCAACGCAAGTTGACGCGCGACTTCAGTCAGAAGCTCGTCCGACTTGCCAGGACGCGACTTCTCGATCGCCAGCACCGGCTCGAGCCGTTTCAAGTAAAGCTTGGCATAGTCTTCGTTCTGATAATCGGTCAGGCGCACGACACCGGCGCTGACGATCGGACGCGACACGATCGATAATTGGTCGTCGATCGGCGCGACCAGCGACTGCACCGACGCATCGCGCGCCTGCGGATCGAACGGCAACACGGCTTTCACCTGCGGCGTGTTGCCGGAGGCCGCGGCTTCGAAACCGGCATTGAAAGCGCGTACGCTCGGCTCGACGCCAACGCCGCCACGGCGAATCGTCGCCTCGAACGCCATGCGCTGGAACGGCAGCGCGCCAGAGCCTGCGAGCGCACCAAACAGCACCGCGCTGACCAAGCTTCCGGTCGCGTCCGCAATGCTCAACATGTCAAAAGCATGCAGACGTTTCGACGCTTCCTCGCTCGCCTTCAGGAACGCATTGCTGTCGGTGCGATCGTCCGCGAGCGCGATCCGCTCCTGCATCGTGTAGACGCGATGCGTCGAGGTGATGAGTGTCGTGCGATCCGGCGTGACGAGGCCGCGCGAAATGGCGCGACCGGCCTCCATGAATTCGGAGGCCAGCACGATATCGACATCGCCCGGCACTGGCATCAGCGCCAATACGGGCTTCTGCTCGCGGGCGGCGGCTTTTGGAAATAATTCGACATAATAGACCGTGGCGCCGGTGCGCTGCGCGACGCCGGGCACCGAGGTTTTCTGCGCCAGATAGCCGCCATGCTCGGCGAGATCGATGATCCAGTCGGCCAGCACGCCACCGCCCTCACCGCCCATGGCGAGAATGGCGATGCTGATCGGCCGGATGCGCGATGCGCCGCGCGTATCGACGAGAGGCGTGTTCATGCGCTCACCATCTTGCGCTCAAGCCGGCGCTGGAAGAAGCCGATCACCGCATCGCGGATACGCTGCTTGAAAAAGTCCCAGCGGGTCGGATTGTCGATGATCGAGGCGCGGAAGAAGGACGGACACAGGATCGCGGCATGCGCGACCTCACCGCAATTGCCGCAACCGACGCAGGAATTGATCACCTTGGTCACCGGGTCACGGCGCAGCGGATCAGGATTGGGCGCGATCGTCAGCGACGGACAGCCCGACAGCCGGATGCAGGAATGATCGCCCGTGCAGGTGTCCGGATCGACGCCGAACCGCTCGCGCACCACGCGCTCACCACGCTTCACCGCAGCACGCAGCAGCGGCTTCACCCGGCGCTGCTTGTTCAGCATGCATTCCGAGGAGGCGATGATGACCTTCGGCCCCTTCACATCGGTCGTCAGCGCCTCCCGCAAGGTGTCGCGCATCTTGGCGACGTCATAGGTGCGGGTGATGTGCTTGACCCATTCGACGCCGACACCGCGCACGGCTTTCTCGATCGGATGCTGCGTCGAGCGCGTCTCGACATTAGCCGCGGACGACAGGATATCCTGACCGCCGGTCGCTGCCGCATAGCCGTTATCGACGATCAGCATCACGCCGTCGGTCTTGTTGAACACCTGGTGGCCGACACTCGAAACGAGGCCGTTGTGCCAGAAGCCGCCATCGCCGACCACCGCGACCGGGCGCTTGCCGCCCTGCCCCGACAATGGCGAGGCGCCGGCGCCGCCAAGGCCGTACCCCATCGTCGTCTGGCCGATATTGAACGGCTGCAAAGACGCGAAGGTATGACAGCCGATATCGGCACTCACATGCAAGGGCCCGACCTCGCGCTGAACAAGTTTCATCGCCGAGAAGATCGGACGCTCCGGACAGCCGGTGCAGAAGGACGGCGGCCGGCCCTGCACATTGGTGCCGAGCGTTTCCAGCGCCGCCGGCAGGCTCTTGTTGGTCTGCGGCGGCTCATCCGGCGCAAGAAGATCAGGCCGATGGGCGATGCAGAATTTCTGCAAACCGGCCTTCAGCACAGAGCCGGTATATTCGCCGGCCATCGGCAGAACCGACTTGCCTTCAATCCTGGTCTGGATGTCCCTGCGGCGCAGCATGGTGTTGATGGCCTGCTCGATGAATTCCGGCTGGCCTTCCTCGACCACCATGATCGCTTTCTTGCCGGCGCAGAATTCCACGAATTCGTCGTCGACCAAGGGATAGGTGGCATTCAGGACATACAGCGGAATGCGACTGTTGCCGTAGACATCGGCAAGACCCATGATCTCCATGGCGCGCAGCACGCCGTTATACATGCCGCCCTGCATGACGATGCCGATGTCCTTGGCTTCGCCATCGAAAAATTCGTTGATCTTGTTGTCCTTGATGAACTTCACCGCCGCCGGCCAGCGCTGTTCGATTTTCTCGTGCTCGTGCTGATAGGTGAAGGGCGGCAGCGCGTAACGCGAGACGTCACGTACCGGATTCTGCAGCGCATCGAGACGGGAGAATTCCGACCGCTTGTTATCCTTGGCGATGAAGCTGCCATAGACATGGCAGGCGCGGATGCGAAGCTGCAGCATCACCGCCGTGTTGCTGACCTCCGAAAGCTGGAAGCCCTTCTCGACCATATCGACGATGGTCTGCACATTCGGCCGAGGATCGAGCAGCCACATCTGCGACTTCATCGCAAAAGCGTGGCTGCGCTCCTGCATGATCGAGGAGCCTTCGCCGTAATCCTCGCCGACGATGATCAGCGCGCCGCCCTTCACACCACCGGACGACAGATTGGCCAGCGCGTCGGATGCGACATTGGTGCCGACCGGCGCCTTGAAGGTGCAGGCGCCGCGCAGCGGGTAATTCACCGAGACGGCCAGCGACGCCGCAGCGGCCGCTTCATTGGCGCTCGATTCGAACCGGACGCCGAGCTCCTGCAGCATCTCGTTGGCGTCATTGAGCACGTCGATCAGATGCGAGATCGGCGCGCCCTGATAACCGGACACATACGACACGCCCGACTGCAACAGCGCCTTGGTCACCGCGAGGATGGCTTCGCCCTTGAACTCCTCGCCGGCCCCGAGCTTGAGCTGTTTGACTTCTTCCTTGAATGACCGCTCAGCCATCGCGCTCTCCAGATTGGCCGGAATGTTGCATTACCCCCGGAAGGGATTTAACCCATGATACCGCGGGGAAATTATATTCAAAAGAATATAATTCGAAACCGCACTGGCAAACAGGATCACGGCATGCGTGTGAATTCAATTTTGGCATTGTCCGCTGTTATTTTGTGCAGCGCATCATTGGCGTCGGCGCAGGAAGTCACCTTGCGGGCGGTGTCCTCCTTCAACGAGGGAAGTCAGATTTCCGTGCCTTTCGAGCGCTTCATCGAGAAGGTCAACAAGGACGGCAAGGGCGTCATCCAGATCAATTATATCGGCGGACCGCGCGCCATGCCGCCGTTCGAGGTCGGCAACGCCGTCCGCTCGAAAGTGGTGGATATCGCCAATGTCGCGGCGGCCTTTTACACCAACCTGATGCCGGAAGCCGACGCCATCAAGCTGATCAACAAGCCGGTGGCGGAGCAGCGCAAGAACGGAACCTGGGACTTGCTGAGCGACATTCACCGTCAGAAGCTCAACTCCCATTACCTCGCCCGTCTGTTCGTGTCGGTGCCCTATCACATCTATCTCAACAAGAAGATCGACAAGCTGGACTTCTCCGGGCTGAAAGTCCGCGTCACGCCGGTTTATCGCGATTTTGTCCAGAACCTCGGCGGCACGCCGATCACCACACCTCCGGGCGAGGTCTACACCGCACTCGAGCGCGGCGTGGTCGACGGCTATGGCTGGCCGATCCTTGGCATCTTCGATCTCGGCTGGGAAAAGGTGACCAAGTTCCGCATGGACCCCGGCTTCTACAGCGTCGATGTCGGCCTATTGGTCAATCAGGACACCTGGAAAGGCCTGAACGACGCGCAGCGCAAGGTGCTGACCGAGGCCGCAGCCTGGCTGGAAGCGCTGGACGCCACCGAAAATGCCGAGTTGGTCAAGGCCGAGCGCGAACGCCAGGCCAAGGCCGGCGTGCAAACGATCGATCTGGGGCCGGCCGTCTCTCAGGAATTCCTGAAAAAGGCGAATGCCCTCGCCTGGGACGCGGTGATCGCTCGCAGCCCGGAATTCGGCAAAAAGCTGCGGGCGCTGAACGGCGAGTAATGCCTCACGATGGCCGCAGGCCTTGAATTTGAAGGGGTCCTGCGGTCACTGCCGAATCTTGCAATTTGACTTCCCAGGACGAGCCGGGAATATATTCGAAAGAATATAATTCAAGAGCCATCCTGGGAGGTTTTGATGATGGATCGCAAACTCGTATCTCTTGTTTCCGCATTCGTACTCGCCGGCACGATGACGGCCGCCAGCGCGCAGGAAGTCACCCTGCGCGCTGTTACGTCATTTGCGGAAGGCACCCAATTTTCCAAGAATTTCGAACGCTTCATCGACAAGGTGAACAAGGATGGCAAGGGCGTCATCCAGATTAACTATATCGGCGGGCCGCGCGCGATCCCGCCCTTCGAGGTCGGCAATGCCGTGCGCTCGAAAGTGGTCGATATCGCCAACGTGACCGGCGCCTTCTACACCAACCTGATGCCCGAAGCTGACGCATTCAAGCTGATCAACAAGCCGACGGCCGAGCAGCGCAAGAACGGGACCTGGGCTTATATCAATGAACTGCACAACCAGAAGCTCAATTCCTATTATCTGGCACGCCAGTTCGTATCGGTGCCGTTCCACATCTATCTGAACAAGAAGATCGACAAGCCCGACTTTTCCGGCCTGAAGATCCGCGTGACGCCGGTCTATCGCGACATCGTGCAGGCGCTCGGCGGCACACCGGTAACGACCGCGCCGGGTGAGGTTTACACCGCGCTGGAGCGTGGCGTGGCCGACGGTTATGGCTGGCCGATTCTTGGTGTGTTCGATCTCGGCTGGGACAAGGTGACCAAGTTCCGCATGGAGCCACCCTTTTACAGCGTCGAGGTCAATGTGCTGGTCAATCAGGATGCCTGGAAGGGGCTGAACGACGCACAGCGCAAGGTGCTGAGCGACGCAGCCTTGTGGCTTGAGGGCCTCGATGCAAGCGAAAGCGAAGGACTGGTGAAGGCCGAGCGCGAGCGGCAGGCCAAGGCCGGCATCCAGCAGATCGAGTTCACCAAGGAGGCGTCCGATGCCTTCCTGAAAAAGGCCTATGACGTGGCCTGGGACTCGGTGATCGCCAAGTCGCCGGAGAGCGGCAAAAAGCTTCGCGCATTGGCGGGGAATTGATCTGACGATAGGCATCTGACGATAGGGGCGCCGGATCGTATCCGGCGTCCCGCAACAAGAACGAAGCGGGACGTGCAACGATTATCCGATATCTACGGGCGCCTTCTGGATGCGCTGGCCGGTGCCGCCGCGCTGCTGTTGCTGGCGATGGTGATCATCGTCACCGGCGACATCATCCTGCGCAATGTGATTGTCAAAGGCTTCGTCTGGGCCAATGAAGTCTCCGAATATGCGCTGTATCTGATCACGCTGCTCACCGCGCCGTGGCTGTTGCGGCGCGGCCAGCATGTCCGGCTCGATCTCATTCTCACCGCCGTGCCCAGGCGTGTGGCCTGGCTGATGGAAGCGGCCGCCGACATCATCGGCTTCATCGTCTGCCTGGTGATGATCCGTTATGCCTGGCTGATGACCTTCGAGGCTTTTCGCAACGGCTCGCTCACGATCAAGAATCTCATCTTCCCGGAGTGGTGGATGCTGGCGCCCTTGCCGATATCCTTCGTACTTCTGGCGATCGAATTCGTGTTTCGTTTCCACCGCCTGTTGCAAAGCCGAGATCGACGCGCGGAGGCGACTTCGGTCGCGTGACGCATGAACTGGATCGAAGCAACCATCATCCTGTTCGGCGGCCTGTGCTTCATCATGGCGCTTGGCCTGCCGGTCGCCATCGCCTTTCTGGCGATCAATCTCGTCGGCGCCTGGATTTTCCTGGGCGGTGAATCCGGACTGATCCAGTTTAACCGCAACGCGGTGCAGTCGGTCACGTCCTTCGCGCTGACGCCGATTCCCTTCTTCGTGCTGATGGGCGAGGTGCTGTTTCAGAGCGGCGTGGCGATGAAGGCGATCGACGCTTTCGCGCTGCTGATCCGCCGCGTGCCCGGCCGATTGTCGGTGATCGCAATCGTTGCCGGCACGGTGTTCTCCGCGATTTCCGGCTCGACGATTGCCACCACGGCCCTGCTTGGCAGCCTGATGCTGCCGACCATGCTGGCGCGCGGCTATCATCCGAAGATGGCGATGGGTCCGATCATGGGGATCGGCGGCGTCGACATGCTGATCCCGCCCTCGGCACTGACGGTGCTGCTCGGCAGCCTCGCCGGCATTTCGATCTCAGGGCTCCTGATCGGCGGCATTGTGCCGGGCCTGATGCTGAGCGGATTATTCATCGGCTATATCATCCTGCGAGCCTTGATGAATCCCGAACTGGCTCCGGCGGAAACGCTCGAGGCCACGCCGAGCGCCTGGGAGCGCTGGGGGCCGTTCCTTATTTACGTGCTGCCGCTTCTTTCGATCTTCGGCCTCGTCGTCGGCGCCATGTCGGCCGGCTGGGCGACACCGACGGAAGCCGCAGCCCTCGGCGCGACCGGCACGATCATCGCTGCTATCGCCTATCGCGGCCTGACGATCGACAATCTGATGAAGTCGCTGCTCGGCACGGTGGCGATTTCCGGCACCATCCTGTTCATCATCGTTGGCGCCACCACCTTCTCGCAGGTGCTGAGCTTCTCCGGCGTGGTCAACGGCATTATCGGCCTCATCACCGGGCAAGGGCTGTCGACGATGACGGTGCTTATCGGGATGATTTTGATCCTGCTGTTCCTCGGCTGTTTCGTCGATCAGGTGTCGATGATGCTGATCACCCTGCCCTTCTTCATGCCGCTGGTGATCAAGCTGGGGATCGATCCAATCTGGTTCGGCATCATCTTCCTGATCTGCATGCAGCTCGGCCTGCTGACGCCGCCTTTCGGGCTGCTGCTTTACACGATGAAAGGTGTCGCGCCGAAAACGATCACCATGAACCAAGTCTATATGGCGGCGACGCCTTACGTTCTGTTTGGTCTTTTCGTACTCGCCGCCATCATCATGTTCCCACAGCTGGCCACCTGGCTTCCAAGCTTGCTGAACTAGTCCATGAAGCAACCACACAAAAAAATGAGCAGCAAGGCTAAGCCGCACCTCGACGACCTTCTGCCGTATCTGATGAACCGCCTGATCGCGCGGATGAATCAGAACCTCGCGGAAGCGCTGCGCGAGCGCGGCTTCACGTTCCAGGACTGGCGCGTGCTAGCGGTGCTGGCCGCGCATGAAGGGGCAAACCTCACCGAGCTTGCGGAAGCCACCGTCATCCCGCAACCGAGCGTCAGCCGTCTCGTCGCCAATCTTACGCGCCGCGGCTATATCGAACGGCAAAATGGCGCGACGGATTCGCGCGTCGTGCATCTGCACATCACGGCGAAAGGACGCGGCATCTACAACAAGATGCTACCGCTTGCTGTTAAAGAATATCGCGCGGCGACGAAGGGTTTCAGCGCCAAGGAATACGACCAGTTGCGCGAGTCACTGCTGCGCATGATGAAGAACCGCAAGGTCAGCCTGCTGCCTTCTCGCAAGTAACCGCTCACCAGCCCGAGCCACCGCCGCCACCACCGCCACCGCCGGACGAGCCGCCGCCGCTCGATCCTGACGAGCCGCCGCCGCTGGAGCCGGGCGCAGTCGAGGCTGAGGCCACCGTGCTCGACAATGAGCTGCCGATACGATCAGCAAAAGCGCCCGGGTTTGACGCGATGTCGCGATTGCCCGAATACCACGCCGCGGTCGTCGCGCCCGCAGCGGCGGCTGTGGCCAGCACGCCGGCAAAGCGCTCCGCCCAGCGGTTCTCGACATCGAGCGCGACCGCGTAAGGCAGATAGCGCTCGAACAGCTCCGGCGTCTTTTCCGGCGGGTGCAAATAATTGAGCCGGTCTTCCTCGGCGACACCGAGATATTGCTTGAAGCCTTCGATCTCATCCATGACCTTGCGGCCCGCCACGGTCCGCGCTTTCAGCAAAACGAATGCGATAGCAATGACCGGAGCCACCAGAGCCGGCAACAACATCGCAAGGCTGTAAGCGCTGAAGAGGGAGTGCGTGGCCTCATATGCCGCACCGAGAATAACCGCGATGCCGGCAACCGCGAATGCTCCCGTGAACAGGAAGCCGAACAGAAACGTCAGAAACCCCGTTCGCCCGAAGATGAGACCGAGCACGAAGAAGGTCATGATGATCAAGGCGGGACCTGCGAACGCAGTGCCGAACAGCATCGCTCCGCCAAGTTCGCTGCCGTAAGTCAGAAAGATCGAGATCGCGACCGCAGCGGCCAGCAGCAGCCAGAGCATGATGCCAATGCCAGTCCAGCGGTAATTGTTGCTGAACAGCTTGCCAATATAGAGAGTGGACAATTCCCTCCGCAGCTTCTCCTTTGCGCCGCCGATCTTCTTGTGATTGGTGTTGTTCAGCGACAATGTCGCGCCTGACTTGAAGAGTTCATCCGACATCGCGGCAACGGGACGCGACACGCCGGTGCCTGCACCAACGTACTTGAGCTGCATGTCCTTGCCGACATCGACAAGCTTGGCGCCACCACGCACGGCGAGATCGAGAATGCCGGCGCTAAAGGTGCGATCGTCGAATTCCATATTCGCGACATAGCGGACTGCCGGTGCCGACATGTCCTTCGGCGGCGCGAATAGCGGAATGATCGTGCCGCCACGCGGATCGCGTCCGACTTTCAGCCAAGCATAAAGATAATAGCCGAGCAACAGCAGGAGGCCGGCGCCACCGATGAACACCGGCAAATTATCGCGCAGCCAATAGCGCGCAAGCTGCGTCTGGCTCGGCGGTGCCACGACGCCCTTTGGCCAGGCGGCAGCAACCGTAAGGCCGCTGCGTGGCGGCAACGGTCGCGTGGTGCGAAAGACGATAACGCCGGGCCGCTGCTCGATGATGGCCGCATCCTTGCCGGTCGCGCCCTGCGGGCCTGTATAGAATGCGCTCTGCGTGAAGTTGACCGGTTCCGGCAGGGTAATCCGCGCTTCGGCGACATCGATCGGAAAGGTCCAGCCCGTCCCCGTGGCGTTCCAGTAAAGCTCGTCGAAATTCTGGAAGAAGCCGATCTGCCGTGTGGTGCGATAACGGATCACGTAAGTGACCTGGCCCGGCGTCACGGTGCGGTCTGCACGGCCGATGCGAATGCGCACACCATTGCTCAGCCGCTCCAGCTTGTAATCTTCCTCAGCGCCGCCACGAGTCACCGACTCCACATTGAAACCGACCTCGACGCGGCGGCCATCGCGCACGGTGTAAACCGTCGGGAAATCACGCAAGATTCCGCGGCGAATCTCCCGCCCTTCCGCCCGCAATCGGATGGTTTCCGTGACGATTAGTTCGCCATTCCTCTCGACTTTCACATCGCTGACGAAATGCAGTATCCGCTCGTCCGCCTGCGCGGAATGCAACGAAATAGCCAGCAGCAAGGCCGCAAGCGTTGCGCGAATGAGCATCATCATGACGCAGCCCGATCAAAAGTGACTTGGGGCGTTGCGCCCTCGCCGGCCTCGATCTGGAAGAAGTCGGCCTCCTTGAAGCCGAGCGGCCGCGCGATCAGCACATTGGGAAAGGACTGGATCATGATGTTCAGATTTCGCACGCTGCCGTTGTAGTAGCGCCGAGCCATCTGCAGATTGTCCTCGATTTCGGCGAGTTGCTCCTGCAGCTTCAGGAAAGTCCGATCGGCCTTGAGATCGGGATAGGCTTCTTTCAGAGCGATCAGGCGCGAAAGCGCGCCTTGCAGTTCGCGCTCTGCATTCTCCTGGGTCTTGATGTTTGCAGCGGCAATGCTGTCGGACCGGATCTTGGTAATATCCTCGAACAGCTTGCGCTCATGCGCGGCATAGGCCTTCACCGTCTCGACCAGATTGGGCACAAGATCGGTGCGCCGGCGCAACTGGACGTCGATACCGCTCCAGCCTTCGCGCACAAGATTGCGCTCACGGACCAGACGATTGAAAATCCAGACGAGATAGATCGCGAGGGCGAGGACCAGCCCGCCAATGACGTAAAACCCCATTCCCAACGCCCCACATGCCGGCTGCCGGTGCGGTCAACCGTCCCGTTTGTAGCATCGGCAGCGGAAAAGTTCAGGTGCGGGCGCGGCGGCCGGCGTCAACCACTCTCAATATGATGTTATTTGCGGCCGCCTCAGAACATCGGCGGGAACGGCCGGCCGCCGCGATCGAGCGTGATCCAGCGTGTCTCGGTGAAGGTCTCCAGCGACCAGCGTCCGCCATGCTTGCCAACGCCTGAGGCCTTGAAGCCCCCGAACGGCACATGCGGCTCGTCATTCACCGACGAGCAATTGATGTGGCAATTGCCTGTGTCGAGCCGGTTGACGATGGCAAGCCCCCGCGCCTCATCGCGCGTCATGACGCCGGCCGAAAGGCCATATTCCGTGTCGTTGGCGATCTGCACGGCTTCATCATCCGTCCGGAACGGAATGACGGGCACCACCGGACCGAAGGTCTCGTCCTGATAGAGCTTCATGTCCGGCGTGACGCCGGTGAGAATCGTCGGTTCGACGAAGCGGCCTTCGATCTTACCGCCCACCACAACCTTGGCGCCCTTGGCGATCGCATCCTCAAGTTGCTCGCGTACCTTGCCGATCTGCTTGTCATTGATGAGCGGACCGATGATGTGTTCCTTGCTCTTGGTCGGATCACCAACCTTGAGTTTCTTGGCGCGCTCGGCGAACTTCTTCAGGAATTCATCGAAGATCTTCTCATGCACGAGCACCTTTTCGACCGACATGCAGATCTGGCCCTGATGCATGAAAGAGCCGAAATTGGCCGCATGCGCAGCGCGCTCCATGTCGGCATCGTCGCAGACGATCAGCGAATCCTTGCCGCCGAGTTCGACACAGCATTTCTTCAAGTGTGCGCCGGCCTTGGCGGCGATCTGCCGGCCGACCGCCGTCGAGCCGGTGAAGGAAATGCCTTTCACATAAGGATGCTCGATCAGTTCATCGCCGACCTCCTGCACGTGATCGCGCGAACAGGTGACGACATTGAAGACGCCTTTGGGAACACCGGCTTCCTCGAAGATCTCGGCGAAGACCAGTCCGCCGCAATAGGGCGTCTCTTCCGATGGCTTGAGCACAATGGTGTTGCCAGCGGCCAGCGGAAACGCGAAACCGCGCGACGACAGGATGCAGGGAAAATTCCACGGGCTGATGACCGAGACGACACCCATCGGTCGGCGCACAGCGGTGGAGATCTTCCCATATTCCGACGGCAGCACCTCACCGATCGGCTGCCAGGTCGAAGCCGCAGCCGCATGAAAGACTTCGGTTGTGTAGCCGGTCTCAAACATGCCCTTGCCGAACCAGCCGCCACCTTCAGCCTGCAGCGCCTCGACGATCTCCATCTTCCGCTTCTCGAAGATCTCGGCAGCCTTGGTCAGATAATGCGCGCGCTTTGTGAACGGCAACGACGACCATTCCGGGAAAGCGGCATGCGCCGCTTCGATCGCGGCGGCAGCTTCGGCTCTACTGCAATCGGGCACCTCGGCCCAGATCGAGCCGTCGGCGGGATTGAGGTCCTTGAACATCCGGCGCGCGGAGACGCGGCCTCCGGCATATTGCCCATCGAATACACGTGCCATGTCAGTCTCCTTATTCATCGTCGTCTCGTGTGCAGAGACGGAGTTATTCGCTGTCCGTCGTCTTGATATCAGCCGGCGGCTGCTCACTGAGCTTCACCACCGTCAAAGTTCCGCGGCGCGACGCGATATGTTCGGACATGATCGTTGCTGCGCGCGACACAAGCGCTGGAATATCGATCGCCGTCACCGCGCGATCCTGACCGGATTCAGCATCGCTGCCGGCACTGTTGTGGCCCAGCACGCCATGCAGGTTATCCTGCATCAGATCGGCACCGTTACGCACAAAAGCGCTTGGAACGGGACTGATGCGGCGCTGGCGCTTCACATGCTCCGCCATGCGCTGGCCGGCCGCGCGCGCCAGTTCCGATCCGCGGTCACTGATGCGCCTTGCATCCACGGACACGGCCGCTGGCGCTGCAGGCGGCGACTGCAAACCCTTACCAAGCACATCCCAGAGATCGCCCTGGCGTACAGGATCATAACGCCCGACAAAGGCACTTGGCACCGTTTTCTGCTGCCGCGATGCTGCGACGAAGGTGGACTGGATCGCACCGGCCCGCGCGGCAAGGCCTGCGATCAGCGGGCCCATCGCAGCAACATCGAGCGGCAGGACGAACGGCGCCGGCAGGCGAATGGATGAGACAGCCGGACGCACCACACCGCCGCCGAGATAAGCATTGATGACGGCGGGATCGCTCATCAGACTCTCGGCACTGCCCTCGCCGGTGATACATCCGACTTCGATCAGGTAGCCGCGATCGGCAATCTTCAGGCTCTGCCGGGCATTCTGTTCGACCAGCAGAATGCCAACGCCGGTGGCCGCGATCGATTTGAGCGAACGAAATAATTCCTTTGTCAGTACTGGCGACAGGCCGAGCGAGGGCTCGTCCAGCATCAGAATATCCGGCTGGGACATCAAAGCCCGACCAATGGCAACCATCTGCTGTTCGCCGCCCGACATCGTGCGCGCGATTTGCGATTTGCGTTCGGCGAGGCGTGGAAACAGCGTGTAAATGCGTGTGAGCGTCTCGCTTTCGCCGCTGCGGGCGCGGCCGGGAAAGGCGCCGAGTTGCAGGTTTTCGGCGACCGTCAGTTCACCGAAAATGCCGCGCCCCTCCGGCACCAGCGCGATGCCCTTTTCGACGATGCGATGCGCCTTCATGCCGGTGATGCGGTCGCCATTCATGCGGATTTCGGAGCCGGGCTCGACCTTCACCATACCGGCGATGGCCTTGAGAAGGCTCGATTTTCCGGCGCCATTGGCGCCGAGGATGACGCAGACTTCGCCCTTCGTAATGCTCGTAGAAACGCCCGAGAGCGCCTGGTGACGACCGTAACGAACGCTGAGATTTAGGACCTCAAGCATCCTCGTCGTCCCCGAGATAGGCCTGCACGACCTCCGGATCGGAAAGAACGTCGGAGACGCCGCCCTCCTTGATCTTGCGGCCCGAACTCATCACCACGCAGCGTCCGCACAGCGAACGGATGGCGTCCATGACATGCTCGACCATGATGATGGTCCGGCCTTGGCGGTTGAGCGTCTCGATCAGCGAAATGCCGATATTCAGTTCGCTTGGATTGAGCCCCGCCAACCACTCATCCAGCAGCAGGACACGCGGATCGGAGGCGAGCGCTCGGGCCAGTTCCACCCGCTTCTGGTCGATATAGGTCATCGCCGCGACCGGCACATGCTCGCGACCACGCAGGCCGACCAGCGCCAGCAACTCGCGCGCAAGCGCGTGGGCCTCGGCACCCCAGACGCGGCGACGGCCAAATACCGCGCCGGCGATCACATTATGCTCGGCGTCCATCGACGGCAGCACGCGCACGAGCTGGAACGTGCGAGCGACGCCAAGCCGCGCAATCTCATGCGCGGCAAGACCGGAGATTTTTGCGCCGCCGAGATCGATGTCACCCGCATCGGGCTTCAACGCGCCGGAGATGAGGTTCAGCATCGTCGTCTTACCGGAGCCGTTCGGGCCGATCAGCGCGAACAGCTCGCCGTCGCGGACATCGAAGCTCACGTCATTCACCGCCACAAGGCCGCCAAAGGCCTTGCGCGCACCGGAAACGCGAAGAGCGAGCGCGGTCATGCCGGCTCCTTCAACGCCGCGGGTTCCGGCTCGACTTCGGATCTTTTTCGCTGCAGCCGAGCGCGCAATTGCTCGAGCCGCCCGGTCACACCATCGGGCAGAAGATAAACAATCAGGAGGAACGCAAGACCGATGACGATGGAGGTGTCATTCGGGAACCGCACCGAAACGAAGTCCATCACGATCGTGAACGGGATGACGCCGACCAGCGGTCCCCATAGCCGGCGTGTACCGCCCAGCAGCGCCATGATGACGACGAGGAACGAGATCATTGGATTGAAGGCCGATGGCGGCTCGACATAGGCATAGCGTGGCGCCAGGATAGCACCGGCCATGCCGATGAAGGCGCCGGAAATCATGAACAGGATGATCTTGGATTGTGCGGTGTTGATGCCAACGTGGCGGGCGACGGTTTCGTCATTGCCGATGATCCGCATCGCAAATCCGAGCCGCGACCGGTTGATCAGCCAGCCGGTGACGAACACGACCACGGTCAGCGCTAGCAGCATCCAGTAGATATGCTGCTCGGTGAAATCGGTGAAGACATAAAGCCCCATCCGGTTGGTCAGCTTGATCTGCAGCCAGGACACAACCTGCCGGACGAGTTCTGCAAGACCGAGCGTGAAAATGACGAAATAGACGCCGGAAATGCGCAGCGTCGCAGCACCGACGAGACCGGCCAGAATCGCGGCGGCAACTGCGGCGGCGATCACCAGAAATGGATACGGCACATAGTCGAGACCGAGTGCGACGGCGTAAGTGCCAAGCCCGAAAAACGCTGCCGTCGCCAGCGAGATATAATGTGTCGGGCCGGAGAACAGCGTCCAGGCCGTGCAGAGCGCGGCATAGAGGACGATGTTCAGCGCCAGCGACAGGTAATAGCCCTGATCGAAAAACGGCAACGTCGCTGCGGCCGCAACAGCGACCGCACCGATCAGTGCGATCCGGATTTCCTCGGATGAGAGACGGGTCATGTCTGCTGCCTGCCGAAAATGCCTTGCGGCCGGAACAGCAGCACGAGCGTGAACAAAGCATAGGTTGCGGCCAGCGTCAGACCGGGATCGACCAGACGCGCTACGGCGGTCTCGGCAATACCGAGAATGAGTGCCGCCAGCACCGCGCCGCGCACGTCACCGACACCGCCCATGATGACGATGATGAGTGCCTTCATGGTGAAGACCACGCCCATCGATGCATTGAAGGTGTAATAGGTCGAGAGCAGCGTGCCGCCGCATGCGGTCAGCGCGCCGCCGAGCGCAAAAGCCAGCGCCGCCGCGCTGGCGACATCGATGCCGACCAGGTTGGCGGAGTTCGGATTGACAGCGACCGCACGCACGGCGGTGCCATATCGCGTCCTGTAGAGAAAGAGATAAAGCGCCCCTGCGATCAGACAGGCCGCGACGAAGGCGACGACGCGGTTCAGGCCGTAATAACCGCCAAAGATTTCAAAGCGCTCGGCGAGAAATGTGTAGGACGTGTAGGCGCCGCCGAAGCTGCGCAGCATCAATCCCTGAAACAGGAATAACAGCCCGAAGGTGGCGAGGATCGAATCCACCTCCAGCATGCCGGCAGTCTTGGCGCGATCGACCAGTGGGCGCAGCAGCCAGGTGTAGATCGCCCAATTGATAACGAACGCAGCAGGCGCGATCAGGAACAGGCCCCAGAGCGGGCTGACCTGATACGACGCAAACAGCCAGAAAGCGATGAAACAGGCCGCGACCAGCGTCTCACCGGTGGCGAGGTTCATGATGCGCGCGACGCCGTATTGCAGCGTCAGCCCCAGCGCAATGAGTGCATAGGTGCCGCCGAGCAGGATGCCGGTAATGAGCGTTTCCATTCCTCTTCCCACACGAACACATCCGGCGCAGCGTCGGCCGCGCCGGATGCAGATCGCCGGATCGCTCCCTTACTTCCAGGCTTCTTTCTTGACTGGCGCTTTCGCGCCGTCGACGCCCTTCGAGGCGGCGACGCCGTTGAACGATCCGTTCTGCCACTGACCGACCGACCACACCTTGTGGTTGATGTTGTCAGCCAATGAGATTTCACCAACCACCGTGTTAAAGGGCTTTTTCTTGATCTCGGCGATGACGGCCGCCTTGTCGGTCGTGCCGGCGCGCTCGATCGCCTGCTCCAGCACCTGCAGACCGGCATAGGTCACCGCACTCGCCCAGGAATCGGGGTCTGCGCCGGTCACCTCTTTGTGCTTCTTCCGGTATTCCTGCAGCGCCTTGGAGTCGGCGTTGATGCCGCCGACGCCCATGACGCCATTGGCATTGTCCTTGAAGCGCCCCGCATAACCCGGGAAGGCGGTGCCGACGCCGACATAGAAGGCACCGACATCGAACTTCTGGATCTGCGCCTGTTCGGTCAGCGCGAAGGTGTCCGGCGGATAGGAGAAGGCCACGAAGGCATCCGGGTTCGCGGCCTTGGCCGCGCTGATGATCGGCGCCACGTCCTGCGTGCCGAGCGGATAGGATGCTTCATAGACGATATCGAAGCCGGCCTTCTGTAGCGCCGGCTTGCCGGCATTGAAGAGCTCGAGTCCGAATGCGTCGGCGACGTTGACCAATGCCACGCGTTTGCCGATCGCACCGGAGTCACGCAGCTTCACCAACGCATCGGCAACACCTTCCGCCAGTTGCTTCGAGGTGCCGAGCAGCCAGAACGAATTCGGCCAGCGCTTGGCGAATTCGGGCACGTTGTCGGTCGCCGCGCTGGTGGTGATGTGCGGATAGCCATAACGCGCGATCAGCGGCGCCGTCGCGACATTCAGGCCGGTCGAGTATGGGGTGACGATGAAATCGACCTTGTCGACGGTTGCGAGACGCTGGATGTTCTTCACCGCCTCTTCGCCTGAGGTCTTGTCGTCGTATTCGACAAGCTCGAGTTTCATGTTTTTGCCGCCGACCTTGAGGCCGCCGCGGTTATTCACCTCCTGAATCCAGAGCTTGATGTTCGGCCAATGCGTCACCGCCGCGCCGCCCGCAAGCGGACCAGTCTTTGGCGCGCTGGCGCCGATTTTCAACGTATCCTGCGCTGCGGCAAAACCCGTCGCTGCGGCGAGCGTGGCAACACTCACAGCAAGCGTCATCATGTGTCGTCGAAACACTTTTAATCCTCCCTCTTTAACGCGCGTTGTCCGCACCTTTTCTTATCGTCGATCAGTTTTTCTGTTGGCGCAGTCCGCGCCACAGTAATTTCGCTTATCGTCAAATCAGAAGAGTGGCCACAACAGAATGCAATTACGCAGCCGTCTGCGGCCATCTGCCGCTTATCGTCGGCTGATGGAGACGGTTCGTCAAGACAGCGCGCCAGTGGGCAGGCGCGTGTTTATACGTTTACCAAGTTTGAACTGGCAGCGGCCTAGTCGGCCACGAAGCCGGACGCCTTCACGATCGGCCCCCATCGTTCGAGATCGGCACGAAGTGTCGCCGCAAATTCGGCGGGTGTTTGGTAGGCCGGTTCGTTTCCAAGCACGGCCAGCTTCTCGACAACGTCCGGTGCGCTGAAGGCCTGCTTCACCGCCTGATTGAGCTTGGCCACGATATCGACCGGCGTCTTGGACGGCACCAGTACGCCAAGCCAGGCCTCGATCACGACGTTGTATCCGGCCTCTTTCATCGTGGGCACATCCGGCAGGAATTTCGAGCGTTGCGGGCTGGTGACCGCCAGCACGCGGACTGAGCCAGCCTTTGCAAAGGGCAAGGTCTCGCCGACCGGATTGATGCTGGACGAGACATGGCCGCCGATCAGGTCCTGCAAGGCCGGCGCGCCGCCTTTGTAATGGACCGGCGTCATCGGCACCTTGGAGTCCTGCGACAACATCAGGCCGGTGAAATGCGGCGTGCCTCCCGCCGCCGTCGTGGCATAGGTCGCCCTGTCCGGGTTCGCCTTGGCCCAGTTCACGAAATCGGACAGCGTCTTGATGTCGGCAGGCACCGCCGGACCGACACTGAAAGCCAATGTGGATTTGGCAGCGGGCGCAACGGCCGTGAAATCCTTCACCGGATCGTAATTGAGCGAGCGGAAGCTGAAGGGATAGACGGTCATCGGAAAGTCCGGCGTGAACAGCAGCACGCTCCCATCGGCTTCGGCATTCTTCACAAATTCGATGGCAATGCGTGTCGCTGCACCCGTTCTATTCTCGACGATGCTCGAGGCCGCGTACCCGTCTTTCAGCTTCTCGGAAAGAAGGCGCGCCAGCACATCGGTGCCCCCTCCCGCTGGAAATCCGACAATGATGCGGACATTCTTTGCAGCATTCTGCGCCTGCACCACCCCGAAAGCGCCACTTGCAACGGCTATTCCAGCAGCCGCATTTCGCATCAAGGCTCGGCGTGTCAGCATGGCGAGATCCTCCGTTGTGACGATTGTCGGTCGAACGATCAGTTCAGCAGCACCCAGACGCCCGCCAGTGAGATCGCCGGCACATAAGTGATCAACGCCAGTGCGACGAGGTAAAGAATGACGAAGGGAATGATGCCCCGATAGATCGTGTTCAGGCTGATCCCCAAAACCGACTGGGCGACGAAGATGTTGATCCCGAACGGCGGATGGAACAACCCGATCGCCAGATTGACCATCACGACGATGCCGAAATGCACCGTATCAATACCCAGCGCCTTCACCACCGGAATCAGCAGCGGCGTCAGCAGCAGGATCGACGAGAGGGGATCGAGGAAGCAGCCAACCACCAGCAGCAACACATTGACGACCAGGAGGAACGACCAAGCCGACACTTCGAAATGCTGGATCCAGGCCACGAGCGCGGCCGGCACCTGATTGACGGTCAGCAGCCAGGAGAAGACGCCGGCGCATGACACAATGATCAGGATCTGCGCGGTGAAGCGCACCGTGGCCGCGGCGGCTTCGAGGATATCCCGCCACGACAGTTCTCGAAAAACGACAAGCGTGACGAAAACAGCGTAAACACAAGCAACGGCCGCGGCCTCTGTCGGCGAGAAAACACCACCATAGATGCCGCCGAGGATGATGGCCGGTGCGCCGAGCGCCCATAATCCGCGCATCGTCGAATGGATGAAACGGCCGACATTGAACGGCGCACCGGCGCCGAAATTGCCGGACCAGGCACGCCAGATCACATAACCGGCAATCAGCAGAGCGATCAGCAATCCCGGCAGGATGCCCGCCGCGTAAAGGCGCGGCACGGATTCCTGCGCCGCCGCGCCATAGACGATCATCGGAATGCTGGGCGGAATGATGATGTCGATCGCACCGACCGCGGTGATAAGGCCCGCCGCGA
Source organism: Pseudorhodoplanes sinuspersici (assembly GCF_002119765.1). NCBI lineage: Bacteria > Pseudomonadati > Pseudomonadota > Alphaproteobacteria > Hyphomicrobiales > Pseudorhodoplanes > Pseudorhodoplanes sinuspersici. The sequence goes on from NZ_CP021112.1 coordinate 60,931, forward strand.
ACGGCTTCGGATAACCAGCCCGCACCATCGACGGATACATCACCTTGCCGATGGTCGCGACCGCCGCGGCGCTGACACCGGATATGGCACCGAAGATCGTTGCCGTTCCGACTGTGGTGACGCCAAGGCTGCCGCGCACCGAACCGACACCGCCCTGCACGAAATCGACCAGACGCTGCGCGACGCTACCCCGCCCCATCAACTCGCCGGCATAGATGAAATAGGGGATCGCCAGCAGCGCATAGGCATTGACCGACCCGAACAGGTTCTGATGCAGGGCCGCCAGCGGGATATGCATATAAAAGACCAGTGCCACCGTGACCGCGGTCAGCAGCACCAGAAAGATCGGAAAACCGACCAGCAGGAGAACAAGCGGCAGAAGGCCGAGAGCAAAACTCATTGCGGCGTCTCCTCCTGAACGCGAGCGGGCAACGGTGCGCCCATCACCCTTTTGATCCCGCGCAGGACGACGAGCAGCGCCATGCTGCCAAACCCGATGGTGATCGCGCTATGCGGGATCCAGGTCGGGATGCGGGCGATGTCGCTCAATGCGCCAAGGGAATGGATGCGTTCGACGTAAAGAAATGACTGCCACGCGACGAAGGCGGTGACGGCAAACATCACCAGCGTCTCGATGACCGCTTCGGCCTTCTGCACCCACACTGGGCAGGCACTCAACAGCACGTCCATCCGCAGGTGTTCGCCGCGCCACGTGACGATCGCCGCACCGAGGAAGGCAATCCAGATCAGGATATAGATCTCGACTTCATCGACGCCGTTCATGGTGAAGCCGGCGACGTAGCGGCCGACCACATTGATGAAATTCAGCGAGATACCGAGAATGAGCGCCAGCGCAAGGACGCGCTCGACCGTAAAGGTGAGCGCGTCAACCAGCTTGTCGACGGATGTCATTCGGGTCGCTTTATCAGTTGTTCAAACGCTGGGCGGCCGCCGACAACACGTCGAAATCGGCCTTGATTGCAGCATTCGCACTCAGCAAGCCCGGCAACACCGACTTGACCTGATCGAGATAGGCTTTGCTCTCTCCGTCAGACAACACGATGTTTTCGCCGCCATTCTTCTTCCAGACATCGACGGTGCGGGCGACATCCTCGATCGCGAATTTCCCGACCTTCTGCTGCGCCTTGAAGGCTTCTTCACGGACCATCGGCTCAAGTTCCGGTCCAAGCGATTTCAGGAAGTTCTTGTTGGCCATGACAGGCGCTATCAGGAACGAGCCCGGCAAGGACGTCAGCCCCTTGGCGAGATCGTAATATTTGAATGCGGTGAATACAGTCGCGCTGGCGATCAGTCCGTCGATGGTGCGGTTCTGCATCGCCGACAGGACTTCGCCGAGCGGCATCGACACCGGCGCAGCCCCGAGTTTCCTGAACGGCTCGATCTGCAGGGGCGCCGCTCCCGGCACGCGGATTTTCTGACCCTTGAAGTCGGCGACGGCACGGATCGGCTTATGCGACAGCAGCATCAGCGGGCCATGCGGCAGGATCGCAATCGGTTCGACGCCCTTGGTGCCGCCGAGGGTCGAAAGCTGTTTGCGCACCTCGGGATCTGCGAACACGCGTTGCGCATGCGCCATGTCCGTAAACAGACCCGGCGCATCGAAGACCTGGAATCGCGGCTCAAGCCCAATGAAGAAGCCGCTGGCCGGCACCACCGCTTCGATTGTCCCCATCGCGGTCCCCTCGACCGTCGCCGGGATCTGACCCAGCTGGCTGGCGGGATAGAACTCCACCTTGATGCGGCCCTTGGAGCGTGCCTCGACGCCAGCCTTGAACTCCTTCGCCCATTCCTGCGACAGGTCGTTCACCGTCGGCGACGAGATCTTCATCGTGAATGTCTGTGCCTGCGCGACTGTCGTCAACAGGCACACTGCAGCGCTCAACGCCAGAATACGAAGCCGTGTCATATTTCCTCCCTTTATATCGCGCTCCGGCGTGTATCGCCGTTATTCTGTTGATGCCAAATTGTCAGAGCCGATCAGTATTGCCCCTTAGGTTCGAGACCGAAGACATGTTGTCCGTACATCGCGCTGACCGAATCCCAGTTCAGGCTGATATGCGAGCTTGCGGCATGGATATCGCGCCAAAAGCGCTGCACCGGATGATGCATGCCGAGCGCACTGCCGCCCATCGCAAGAAAAACTGCATCCACGGCCTGCACCAGGAGTTTGGTCGCGAAAGTGTGCGTTAAACGATTGCGCATGCGCATATCGACGTCGACACTTTTGCCGCTATCGACAATCTCGCGTGTTTCACGAAGATCGCGATGGATCATCAGTTGCGCAGCATCGATGGAAGCGGTGGCTTCGGCAACGCGCATCTGCACCGTGGCGAATTCGGACATGCGATTGTTGCCGCCGGCGACCGCGCCGCGGGTCGTGCGGTTTCCCACTTGCTCGATAAACGCCTTGACCGCACCGCGTGCCATGCCGAGCGCCGGCGAGACAAGGCATTGCGGCACAACGGCAAGCATCGGCTGCTTGTAGATGGGATTGGTGTTGAAGGCCGTGCCCGGCCCGCGCCCGGTAAGCATGTCGCCAAAGGTGACGATGCGATAGGCCGGCACATAGGCTTCGGAAATCACGATGGTTTTGCTGCCGGTGCCGGCCAGCCCCATCGGATTCCAGTCGTCATGAATTGAATAGTCGGAGCTCGGTACGAGGAAAAATCCCGGCTTGGCGCCGTCCCCTGTGGGGATCATGCCGCCCAGGATTCCCCATGTCGCATTGTCGACGCCGCTGGCGAAACTCCAGCGCCCGCTCAACCTGAAGCCATCACCGTCCGGCGTGGCTTTGCCAGCCGGCGCATAGGACACAGCGGCAACAGTGTCGAACGTATCGCGCCAGAAATCCTGCTGCGCCTGATCGGGATAGCAGGCCACCATCCACGGATGCACGGCGCCAAGGCTGTAGACCCAGCCCGTCGAACCGTCGCCGCTGGCAATGACCGAGACAGCTTCGACGAAGACGTCATAGCCATATTCGAAACCGCCATAACGGCGCGGCTGCATGATGCGAAACAGCTCGGCCTGTCGCATCCTGTCGACGAGATCGGCGGAAACCTGACGGGCCGTCTCGGTTTCAACGGCGCGCTCGCGCGCAATGACGGATATCTCTTCCGCTCGCCGCAACAACTCGGCAACGCTCGGAATGTCCGCACCTTTCGCTGTGGCAGCAAGCGCCATGCCCATCTCCCTGGATTTTTATTATTGAGCGAAGCCTATTGAAGGCGGACGACACCTGCAAGCATTAATTTGCATTTGCAAGTATTTTTGATCCCCGGAATGTTGCGTCGCAAAATTGCAAGCTTCCAGGAAATTTTCTTGCGCTTCAAAGGGTTCACATCTATTTCGGGATGAACATCCGGCATCATCATGTCTCGCAAGCTGAACCTTCAAGACTTCCTGCCCTATCTCCTGAACCGCGCTGGTCTTCGGATCGGCGTGATGTTTTCGCGCGACATCGAAGACTACGGCGTTACATTGCCGATGTGGCGCGTGCTGCTCGAACTTTGGCATCGCGGCGATAACCGGCTCGGCGAATTGTCCGAACGCACCAGCATCGATCTTTCAACGCTGTCACGCCTGCTCGTCGCCATGCAGCGGAAAAAATTGATTGTACGGCGACGATCGGGACTCGATGGCCGGGCGCTCAGTGTGACGCTGACGCAACGTGGCCTCGAGTTGGCCGAGTCGATCTCGCCCTATGCCATCCGCTACGAAGACATTGCGATGAAGGGCCTGAGCGATAGCGATGTCAGAACGCTCAAGGAACTTCTGAAAATCGTTTATCAAAATCTGGAAACCGCCGATCGCGAAGTGCTGCGGCAGCAGAACAGCGAGCGGCCGCGCGACAAGCCACGCGCGGCCAAAACTCCCGCAAAGCGACGCGTCAAAGCTTCAGCTTGAACAGCTTCTCGGTATTGGTGCGGCCGATCTTGATCCGGTCAGCCTCGCTGATGGTCGCGACGTCAAACCAGTCAGCGGCGTGATCGATATTCTCGAACGGCCAGTCGGTCGAGAACAGAATGCGGTCGGCGCCGATTTCGAGAATCGCATCGATCAGCGTCTGGGTGCGGAAATTGCCCGATGTCGTCAGCCAGAAATTGTTCTGGAAATACTCGCCGAGTTTCTTCTTGGCCGGATACCGCGGCGGTTCCTTGACCCAGCCGTTGCGATTGTCGACACGCCACATGCTGTAGGGCAGACCTTCGCCCATGTGGCCGAGCACGATCTTCAGGTTCGGATGCTGGTCAAACAGCCCCGATGCCATCAGCCGCAAAGAATGAACCGCTGTCTCCTGCCCAAACGCCCAGGTCGGGCCGAGCAGCCAGGGATGCCCGTCATAGATTTTTGCATCCGCCGGCAGCGGATTGCGCGGATGCAGATAGAACGGCACATCCAGCTTTTCGTTTTCCGCCCAGAACGGCCAATATTGCTTGAGATCGTAATAGACCGCGACATTCGGATCGTTGATCTGCGAGAAACCGTTGACCAGCGAACCGACGAAGCCGAGATCCCGCACGCAACGCTGCAGCTCACGAATGGCCATATCCGGATCCTGCATTGGCAACGCCGCAAGGCCCTGGAAGCGATCCGGCCGCTTCGCCACCTGCTCGGCCAGCCAGTCATTGGCCTTTATCGCAAGATCGTTGGCTTTCTTCGGATCGGGAATGGCCTGCACCGCCGGCGCATTCAGGGACAACAGCATCATTTCGATGCCATGGGCGTCCATCAGCTTCAGGCGCTTCTCGTGAATATCGAGCAGACGTACGCTCAATTCATTCCAAACCGATTCTGCCAGGAATCCCGCCGAATCCTGCAAAGTGTCCGGAATCGCGAAATGCTCCTCGAGCGCAATTTTGCCTTTCACGGCTCTTCCTCCCTGATCATCCGATAGACACGGGTTTACGTCTTTCCCAGCGTCCTAAGGCATTTTATTTTCATATGCAAATATTTTGCAGCGCGGCAAAAATGTCGCCGGTTGGAGTTCGGGCGATGTGCCTAGACTGAGTGATGCGTCAATCCGCACATGTCACAATCGGCAGCATGACGTGCGAAGGGTGTTGCGCGTCATGGTGGATCGTGTCTCGGCCCACTTTGTTCGGCGTATATTCGTGCTGGAACACGAATTCGGTGAGTTGGGAATCACCATTGGCGATCTCGACGCGAATTCTGCTGCCCTTCTTGAGGCGATAGGCCGTCGGCATCACCGCGATTTCGTAATGATAGACCTTGCCTGGCTCGATTGGTTCCGGCGCGAGGTGCAGATACCAGGGCGCGTAAGGCAACGACCTCTCCCGGTCGATCATGCGATGCGAGGCGCGCAGCCAGCCCTTGGTCACGACGCGGTTGCGCGGCTGGGCTGAAGGATCTGCGCCTTTGTCGCGCGGATATTGTTCTGAAATCTTGACGATGAAATCTGTATCGGTGTTGCTCGACGATGCATAAAGGTTCAGCTGGATCGGCCCCGCGATCTCGACATCCTGCGCAAGTTCGTCCGACGTGAATGTCAGCACATGGCCAACCGGATCGGGACGGCCATTGCGATCGAACCCGACGACGCCCGCACGCCATTGTGGATTGGGATAATCATAGGATGTCTCGCCTTCGCCTGGTTTCTCCTCACTCAGGGCGCCATCGTTGAGCGAGGAGACAGAGCCCGTCGGCCCCGCACGGAGATAGAACGGCTTGTATGAAATCTCCTTCGGCGGCCAAGTTTCGGCTGTGCGGAATGTCTCCGCGCCGGCGACGAAATATCGAACCGGAGGTTCGCTCGGATAGGAAGTCTCAAGACCTTTCAGATAATGATCGTAGAACGGCCGCAGATAGGTTTCGTGGAACGCTTCGCTGGAGAAATCAGCGACAGCGGCAAACAGGCTCGACGAGCCGAACACCAGAAGTTTCTTTGGCGACTTCGTGCGCTGGAAGCCGACAATGTTGCCATTAAGGTGGAGATCGACCTTCGACCACACGCCAATGGAAAACACCGGCACTTCGATCTTGTCGAGATTTTCAGCCGCGGCGCGCGATTTCCAGAAATCGTCATAGGTGGAATGCGCCTTCACCGCGCCGACATAGTCCCATTCCAGTAGGCGCGATGGGCCGCTCGCCGGGTATTGATTGATGCAACGCGTTGTCGAGTTGTACCACGTCGAAGGAAAAGCGCCGGGAATGCCGCCGGTATAGGCCGACGACCGATAGGTATCGACATTGCCATCATAGGGCGCGATGCAGGCGAGGCCCGGTGGGTTCTGGATGCCCATGAACCATTGCATGCGGGCATAATAGGACTGGCCGATGCCGCCGACCTTTCCGTTTGACCAGTCCTGCCGCGTGATCCATTCGATGACATCGTAGAGATCGCGCTGCTCCGCCTCGCACATGTAGCGATAGTCGCCTTCGGAACGACCGGTGCCCCGCACATCGAGATGGACGAAAGCGTAGCCGTGCTTCAGGTAATAATCGATCGGGCCGGTTTCACGCCAAAGAAAGATCGGCATCGCCGGCGCCGCGTTGTTGTCGAAACGATAAGGCGATGCCGCAAACAGGGTCGGGTATCTGCCCTCGTCTTCGGGCAGATACACGGCGGCTGCCAACTTGATCCCGTCGCGTGCTGTGATGGTCGCAATAAAGCTCGGCTTGAGATGGCTCACGTCAGTCATTCCCCAATCCATTTCCAGCACGCCGTAGCAGTCGACGTTATTCCCTTTGAATGTACAGACGTCACTGCACCTTTCGCCCAGAGGCTTTCGAAACCTGCTCGGCGGCCTTGCGATCTTTTTTCAGGAATTCGCCGAAATCCGAAGGCGAGGACATCGCTGGGTCCAACCCTTTGGCGATCAGTTGCTTTTGTACGAAATCCTGATCCTTGAAAGCAGTCGCAATGGCGTCATTCAGCGTCTTGATGACCTGCGGAGGGGTTTTTGCCGGCGCGACGAGACCGAAATAACTGCGGGTGATATCGCCGGTATAGCCCGTCTCACTGACCGTCGGAACATTGGGGATGAGCGGGGATCGCCTGTCGCCGTCCATCACCAGGGCGGTCGCTTTTCCGGATTCAATAAACGAGATCACATTGCCGAGGCCAAGGAAGACGATCGGGACACTTCCCGACAAAAAGTTGGCCATCGCATCACCACCGCCTTTGAAGGGAATCCAGACGAGGTCCGCGTTGTTCTTTTTCTTGAACTCCTCGACAAACAGCGTCTGCGACAGCCCGGGCGACGAATAGCTCAGCGTTCCCGGCTTCTGCTTCGACAAAACCGCGAGTTCGGCGAGATCCTTGGCGCCGAGCGAAGAGTTGATCGCCAGCACCTGGGTGATGAAAAACAGGTTGGTGATCGGCGCGAAACCATTCACCGGATCGTAGCCGATGTCCTTGTACAGGAACTGATTATACGTCAGCGGCTCGCCCGGCAGCAGGCAGATCGTGTAGCCATCCGGCGGCGACTCCGCGCAAGCGCGCGCTGCAATGTTGAAGGCGCCGCCGGGCTTGTTCTCGATGATGATCGGCTGCTTGAGGCTGTCACTCAGCTTCTCGCCCAACGCCCGCATGAACAGATCGCCGACACCGCCGGGGCCAACGGCAACGATGACACGGATCGGGCGGGTCGGATAATCGGCCCCTTGCGCGCTCACAATCGCGGACGTCGCCAGCAGGATCGCGGCCGTGAAAACGCCGAAGAGCACATGCATGCGCGCGCACGACATCATAGACGACAAAAGCCCTCGCCGCAGAGCCATGACTTCCTCCGAATTTTATTGCTGTGGGATGGGAAGGCGCCCCGCATTGATCGCGGTTGCAGCGCCTTCCCTCTGAAGCATATTACGCCAGGCCGCCGCCCTTACTTCTTCTCGGCGGAATAGGGATAGATCATCGTTCCGGTCTTGTATTTTTCAGGCCATAAAATTGGTTGCTTGGAGCCGTCGCGGAACTGCGTGACGTCGTTGGGCTGCACATCCTGGAACTGGGTGAACACCGTTCGCGGCTCAGACCATTCGCCGTCTTTGCCGAACGAGATTTCGCCGGCCACGGTCTGGAACTTGTTGGCATGGATGTATTTGGCGATCTTGTCGTGATCGAGCCCTTTGGTCTCGGTCACAGCCTTCGCCAGGATCTGCCCGGCCGCATAACCGAACGGCGCGAACCCGATACCATAAGGATCGATCTGCTGACCCTTGGCCTTGTCGCGATACTTCGCCAGCATCTCCTGCAGGCCCGGGAAGTTGAAGGTCGGCGCCTGCACGAAACTTTCCATGATGACGAGATTGTTCGTCAGCGGTCCAAGCTGCACTTTCAGCGGTGTCGCCAGAAGGCCGATCATGGTGCCCCCGAACATTTTCGGCTTCAGTCCCACCTCATGCGCCGAGCGGACAATACCGACCGTGTCCGGCGGATAGGCCGCCACGAACACGATATCGGCATTCGCGGCCTGCACCGCGCGCACAACCGGCGCGAAGTCCGTGGTCGTCGGCGGATAGCTGCGGTCATAGATGATCTTGAGTCCGAGCTTCTTCGCATTCTCCTTTGCGCCATCGGCTGCCGTGCGGGCGAATTCCGCATCTGCAGCGATCATTGCAACGGTCGTGGGCTTCGGATTTTGCGCCGCTGCCAGTTCGAAGAAACCGCGCGAGAAGGCCGCGACCCCCTCGGAACTGATCGGCACCATCGAGAAGTAACGGTCGTAATTGAAGTGCCGATTCACGCCGATCGCCAGCAGCGAGATTGTCGTCTTGTTGGCCTGCATGATGATCGGCATCGCTGGCGCCGTCATATTGGTGGCATAGGGTCCAAGCAGCAGGTCGACTTTGTCGACCGACATCAGCTTGGTGTAGATCGCCGGTACGTTGGCGGGCGTGCTTTGATCGTCATAATACACGAGCTCGACCGGCCGGCCGAGCAGACCGCCGGCCGCATTCACATCGTCTCGCCAGATCTCGAGCGACGTGAGAAGCTGACGCCCGTTCGGCGCGACCGCGCCAGTAAGCGACATGCTAAAACCAATCTTGATCGGATCCTTGCTTTGCGCGTGGACCGTTACGGACCACGCGATCGACAACATAACAGCAAGTGATGCGACACAACACATCACTGCCTTTTGCAGCATCCTGGACATTTCGTTTTCTCCCCTAGTTTGTACTTTTCGTACTTATTCTAACGGTGCGCCTCACGTCGGCGCCGGCACTTACTCCATCATTTCATCCGGCGGCATCGGACCCCACAGGTTGGCGGCTTCCGGCGTCTTCGGCCATGTCTTCGGACGCTGCGGATTATCGCGGTGCCAGGGGCGCGGTTCGAAATAACCAAACTCCTCATTCATCTGATCGAGCTCGGCGAACAGCTCGGTGATCATTCCGTTCGGGCTGCGATGATAGGAGAACAGGTTGTGGCCGATGCCATGACGCCCTGGCCCCCAGAGCGTGCGGTAACCATTCCTGCTCAGCCAATCGAGCGCCGTCTGCATGTGGCCCCAATCGCGCAATTCGAAGGCCGTATGGAAATGCTTGTTGGTACCGGTCTCGACAAGGTTGATGGTGTGGTGGTCCTTTCCGCAACGCAGGAACGAGAAATAGTCGCCCATCCAGTCCGACACGCGAAAGCCGAGCACATCGCAATAGAAGCGGGTGATCGCCTTCACGTCCGCGACATGGAATGCGATATGGCCGAGCTTGTGCGGCACCACGCCCTGGCTCCGGAATGGCTGGTGAAGCGGCTCTGGCCGCTTGAACACCTCCATCACCGTGCCTTTCAGATCCTCAAAGGAGACCATATCGTCGATGGTCGGCTCGGCATCCTTCTTGCGCGTCACGCGGATGCCATGCGCCGCAGTCTGCTTTTCAAAAGCATCGAGGTCATCATCAGCTCCCAACTGAAAGCCGATGCGCGTGCAGCGCGGATGCGAACCGTGCCTCAGGATCACCGAATGGTGCTCGATCGTGCTGGCCAGATAGACCGCATCTCTTTCGCGCGCGATCAACGAAAGACCGAGAATGTCGGTGTAATACTCGATCTGCCGTTCGAGGTCCGGCGTCTCGTAGCTCGCGTGGGAAATCTTCTTCACTCCGATCATGGAGGACTCCTTTTCAGTTTTTACGGGTGGTTTCGAAATATTCGAGCATGGCCGACACATCGCGCTCGCCGATATTCGGCACAGCGCGATCGAAGACGCCGATCAGGCAGTCGAGCAGATCGGTCGCGACGCCGGCGTCGGTGGCGAGATCCTTGGCCGTATCGAGATAATGCGCGAGCCCGGCGGCCGAACCCTGCTGCGGCAGAAAGCGCCGTTCGGCCATCCAGGGGGCGCGAATGCCGAACTGCAGAGAGCCGCCGCTTCCGGTCGCGACAGCCTTGATCAACAGATCCTTGTCAACGCCGGTCTTCAAGCCCAAAGCCATCGCCTGCGCTGTCCCCGCGATATGCAAAGCCACAAGAAAATTGTTGACCAGCTTGACCTTGGTGGCCGCGCCGAAATCCCCGAGATGCATGCACAATTCAGCAAAGGACGAGACGACCGGTTCGATTTTCCTTACGGCTTCGGCAGGTCCGCCAAGATAGATCACGGCTTTGCGCGCCGTTACCATGCCTGGTGTGCCGCTGACTTCGCCGTCGAGGAAGGTCACGCCTTTTTCGGCAAACGGCGCAACATATTGCTGTTTCACCGATACAGGGTGAGAGCCAAATTCAACTACGATTTGTCCCGGCCGCGCGGATTTCAAAAGCCCCTCTGACCCACGCACCACCTCTTCCAGTGCTTCGTCGTTGGGAAGACAGGTGAACACGATATCGGCCTGCTGCCCGACATCCGCAGGCGATTGCGCCGCAATGCCGCCCAGTTTTTCGAAATCGGCGAGCGAACTGCGCCGATAGCCGATCACTGTGTAACCGCTTTTGATCAGATGTTCGCAGATCGGCAGGCCGATCTTGCCTATCCCGATGAAGCCGATCTTCCGCATGTATTATTCCTCCCCATGATGTGTTTTTCTTTTTTTAATTCGCGATCGTTGTCGCGTCAGGAAATCCTGGCCGTCTGATCGGAAAAGTTCACCGTCACGCTCAGCGAGCCTTCCATCACGATCCATGGCTGCAGCGTGAAAGTACGGATGCCGTTGACAACGAACGGATCGCGCATCGCAAGCTCTCGCGCTTCGGCTTCACTGGCAGCACGCACGATCGTCATGCCGTCGCCTCTTGTACTGTCGCCGAGCGGTCCGGATGCAAACAGCTTTCCCTGACGCTCGAGATCAACCATGTATTGCAGGTGCTCGGCGAGATACGGCTTCAGGTCGAGACCCTTTCCTTGAGAAAAGATCACGAACAGCTTGAGCTTCAGCATGCCTTTCGTAAGTTCTGCGATCTTGAGTTCTGTGGCGGACGGCATCACGCAACTCCTACATTTTGGCCTTCACGCGCATTTGGACTTCAGGCGCGACCTTTTCACCCTCACGTGGCGGTATCAGCAACCATCCGGTTGACCAGCGTACCGAGCCCATCGATTTCAATTTTCACTTCGTCGCCGGCTTTGAGAAATTCACCGCGCGGCAGCCCGACGCCTGCTGGCGTGCCCGTGGCAATGATGTCACCCGGCTGCAAGGTCACGTGCCGGCTGAGATAGGCAATCTGCTCAGCGGTGTTGTGCACCATCTTGCCGGTGTTGGAATCCTGTTTCAGAACGCCATTGACCCAAAGCTTGATGCCGAGGTTGTTGGGATCCTTCACATAGGCTGCCGGCGTCAGCCACGGTCCCATCGGCGCACCATCCTCGAAACACTTCTGACCGATCCAGTCGTAAATAAACGGCGAGTTCTCCCGCTTCATCAGATCGCGGGCCGATAGGTCGTTGACGATCAGGTAACCGGCAACGGCGCTCAGGGCGTCTTCTTCCGAAATGTTTCTTGTCGGCCGGGCGATAACGGCGCCCAGTTCGGCCTCCCAATCGATCTGCCTGGAGAAATTCGGCAAACGCGCCGGCGCACCATCGCCGATGATCGAGCCGGCGGTCGTTTTCATGAAGAACCAGGGCTCCGGCGCCTTGGTCATCGATGGCGCCTTGCCGGTCGTGCGCTTGGCGATCTCAGACATCTCTTCGAGATGATCCCAATAATTCGCCCCGGCGCAGAAGAGAGCACCCGGATACAAAACCGGCGCCAGCAACTTTAGCTCGGAGAGATGCCTGCTCTTGTCCGCAAATGCATTGACCTCAACGGCACGTGCGAGATGCTGATGCGCTTCATCCCACGAGCGCAGCACGTCCATGACGGTCTTGAAGTTATGACCGAGAACATCCGGCAGGGCGAGGACGCGCCCTCTGGCCAGAATGCCCCCCTGCGGCCTGCCTTGAGCGTCAGCATAGCTGACAAGCCGGTAACCGGCTTCCATGCGCAACCTCCCAGAACGTCTTTTTGTTGTTTGGTACTGTACTGTACGTTACAGTAGGTTTGTTGCCTGATGCAATCGTAAAGTTTTGGGACTAGATCTATCCGACGTTTGATTTGGTAAACCGCATGTCTATTCAGAATACGAAGCCATCCGGGCCGGCGCGCCGCCCGCGTGGCTCTACCCCTGGACCCGGCCGGCCGGAATCGGTCGATCAGCGCCGCGAACGCATTGTCCGCGCAGCCGCGCCGCTCTTTCTTAAAAAAGGCTATGACAACGTCACGATCGACGACATCATCGGTGTCGTCGGCGGGTCAAAGGCGACGATCTACGCCTGGTTTGGCGGCAAGGAAGGCTTGTTTGAAGCGGTCGTCCGCCAGAAATGTGAGGACGTGACACTTGCGATCGATATCGACCCCCAAGGCAGTCTCGAAGAGCAATTAACGACGATCGGTCATTCCTTTCTGGCCACCGTGCTCAGCCCGCCCATTCTGGAATTTCACAGATTGATGGTTTCGATCGGACGCACGTTCCCAGACGCTGGCCGCCTGTTCTTTCAGACAGGTCCCGCATCAGCCTACAAGCTCGTCGCGTCCTGGATCGAGAAACAGCAGCAGGATGGACAGATCGAGAAGGAAGACCCGTACCGGCTTGCCGTGCTGTTTCTCGATATGCTGATCGGAGAGCATCAGCTCGGCTGGCTGACCAGCATGCCGCGCGCTGCGAAGCGCGACAAGATCGACGAGACCGTGCGGATCGCGGTGAAGGTATTCCTGCGCGGCTGCGCACCGCCACGTTAATCAGAGAAGCGCACGCGACACAGATCACTGACGATCTTTAACGCTCGCGCGGGCGAGACCGATCCAGACGTCGCTCCCCACAACACGGACGGGATAAATCTGAAGCGCGCGGAAAGACCATCCCGGCGACACCGCGCCGCTGTCCAGATCAAACCAGGCCAGATGACGCGGGCAATGGAGTTTAGCGCCCGAACAGCGGCCTTGCGCGAGATCGGCTCCCTCATGCGGGCAGGCGCGTTCGGCGGCAAAGAAGCGATCATCATCACGGACAATGACGAGATGCTGCCCTTCTACCGTCACGCCGATAATCTGCCGGTTCTCGAATGCCTCAAGACGACAGGCATGAACCCAATGTGCCGGCATTCGTGACGGACTGCTCTCAACCGCCGAGATAGGCGCGGCGCACGTGAGCATCGCCCAGCATCTGCTCGCCAGTGCCGAACTGAACGACACGGCCGGTTTCCAGAAGATAGCTGCGGTCGCACATATCAAGCGCGGCGAGCGCATTTTGTTCGACCATCAGCACCGTCGTGCCCTCGCGGCGGATATCCTCAATGATCTCGAAGATGATCTCGGTGATGTTCGGTGCGAGGCCAAGCGAAGGCTCGTCGAACAGGATCATGCGCGGCCGCGACATCAGGGAGCGTGCAATTGCCAGCATCTGCTGCTCGCCGCCAGACAACGTACCGGCGATCTGGGCGATACGCTCTCGCAATCGCGGAAGCTTGAAGAAAATCCGCTCCATGTCCCCCTTCACTGCCGTCTGGTCGCGCCGCAGGAAGGCACCCATTTCGAGATTTTCGCGAACGGTCAGATGCGGAAACACCCGCCGCCCTTCGGGGCAATGGGCGATGCCGAGAGCAAGGATCTGCCTCGGCGTGGCGCCGCTGATCTTGCGGCCATCGAATGTGATCGTCCCTCCGGCGAGCGGGAGCATGCCGCTGATCGCTTTCAGCGTCGTCGTCTTGCCTGCACCGTTCGCGCCAATAAGCGTGACGAGCTCGCCCTCCTCGACCTCGATCGAGACGTCACGCAGCGCCGTCACGGCACCATAACAGACAGTGAGGCTCTCAAGTTTTAGCACGCTTCTTCAATCCCGTTCCAAGATAAGCCTTGATCACTTCCGGATCGTTCTGGACCATGACTGGTGTTCCGGATGCGATGATGCGGCCCTGATTGAGCACAAACACCGTGTCGGAAATGCTCATCACCATCTGCATGTCGTGCTCGACCAGCAGCACGGTGACGCCATCGTCGCAGATCCGGCGAACCAGTTCCTTGAAGCGTTCGGTCTCGGACGGGTTGAGGCCGGCCGCCGGCTCATCGAGCAGCAGCAGTTTCGGACGCGCTGCAAGCGCGATTGCGAGACCGAGAAGCCGCTGCTCGCCATAAGCAAGACTGCCAGCCATTTCTCCGGCGCGTCCTTGCAAACCCACAAAAGTAAGAATGTCTTCGACTTCGGACTGCAGGCGCGCTTCCTCGCGCAGCACCGACGGCAAGCGAAGGATCGCGCCCCATAAACCGGCACGGCCGCGCAAATGCATCGCGGTCAGGATGTTCTCGGCAACCGTGCAGCCGGCAAAGATACTGGTGCGCTGGAATGTCCGAACGAGCCCGAGCCCTGCAACCTCATCCGGTGTCATATCGATGAGATTTTGCCCCTCGAAGAACACAGCACCGGCCGTCGGTTTCATATAGCCGGTGATAATGTTGAATGCCGTCGTCTTTCCCGCACCGTTAGGCCCGATCAAGCTGACGATCTTGCCTTTCGGCACCGACAGACTCATCTGCTCGAGAATGACCAAGCCGCCGATATGAACAGCAAGATCCCTGATCTCGAGCGATGCGTGAATGGGCGAAGCAGGCGCGATGGTGCTGTCCACCGTCATGTTGGGTGCAACCATCGTCATGACAGGCGTGGCCTCAGGCGTTCGGGTACGAATCGGACACTCCAGGCTGCGATCCGCTGCCAGATCTTTCCAACGGCCGGAACGATGCCGTTCGGCAGGAAGAAGACGATCAGCACGATCGCCACGCCATAGATGATCCACTGCACCTCCGGCCGCGCGTAATCGCGCAGCACTTCCGGCATCAACCCGAAGATCAGCCCACCGATGATCGGCCCGGTCAGCGTGCCTTTCCCGCCCGTCACGACCATGATGATCATGGTGACGGTGTAGATGAACATGAACACGTCCGGATCGACGATGCGCACATAATGCGTATAGAGACCGCCCGATGCACCGGCGATCGCCGCCGCGACGATGGTCGACAGAACAAGATAATGCGTCACCGGGATGCCGACGGAGCGCGCGAGACCCTCATTTTCCCGCAGGGCGATCAGCGCGCGCCCGACACGCGAGTGGACGATATGCGCAACCAGAACAAACGAGATCACCGCCACGGCCAGGATCAGCCAGTAATTCTGCGCCTTGCTGGTCAGCGTCGTCACGCCGAGACCCGGCAGCCACAATGTGAATGGCGGAATATTGTTGATGGCCATCGGCCCTTCGGTGAGATCGACCCAGTTCAGCGCAATCAGCCGCATCACCTGCGCGAAGCTGACGGTGAGAATGACGAAATAGGCGCCGCGCACACGAAAGGCCAAGCGGCCGACAACCCAGCCGAACAGGGCCGCCATCACGATGCCGGCGAGGAATGACAGCCACACCGGTTTCGCCGCAACATCGAGCACAAGGCCGAAGCCGAGGTCGACGTCAAAGCCGCGCGACAACAAGGCGCTGGTGTAAGCGCCGATCCCGAAGAAGGCGACATGCCCGAGGCTGAGCTGGCCAGTGTAACCCAGCAAAAGATTGAGACTGATCGCCGCCACGATGAAAATGCCGGTCAGGATCAACAGCCCCAGAATGTAGGGGTCGTTCATCCAGAACGGCAGCGTCGCAAAAATCAGAACGACAAGCAGGCCGAAAATCCGTTGCATCAGCCCACTCGCTCTTTGAGGGTGAACAAACCTTGCGGCCGCAAGATCAGCACGGCGACGATGACAAGGAAGCTGAACGCGTCGCGATAATCGGCCGAGATATAACCGGCGCCGAATTCCTCAACGAGCGCAATCGCAAATCCGCCGATGGTGGCGCCGACGGTGCTGCCAAGCCCGCCGAGAATGACGATGGCGAAGGCTTTCAGGCTCGCCAGATCCCCCATCGTCGGATTAACCAGGAAGATCGGGCCGAGCAACGCGCCGGCAACAGCTGCGAGCCCGGAGCCGAGCGCGAAGGTAGCCATGTAGATCGTGCCGACATTGACTCCCATGAGCGCCGCCACGTCACGATCCTGGAAAGTCGAGCGCATGGCGAGGCCGAGACGCGTGTGATTGATCAGGAAATGAAAGGCGACCAGCAGAACCACCGCGGTAATGAGCACGAAGATCTTGAGCGGCGACACCGACACTGGACCGAACACCAGCGGCTGCTGCGAGAACGGCGACGGAATGAGCTTCGCCACACCGCCCCAGATCAGTTGCTCGGTATTCTGCATGGCGATCCAAAGGCCGATCATCAGCAGCATCACCGAATCGATATCCGTCGTTTTCAGCCGCCGCAGAATGAAGAACTCCAGCGCCGCACCGACGAGAATGCCGACAATTGTTGCCAGTAGAATGGCCACGAAGAAATTCAGGCCAAGCTGGGCGACGAACAGATACGCCATATAGGCGCCGAGCGCATAGAATTCGCCATGCGTGAAATTGACGATCCGCATAATGCCGAAGACAAGCGTCAGGCCGATGCCGAGCAGTGCGTAAGTGCTGCCGAGCATCACGCCGTTCACGATATGTTGGAGAAATTGATCCAAGCTTCCTGCCCTAAGCTGAGTTGCTTTGTGCCGGCCCGGCTCATGGCGAGCCGGACCGGATCATTGGTACGATCAGCCGATCACGGCAGCGGCATCGTCACTTTGCCCTGATTGAGCAGGACGACATAGATGTTGGGTTCGTTCTGCCCGCTTTCCTGACCGGCAGGCCCTTCCTTGATGAAGGCGATGTCGCCGTTCACAGCCGGCAGCTTGGTTTTCCACAGCGCTTCACGCAGCGCTTCGGACTCAGCTTTGCCCGCGGTCTTGATCGCTTCGGCAGCTGTGAGCACGGCGTCATAGCCACGGAAGCCTTCAGTCAGACCCGGGAAATCCAGCTTGCGCTTGGTCCATTCGTCCACATAAACCTTGGCAATGTCCGGATACTTGGCCTTGTCCGGGAACCAGGGCGAGAAGAAGAGCAGATGATAGCTCGACATTTCCTTCGGCCCGGGCTGCGCGATCAACTGATCCGGAAATGAGCCGCCGGTCGTGATGATGCGCTGGGGCAATTTCAGTTCGGCCGCCTGCTTGAGCGCAAGCGTCATCTGCTCGACGCCGGTCGTGACGAACAGCGTGTCGCCGCCGGATTGCTTGATTGCCGTGAGCTGCGCCGACAGGTCGGTTGCATCCGGCGCCATGTACTGGATCGAGCCAACCTGCACGCCCTTGGTCTTCAGATACTTGCTGAATTCGTCAGCGGAGCCGCGGCCCCAGTCGTTGTTCACCGACAGGAAATCGACCTTCTTGATGCCCGGCTTGAAGCTGTCATATTTCGCCAGGAATGCCTTGGCTTCCATTTCCGATGTCGGACTGATGCGGAACACCCACGGATTGCCCGAGGTGGTGATCTTGCCGGACGAGGACGTCTCGACAATCAGCGGCACCTTGTACTCGATCAGCTTCGGCATGATCGCGAGCGTGTAGGTCGAGCTCCAAGCGCCGATCAGCAACGGCACCTTATCGCGCAGGATCAGCTTTTCGACGGCGTTGACCGCCTCCTTCGGGTTCGACTTGTTGTCCTCTAGGATCAGCTCCAGCTTCTTGCCGAGAACGCCGCCTTTCGCATTGATGACATCAACAGCGATCTTGGCTCCGTTGGCGACATAATTGCCCGAGGCAGCCACGGCACCGGTGAGCGGCTGCGTCATGCCGATCTTGATCGTCTCTTGCGCCTGCGCGCTTGTCGCGGCCAATGCCGCTCCCAATGTTGTTGTGATGGCCGTCGCTAGCAATCGTATCGTTTTCATCAATAGCTCCTGTGCTTATATCAGGCTGATTTCAGGCGGGTCTGCTGGTACTTCAGGTCACGATATTCGCCGGAATAGACCGGCGGATATTTCGCTTTCCCTGGAGGCGCGACGCATTCGATCAGTGCGTCGTAGTTTGGGTGGTGGAAGAACGCGATCGACAGGCGCTTGCTGCGTGCCGCGACACTGTCCGGCGGATTGATGACGCGGTGGACGTTCGACACCCAGCGATCGTTGGTCCAGCGCATCAGGAGATCGCCGATATTGACGACAAACGTGTCCTGATCGGTCTCGACATCGATCCATTCGCCGGTGCGGGTCTGCACCTGCAGGCCGCCGGGAACGTTCTCGCCGTTCAGGATCGTCAGCAGGCCGTAATCGGTATGATCGCCGGCACGAAGCTGGCCCGGCTTCGGCGCGGTCGTCTGTTCGGGGTAGTAATTGAGGCGGATCGCCGTGATGTGCTTGTCGATTTTGTTCTGGAAGAATGTTTCGGGAAGCCCGAGCGCCAGCGCGGTCAGCTCCATCATGCTTTCGGAGAGCTTTTCCAGCGCGAGATAGTATTTCTCCGCAGCCTCGCCGAAGCCCGCCGGATAATCCGGCCACAGATTGGGAATGAAGTAACGCGGCCCCTCGCCTTGCGTGTAATAAGGCTCTTCCGGCCAGCGCTCGCGGCCAAGATGGTAATACTCTTTCAGATCGGCAGGCGTCTCGATGGCATTGCCGGCAGATAGCGCTTCGATGCCGAGCGCGCGATAACCGCGCGGCGTCTTGCCGTCTGGATGCGCCGCTTTCAGCTTTTCGTTGAGCGGCCGCGCAAAGAAGGCATTGGCCTTGTCGCGAAGCTCATTGATCAAGGCCAGCGAAATGCCGTGCCCCTTGATCGTAAAGAATCCGATCTCCGTACAGGTGCGGTCGATCTGCGCCGCAACAGCGCGCTTGTCCGCCGCCGAGCCCTTGAGTGCTGGCTCGAGATCGATGACGGGAATGGTAATCGGCATCGGCACCTCCGGCTTTCAGTGAAAGTAAGCGCCGCCGTCCACCACCAGCGTCTGGCCAGTGATGAAGGCAGCATCCGCGCTGGCGAAGAACGCAACCGCGCCGACGAGATCCGCGGGCGTCATGGATCTTCCGATCACCCGATTGCGGAGCGACGGTTCTTTCACGCCAGCGACAAGCGCCGGGTTGCGTTCGACGCCATCACTCAATGTGAAACCAGGCGCGACACTGTTGACGAGAATGCCGCGCGGACCAAGTTCGGTCGCAAGCGCGCGCGTCAGCGACACAACGGCGCCTTTGCTGGCGACATAATGCGCCATCAGCGGATTGCCCTTGAAGGCAACGCCCGATGAGATGTTGATGATGCGGCCGGCTCCCTGCTGCTCGAAAACCGGAACCACCGCCCTGCAGCACAGAAACACGCCCATCACGTTCACATCCATGATGCGACGAAACTCGGCGACGTCGATCTGCTCGAACGGCTTCGGCTGCAATGTCGAATAGATGCCGGCGTTGTTGACCAGAATGTCGATGCGGCCGAACTCTTTTTGCGCGATCGATACCATCGCTTCGATATCGGCTTTCGATGTCACGTCGGTCTTCACGCCAACGGCGCGATGACCGTTGGCAACAAGCTTTTGCGCGCCGGCGTGCGCGTCACTCTGATCGGCAATCACGACGGCGGCGCCGCGCGCAGCGAGATCCTCGGCGATCGCGAAGCCAATGCCCATGGCTCCCCCGGTGACGATTGCGACCGCGTTCTCAAGGCTCATGCCTCAACCTCAACGGTATTTGTACGCGGCGATCTCGCGGCTGCCGCGGTCATCATTCCTGAGGGCTTTTGGCGCATTTTCATGCGCAAGGAGGGTTGCAACTCCCATGCCAGTCGTAGGCGGCTGCGGGGCCTGATTTATAACAGTTTTAGGTCGTCAGTATGCTGACATGTTTTTGAAAAATAGCAACACACTGATTGCGAAGTGAGCAATTGTCGGGAAAGTGTGCAGAGGGCTGTGGCGCGGATAAAATTTGCCGTCAGCCGAGGCGCAGCGGCGCGCGTCCGAAATCGTTACCAGCGTCAACCAATCGGGCCAGAAAATGCAGGAATGCCGCACGTTCAGCCGGCGACAGGATTTCGACCGTCCTTGCATGCGCGCGCTGCGCCGCCTGCGTCATTTGGTCCAAAAGCCGTTTGCCTTTTGCCGTCAGAACAACCCGCTTCAGCCGCCGGTCGGCTTTCGTCGTTGTCCGCCGCAACAAACCGCGCGATTCCAACCGCGCGACGACATTCGCCAGGGTTGCACGATCGACGCCGACCTCCTGCGCCAGCCGGGCCTGCTCCAGCCCGGGCTGTTCGGCGATCGCCGTCATCATGCTGTATTGAACCGGCGTGACGTTGAACTTCGCGCATTCCTCGATGAACAGCGCGGTGTGAATCTGGTGCAGCCTGCGGATCAAAAAACCCGGACGGCTGGCGAGATCGAAAGCAGAAGGCGGCGTCGTGAACTGTCTATCGGACATGAAAACGGGATAACAGGTCGCGCAACCAACGCCAAGCAACACGTGAGACAAGATGGCCTGCGTGCATTTTGGCACCGGCCGCGGGCGCTTCCTCGCCGCGCAAGCGCGCTTCGAGATTGCGCGCCACCATTGCCGCCAGTTCGGCCGCGAACACACGGACAATTGGACCTCTGCTAAACTGGGCCAACGCACCTTTCAGCGCATAGGTAACATCGATCACGATCGTGGATGCCGCAGGTCCGTCTTCCATCAGGCTGAATGTGGCTTCCGCCTGCAACCGGGTGCCGCTGGCATTGTCGCGCCCCGAACCGGCGACGCGACCGGTCCGCGCCGCATCGTCATAGGTCAGCGTGGCATCGCCGGTGAACTTCGCCTGGATCGGTCCAAGTGCAGCGACCATTTCGCCGCGAATCTTGTCGCCGTCTCGCGACAGGATGGTCGCGCCCGGCAGGCAGCTCGCGATCAGGGCTGGGTCTCGCAGCGCCTTCCACACCTCGATAGACGGCAGACCGATGTTCAACTCCTCATGCAGACCTTCGCCGGTTGGCTTCGCCGTGATCGGTATGACCTCGGCAAGCGCCGTTGGCTCAAGCGAGAACTGCTCGAACGTTCCTGTCTTCACTGCTGGCCGTTCGAGCGGTGCGACATCCGGTCGATGCGTCAGCACATGCCGGATCGCACGAACGATGCCGTTATAACCGGTGCAGCGGCAGAGATTGCCGGCAAGCTCGAGCCGGATACGGTCGTCATCGGCATCCGGCAAACGCAGAATGATGTCGCGCGCCGTCACCAGCATTCCGGGCGTGCAATAGCCGCATTGCAGTGCATGCTCGGCGGTGAAAGCCGCGCGCAAGGCGGACATGATCGGATCGTGTTCAAGGCCTTCGATGCTCTGAACCTCGCGGCCGCCGCAGGTCGCGGCGAAGGTGATGCAGGAGCGAACCGGTTCGCCATCGAGCAACACCGTGCACGCGCCACAGACGCCATGCTCGCAGCCGATATGCGTGCCGGTCAGCAAAAGGTCTTCGCGCAGGAAATCGGCAAGGTGGGTCCGCGGCGCGACTTCGGCGTTGACGGCGATGTCGTTGACTTTGAGGCTGACGGTCATGTGGCCTGCTCCATCGCACGGCGCAACGCGGTCAGCTGCATGCCGCGGCCGATCTCATCGAGGCCGCTCTGCATCAAGGCTCGTTCGGCAATGTCCGGTGCGAGATTCGCGCCATCGAGCACGATTGGCGCGCCGCCGACCGCACCGATCACCGCCCTGCGGATATTGCGCGCCGGATCGAGCAGTACCGCAGCCATGGCATGCGCAAATTCACCCGGCTTGCGGCACGCTTTGTAATAGCTCCAACGCGCATTCAGAGAGATTTTGGGAATGCGAACCGCCTGCACGATTTCTCCCGGCGCAAGCGCATTGCGGAACGGACCAACCACAAAGTTCGTCAATGCAATGGCGCGACCGCCTTCCGATGAAAGCGTCAGCACGGCCGCATCGAGCGCCGTCAATGTGCACAGCCAGTCCGCCGCCGGATCGGCATGACACAAGCTGCCGCCAATCGTACCGCGATTGCGCACCGCGCGATAAGCAATGCCTTGCGCGATGGCCGGCAGAATGCCCTTGCCAATATCCGGCACGCGGCCATCTGCAATCGCCGCATGCGTCACGCAGGCACCGATTGTCACCGCATCAGCAGTCTCTTCGACCGCAACCAACTCCGGAAGGCTCGCGATGGACACCACATGTGACGGCCGCGCGAGCCGCAGATTCAGCATCGGCCCAAGCGACTGCCCGCCGGCCATGATGCGGCTTTCGCCACGCTGCATCAGCATCGCCGCGAGCTGCGGCGCACTGGATGGCTGGTCGAGCGTGAAGGCAGCGGGCTTCATGCGGCCGCCCTCTTACGTGACGCGGCGATCGCTTCGAGGATGCGGTGCGGTGTGATCGGCAATTGGTTGATTTCGACGCCGAGGGGATGCAAGGCATCATTCACCGCATTGGCGATCGCCGCGGGCGGGCCGATCGCCCCACCCTCGCCGATGCCCTTCTGGCCAAAAGCCGAATATGGCGACGGCGTTTCCATGTGATCGACGCGCAGCATCGGCACTTCGGTTGCGCCCGGCAGCATGTAATCGGCCAGTGTAGTCGCCAGCGGCTGGCCGTGATCGTCGAACGGCATCTCCTCGTACAACGCAGTGCCGATACCTTGCGCCACGCCGCCGCAGACCTGACCATCGACAATCATCGGATTGATCAGAACGCCGCCATCTTCGCACAACGCATAATCGAGGATCTTCACGTCGCCCATTTCGGTATCGACCGAGACAACGACGGCATGCGCGGCATAGCTGAAGGTGCCAGTATCGCGCACGGTCTTGTAGCCGCTGGTGACTTCCAGCCCGCCCGTATTGACATCTTTCGGCAGTTCCTGCGGGCGCAGATACCAGGTGCGCGCGACCTCTTCGATCCTCACGCTGGCGATGCCGGTCGAGACAAGCCCGGCTTTCACCTGCACCTTGTCCGCGGGCACCTGCAACAGATGCGCGCCGATACGCGCAATACGATCCCCCAATTCTCTGCATGCAGTCGCGACGGCGCCGCCGGCCATGACGGCGCAGCGCGAGCCCCAGGTGCCGGTCGAATACGGCGTTACGGCTGTATCTCCGTGCACGACGCGGATGCGTTCGAGCGGAATGCCGAGCACTTCGTGGCCGATCTGGGCCAGCGTCGTCTCGAGGCCCTGCCCGTGCGACTGAATGCCGACGCGCAATTCGAGACCGCCATCCGGCGTCAATCGTGCAACGGCTTGTTCGAAACCGGGCACCATCGGAATGCCCCAGCCATAATAGACCGATGTGCCATGGGCGCCCTGCTCACAAAAGATCGAGAATCCGACACCGATCCGCACGGATGAGTTGGCCGTTTCCTTCTGCTTCTGCCGCACAGCCGGCAAATCGATTGCTTCCACCACGCGGCGCAAACATTCGGGATAATCGCCGCTGTCGAAATGCTTGTTGGTGATGTTGTCGAACGGCATTTCTTCCGGCTGAACTAGATTACGCAGCCGGACTTCGTAAGGCTCCTTACCCACGGCATGGGCGATGGCATCGATCACCGTTTCCATCGCGTAGCAGACGCCAGCCCGCGCAACGCCGCGATACGGCACGATGCCCGGCTTGTTGGTGGCCGACGACCAGGTGATGCAGCGATAGGCGTCGAATTTGTAAGGGCCCGGCAGAATGCTGGCGACCTGCGCCGATTCGAGACAGGCCGAGAACGGATAGATCGAATAAGCGCCGGTATCGACTGTCGCAGCCGCATCGAGCGCGATCAACCGGCCATCCTTATCCGCATAAGCCGTAATGTCATAATGATGCTCGCGGCAATTCGCATTGCCGGCCAGCTGCTCCCGGCGATCTTCCAGCCAGCGCACCGGATGACCAAGGTGCTTGGCAAGAAACGCCGCGCAGACCTCCTCCGATAGCAGCATGCCCTTGTAGCCGAAGCCGCCGCCGACATCGGGGGCGACAATGCGGACATTCTCTTCCGAGACGCCAAGGCAACCGGCGAGACCGGTGCGGATGATATGGGGCATCTGCGTTGCCGTATGCAGCACGATCTGATCGAGCCGCCGGTCATAGACAGCAACAATACCGCGGCCTTCCATCGGCGACATGCATTGGCGCGCCGTCCGCAAGCTCCGCCGTACCACGACCGGTGCGGTCTTCTTGATTTCGGAAAGGTCCGCCTCGACACGGCTTTCCAGAAAAACGTTATCGCCCCATTGTTCGTGCACGAGTGGTGAGCCGGGCGCGCGCGCCGCCAGCATGTCAACGATAGCCGGCAGTTCCTCGAAATCGACTTCCACCGCCGCCGCAAGATCTTCGGCCTCGGCCCGCGTTGCCGCCACGCAAACGGCGATCGCTTCCCCGACATGCCGCACTTTCTCATCGGCAAGGATCGGTTGGGCAGACGGCTTGAAGCCCGGCAGACCAGAATTGGCAACAATTGGCTTCACTCCGACAAGGTCGGATGCAACAAAAACATTCTTCTCAAATCCCGCAGGCTTGCGCACAGTCAGGATTTTCGCGTGCGCCAGCGGGCTGCGCACGAAGGCCAGTTCGCGCATGCCGGCGAGCCTGATATCGCCGACAAATTCACCCTTGCCGCGCAGATAGCGGTCATCTTCCTTGCGGTGAACGGAGCGGCCGACGCCGTATCCTGCCCCTTCCGTCTTCATCACGCGGCCCTGCCGGTATGGCTTTCACCGATCTTGCAAGCCCGTGCGAGATCGAGCGCGGCCAGTGTCAGTTGGCCCTCGGGGTCGGCAAGCTGCTCAAGAATGTTGAAGTGATTGGCGTGAGCGACCGGCAACAGCACACCGGGCGCGTGGGCAGCCGCACGCATGGCATGCAGGTTGCGCGAGTCGTTAACCAGTGCCGGCAGTTCGGCTGTGCCATAGGCGATGGTCATCGGCTTGTTGACCATCGGCAGTCGCAGCGGAGACAGCGTCGCAATCTCATCGTCGGTCAGTTGCAGCAGCTGGTTCAGCTTCGTATCACGCAGCGCTTCGAGATCGTAGACGCCCGATATGGCAAATCCGGCAGCAACAAGCGGGTGATCGAGCGCCATTGCGGTGAGATGGCCACCGGCCGACCAGCCCGACAGGATGACGGGACCGGCAATCCCATGCTTCGGCCCTTCGGCCTTCAACCAATCCAGCGCCGCACGAATCTCGCCCACGATGTCGCCGAGCTTGGCCTCGGGCGCGAGCGAATAGCCTGGCAGCGCCGCCGACCAGCCGTGCGCCTGCACGCCGGCCATGAACGTCGCGAAATCTTCGCGCGTATTGCGTTGCCAGTAACCGCCATGAATAAAGACAAGACACGGCGCATCCGCATTTTTGGCGGGATAGAGATCCCAGCGATTGCGCTCCTTCGGCCCATACGGAATATCGAGACCCGCAGGATGCGCCTTGCGATAGGCAGCAGAACCCCTGTTACGCTTTTCGATCAAGGCCGGACTGTCGGCAACAGCGCCATTGTTGTCATAAGCCGCATCGCGCTCGCCTTGCGTCAACGACGTCCAGGTCGAGCGCGGGTCGGCAACGGCGAAAGCCACGTTGGTCAGATCCTTCATCATTGCGGCGTATGACCCGTCTGCCAGATCGTGAGCCGGATCGGCGTCGGCTTACCGCCGCAGCAGGGATTCAGTTCCTGCGGACAATTGGAAATGACGACAAGCACGTCCTTTTCGGCGCGCAGATCGACATAGTCGCCAGGCCTGGAGATTCCATCATCGATAGAGATGCCGCCATCGCCGCTGACCGGCACATGCATGAAGAAGTTGATATTCGGTGGAATGTCCCGGCCATTCATGCCGAGATTACCGAGCGCTTCCAGGAAATTATCGCGACAGCTCCACTTGCCGGGCTCACCGTAGCGCACGGTGTTGATCTCGCGGCTGCAGCAGCCCGCAAGCGTGTCGTGCCGGCCAACGGTATCCTCGATCACCGTCATCATGGGTTGCGCGAGATCGTCATACAGCACGACGCCCTTCGTGATATAAACGTTCTTGGCCAGCTTGATCGTATTTGGCACATTGTAGCGCACATCGCTCCGCAGGGCATCGAAGATCAGCGTGTCGACAGACTGGCAGCCTTCCAGATCGACAATGCGAAGCACTGTGTCCTTCGGTATCTTTCGGTACCAATGCGTTCCGGCTGCTACGATTTCATCGCTCACAACGCGGCCCGGAATTGTTCTGGCTAGCATCGTCTCCGCCTCTGCGATGTCCAGGCACTCCGACAGGTTGTGAAACGTCAGGCCGCCACAGCCTGCGGCAGGATCGGCGCCGTTGCATCGAAACGCTCGCCTGCACGGAAGCAGAAGGCCGGCTGCAGAAGGCGCTCGGCAATAACCTGGTTCTTTTCGTTGTCGGCGAGCACGAAGCGGCCGCGCAGATCGGACAGCACAGTGACATCGGCGATACGCCCGACCTGCAGCGAGCCGAGTTCGTCGGAGCGGCCAACCATTGTCGCCGGATTGGTGGTGACCATCGGCACCACCTGCTCGAGCGTCAGGCCGAGCGCCATCATCGAACTCATCGCCTGCGTCAGGCTGAACTTGGCCTGTCCCGCAAAGGGATGGTTTTCGTCGTCGGGATGCTCGCCCGGCGTTCCGGCTGGCGCCGGCACATGCGTATTGTATCCGTGCATGTCGGCCCCCAGCGTGTCCGGCACGATACCGGCATCGAGAGCCTTGCGCGCCAGACGATACGAGAAGTGACTTCCGTGGCCGACATCGACTTTCAGGCCACGATCCAGCGCCGCCCGAATGACCGAATGCACATTGCCGTCGCGATCAACGAAACCGCCGGGATGGCGCGTGAACGGATGGGCGAGAATGTCGCCCGGCCGCAATTGCGGGATCACACGCTCGATGATGGTATCGGCATCCTCGCCATTCGCTCCACTGTCCGGCAAGCCCCAGAGTTGGCCGAAATGCACGTAGAGCGGCAATTGAGTCTGCCGGCCGATCTCGGCCGACATTTCCAGCACCTTGATACCCCAGCGCGCGAAACCGCCGATCTCGGCGTGACCCTTGATGCCGCGCACGATATCCTTGTTGGCATTCGCCGACAGAACCGTTGCATCGATGTCCACGCAATCGGGGCTGTAAAGGTTTGGATAGAGATGCCCTTCCAGGCCGCCGACCAGATAGGCCGACAGGAACGCCAGAACACGCGTCTTTGATGTCTCGGCGACAAACTTGCGAAAGCCGGGCAGCGTCATACAGGACGGCCCGCCCTGATCGATGACTGTGGTCACGCCGGATTCCACGCCGACCATGTCGGCATTCATGCCGAAACGGCCGGTCACATATTGATAGACGTGACCGTGCGTATCGATGAGGCCGGGCAGCACGATCTTGCCTTTGGCGTCGATCACCTGCTTGGCCGAACTCGGCAGGATGTCCTTCTGCACCGCAGCAATACGACCGCCCCGGATGGCGACATCCATGACGCCATTGACGTCCGAGGCGGGACAGATCACGTGCCCGCCGGTGATGACGATATCGAAGAGATTGGTGTCGGTCATGCGCATCTCCCGTTTGTCATCGGCTTTCTCGGTTCCGCTAACTCGTCAGTATACTAACGTCTTTTTTTTGCAAATCATATGCCAGTCTGAAGGCGTTGAAAACTAAGACTTCCTCGGGAGGCGGAATCGTCGCCTGCCCGCTTCCTAGGCAAAAGATGCGGCTTCCGTTGGCACCAACAAAAAAGGCGCCCACAGCGGGCGCCCCTGTTGAGTATTCGGCTGAATGATCCTCGGCCGAAGGCCGCATCATCATGCACGCGTCTCAGCAACGCGCATGATTGTCCCGGCGCAGAAATATCTAGAGAGCGTTTTCGAGCGAAGTGGGCACCGGTTCGCGTGAAGAAAACGCGTCAACAAAAAAGCTAGAGCCCGGCTTTGATTCCACCAAAGCCGAGCTCTAGCGGGTCGTGGAGCGCAGTTCCGGCTTTTCGTCCGACGATGCCGCATCATTGCCTTTCGGCAATTCTTTTTTCTCGACCGGCGTTGTTGGCGCCGCAACCGTATCCGGTTTGGCCGGCGCATCATCCGCATCGACGCGAGCCGGCGTTCGCGTGCGGGACCTCAATTGCTGTTGCGCCTCGGTCGAAGCGATTACCGGCCGATCGCGGCGGACGAAATCGCAATAGGCGAAACCAAGCCCGTTGACCGAACCGCGGAAGCTGTTGGCGCTGGTCTTGATCAGATTGAAGCACGGCTCGAACGGCATGCCCCTGACTGACGCACAAACCTTCTCGCCGACGACGCGGATCGTGTTCTGCGGCAGGACCGCATAGCGCGTCGCACCATTGCCGCGGAACTGGATCGTGCCACCCACGGAGCCATTGGCGTTGATGCGGCCGGCGCCGCGCGTGCCTTCGAAGCAGGTATAGGTGAACAGCTTGCCGACCACGAAGCTCCGCGCTTCAGAAGCGTTCATCTCCTGGGCGTTTGCTGGAAATGCCGCGAAAACTGCCGCGATCAAGGCTCCATAACGCAACATGCCGGACCCCCACACACTAGATCATGATGCTTCACACTTTTCAGCATCACGCTCTGAACAAGGCTATTAACCCGCCTCTTACCATAACGGTCATGAAATATGACCCAACTTCGTAGCCAAATCCTGAATGGATTTACTGAATATTGACCACGATCCGTCCCCGGACACCTCCCCCGAGAATCGATGGCGCCGTTTCGATGACCTGAGCCAGCCCGATCTCGGTGGTCATTGCGGCCAATTTCTGCCGGTCGAGGTCCGTTTCCAGCCTTTTCCACGCCTCTTGACGTTTGGGCAACGGGCACATGACGGAATCGATGCCCAAAAGTGACACTCCGCGCAAAATGAACGGGGCGACGCTGGCCGGTAAATCCATCCCGGCGGCGAGACCACAGGCGGCGACCGAACCGCCATAGCGGGTCATCGACAGCACGTTGGCGAGGGTGGTCGAGCCGACCGAGTCGATCCCGCCGGCAAAGCGTTCTCTGGCCAGCGGCTTTGCCGGCCCCGACAATTCCTTGCGGTCGATGATCTCTGCGGCGCCGAGGCCCTTGAGGTAATCCGCCTCCTGCACCCGTCCGGTGGAGGCGACGACCTGATAGCCAAGCGTCGCCAGGATCGCGACCGCGACGGAGCCGACACCGCCCGCAGCCCCGGTCACGACCACCGGCCCCTTGTCGGGTGTGACGCCGGCATTCTCGAGCGCCATGACGCTGAGCATGGCGGTGTAGCCGGCCGTACCAATCGCCATCGCATCGCGCGCACTGATCGTTGCCGGCAACTGCACCAGCCAGTCGCCTTTGACGCGCGCCTTCTCTGCATAGGCGCCGAGATGGGTCTCACCCATGCCCCAGCCATTGCAGATAACTTTGTCGCCCGGTTTCCAGCCGGGATGCGAGGATTGTTCGACGGTGCCGGAGAAATCGACCCCGGCGATCATCGGAAAACGCCGCACCACCGGCGCCTTGCCGGTAATGGCGAGGCCGTCCTTGTAGTTGATGGTGGAATATTCAACGCGGACGGTGACATCGCCGTCCATGAAATCCTTTTCGTCGAAGTCTTTCAGCGCGACGGACTGGCCGCTGTCGGTCTTGTCGATCACGATGGCTTTGAATGTGGGCACGGTTCCTCCGGCTTTGCGGCGTTTCCATATGGCACAATCTCATCTCCGTCATCCTGAGGCGGCCGCATCGCTGGCAAGTTTACGCCGCCAGCGTAAACTTGTCGGCGTGCGGCCCTCGAAGGATGCACGGCCAGTATGCGGGCCGTCGCCCTTCGAGGCTCGCTACACTCGCACCTCAGGGTGACGGAGCAAGAGAGGTGTCTGCCAATCTCTACGCAGCCGACGCAGCCGCGACCCTTGCAACCGGCTGTTCCTTGATCGGCAGATTGATCACTCCCGCTAAAATGCCAAGAAGAATTGCGAGCCACCAGATCGGATCGTAGGAGCCGCTGCGCTCGAACACCACACCGCCAAGCCAGACGCCGAGAAACCCGCCGACCTGATGGCTGAAAAACGCAAAGCCCGCGAGCATGGTCAGCCAGCGCGTGCCGAACATCACCACCACCAGCGCATTGGTCGGCGGAACGGTCGATAGCCACAGCAATCCCATCACCGCCCCGAAGACGAGCGAGCTTGCAACGCTGACCGGCAGCATGATGTAGATCACGATCGCGATCGAGCGCAGGAAATAGATCCCCGACAGCAGATAACGCTTGGGCATCCTGTTGCTGAGATAACCGGCGCTGATCGATCCGATGATATTGAACAAGCCGACGGTACCGATGGTGTAAGCGCCGATATCGGCGGACAATCCGCGATCCACGAGATAGGCCGGCAGATGCACGGTGATGAAGAAGATCTGGAAGCCGCAGGTGAAGAAGCCGAGCACGAGATAAATATAACTCGGATGAACCAGCGCTTCACGCAAAGCCGCCGGCGCCGATTGCAGCGCCGCCTGCTGGGCAGGCGTTATCGTTTCGGCCGGCTTGGCCAGCGCAAGCGACAGCGGCATGATCGCCAGCACCACCGCAGCAAAGATCAACAGCGTCGTGTGCCAATCGAAAGTGGCATTCAGCGCGACGGCGAGCGGCGAAAACAGGAATTGTCCGAATGAGCCTGCGGCGGTGCCGAAGCCGAACGACAAGGAGCGCCATTTCGGCTCCAGCAGCTTGCCGAATGCGCCGATCACCACGGTGAAGGACGAGCCGGCAAGCCCGAACCCGATCAGCACACCGGCGGAGAGATACATTTCACCTGGCGTCGTCGCAAATGTCATCCAGGCAAAGCCGATGGCGTAGAGCAGCGCGCCCAAACTGAGCACCAGCACCGGGCCGAAGCGATCGGCAATCGCGCCAATGAATGGCTGCGCCGCACCCCAGAGCAGCATCTGCAATGCAAGCGCCAGCGCGAACACATCGCGCCCCCAGCCATTGGCGGCCGACATCGGTGTCAAAAACAGACCGAGCGTCGAACGCGGTCCGAAGCCGAGCATGGCGATCAACGATCCGCAGACAAGAATGAGCGGGACCGATTGCCAGGCGGCCCGCCGAATGGCCGGTGTTGCTGTCATGACGATGATCCGGCTGCTGCGGTGCGCTCGACCGGCTTCTCGACGATTGGCAGATTGATGATCGCGGACGCGACGCCAAAGGCGATCGACAGCATCCAGACGAGATCGTAGGAGCCGGTATATTCAAAGGCGAGCCCGCCCAGCCACACGCCAAGGAAACCGCCGACCTGGTGGCTGAAGAAGGCGAAGCCGAACAGCATCGCCAGCCAGCGCGTTCCGAACATCAGCGCGACCAGTCCCGATGTCGGCGGCACGGTCGAGAGCCAGGTGAGACCGGTGGAGACACCGAAGATCAACGCAGACGTCGTCGACAATGGCAGCGCGATGAACAGCGCAATCGATACGGCGCGCGCGAAATACAACGCCGCGAGGAGATAGCGCTTGGGCATTCTGTTGCCGAGCCATCCGGCCGTGAGCGAACCGACGATATTGAACAGGCCGATCACCGCGAGCACCCAGCCGCCGACCTGAACCGACAAGCCGCGATCAATCAGATAGGCCGGCAGATGCGCGGTGATGAACGCGAGCTGGAAACCGCAGGTGAAGAAACCCAGCACCAGCAGAACATAGGAGCGATGGCCGAAGGCTTCCGACAAGGCGTGCCGGATCGATTGCGGTGCGTCGGCGACGGCGCCTGATGCCGCGGCTTTCGTGGCCGGTGGCGTCGCCAGCACGATCGAGAATGGCAGGATAATCAGGACCGCTGCCGCGAACGCAAACAGCGCAAAGGACCAGCCATAGTTGCTGATCAGCGCAGCGCCGAGCGGCGCGAACAAGAACTGGCCAAAGGAGCCCGCCGCCGTGCCGGCGCCAAAGGCGGTCGAGCGCATATGCTCCGGCACCAGCTTGCCCAAAGCGGCGACGACAAGATTGAACGAGCAGCCCGACAGACCAAAACCGATCAGCACGCCGGTTGTGATGTTGAACGACAGCGGTGTGGTCGAATAGGCCATCAGCACCAGGCCAAGCGCATAGAGCAAGGCGCCGCCGCACATCACCCGCACCATGCCGAAACGATCGGCAATGGCGCCGGCGAATGGCTGCCCGACACCCCACAACAGATTCTGCAACGCGAAGGCGAGCGCGAAGACATCGCGTCCCCAGCCATTGGCATCGCTGATCGGCTGCATGAACAGGCCGGTCGCCGAGCGCGGTCCGAACGCAATCAGCGAGATGACGCAACCGGACAGGATGACGATCAGCGGCGTGCGCCACGACGGCGTAGCGGACGGGGTAACCGGCATGGGCATATCGTTTTTGTTTCCGTGAGCCTGACAGGGCTTGCAAGCTAACAGCCCGATCATCATAATAAAAATGAATTATCGTGATTGTCGTTATGAGCAAAACGCATGAACATTGACGATGTCCGGGCCTTTGTTGCTGTTGTCGATAACGGCTCGGTGGGCAAAGCGGCGCTTCGCCTGAATGTCACCCAGCCGGCTATCACCCGCCGCGTACAGCGGCTGGAAGAGACGCTCGGTCTCGTGCTGCTCGATCGCGATTCAAAACCCGCCAAACCCAGCCGCGTCGGCGAGAATATCTATCAGCGCTGTCTCGCTGTGCTTCGCGCCACCGACGAACTGACCGCGGCAACAGCGGCCTCCCCGGCCCTGCCGCTTCGTGTCGGCCTCAGCTACGCGATTTCCGAATGCGTGTTTGCGGCGGCATTGGAAGCCGTGCGCGAATATCAGCCCGACCTCAAGCTTCATCTGGTCGCTGGTGCAAGTCCGGAACTCCAGGATTGCGTTTCGAACGGCACACTTGATGCGGCTGTGGTTGTATCCAAGAGCGGCTACTCCCCGCACGGTCCGCATGTCACGGCGATCGGTGAAGAGCGGGTCGCGGTCGTGGCCGCAAAATCATCCGGGCTGCCGGCGAAGGCCAAGATGGCCGACCTCGCCGGACAGTCCTGGATCATCAATCCCAATGGCTGCGGATTCCGGTCCCAACTCGAGCGAGCGTTGACCGCCGTCGGCAGCCCTCTGAACGTGATTGCCGAGACCTGGGGCAATTCGCTGCAGCTTGCCATGGTGGCACGCGGTGACGGTCTCGCGCTTGTGCCGGAGCGCATGGTCCAAACCTCGGCTTATCGTGACCGGTTGCAGGTCATCCAGATCCGCGGCTTTGAGCCTAAAGTCGCTGTTTCGATGGTCCGCGGCGAGGTGCCAAGCACCTTTTCCGGCGCCCTCGACATCATGACCGCGGCGGTTAAGTCCGTCCTCACGGCAACTGTGCCGGGCAAAAAACGCACGACTGAACCGCTCACGCGCTCTGGCGTTGCCACCCATCCGGTGCTATAGTTGTTTTGCTCCAATTGAGGATAATTGGAGATTTTAGGAACTGAATGAACCGGCGTCTCGCGCGCCGGCTGTTTTCGTACCCAAATATGCTCATAATGAGCATAATTATGAGGAGGCTGTCATGCCGCTTCTTGAATTGCGAGGGCCGGAAAGCCTTCACCCCGCAGGCGAGCGCGCACTCGCCGACATGCCGATCCCGACCGGATCGGATGCCGCAGCGCGCAAGCACGGCGTGCTGCCGATGCCCAAGCTGACATGGAACGAAGAGGTCGCGCGCGAGACCGCGCATCTCTACGAGCGCATCAAAACCATTGTGCCCGCCGTCGAATGGCCGGTCTTTGCGCCCTATGTCAAAGCGATCAACGACCTGAAGCGCGAGCGCAATGCCGTGATCCTGGCGCACAATTATCAGACGCCGGAAATCTACAATTGCGTCGCCGATTTCGTCGGCGACTCGCTGCAGCTTGCGCGCGAAGCCGCCAAAGTGAAAGCCGACGTCATCGTGCAGGGCGGCGTGCATTTCATGGCCGAGACCTCAAAGATTCTCAGTCCCGAAAAGACCGTGCTGATCCCTGACATGCGCGCCGGCTGTTCGCTCGCGCAGGCGATCACCGGTGAGGACGTGCGGCTGCTGCGCGAGCGTTATCCCGGCGTGCCGGTCGTCGTTTACGTGAACACGTCTGCCGAAGTGAAGGCGGAGAGCGATATCTGCTGCACGTCATCGAATGCTTTGCAGGTGGTCGAGAGCCTTGGCACCGACACGGTGATTTTCCTGCCCGATCAGTATCTCGCCAAATACGTCGCCTCGCAGACCAAGGTGAAGATCATCGCCTGGCAAGGTGCCTGCGAGGTGCATGAGCGTTTCACCGGCGACGAGTTGCGCGTGTATCGCGAAAGCGACCCGAGCCTGCAGATCATCGCGCATCCGGAATGCCCGCCGGATGTGATCGCCGAAGCCGATTTCACCGGCTCAACCGCACACATGATCGACTGGGTGCGCAACAATAAACCGAAGCGCGTCGTGATGGTCACCGAATGTTCGATGGCCGACAATGTGCAGGCGGAACTGCCGGACATCGAATTCGTGCGGCCGTGCAATCTCTGTCCGCACATGAAGCGCATCACGCTGCCGAAGATCCTCGAAAGCCTCGTCTACATGCAAGAGGAAGTCGTGGTCGATCCGGTCATTGCCGAAAACGCGCGCCGCTCGGTCGAGCGCATGATCAATCTGAAGAATTAAAGGAAACGCCATGCTCCAATCGTTACGCGGCAAGGATGTGGAACGCACGAGCGCAGCATCGCTCTATTGCCCCGACGCTTTCATCTCTCCACTGGAGATCGAGGATGTGGTGACGCGGGCTCTCGCCGAAGATCTCGGCCGCGCCGGCGACGTCACGTCTGTTGCAACGGTGCCGGAAGATGCGCAGGCCCACGCCATCGTGATCGCACGTGCGGCCGGCCATATCGCCGGACTGCCGGTTGTCGAAAGCGTGATGCGCCGTCTTGCACCGGATGCGCGGATCGTCGCCCATGCGCGCGATGGCGATGCGGTGTCAGCGAAAACCTCTCTGATGACCGTGACCGGCAATGCGCGCGCTGTGCTGGCGGCCGAACGCACGGCCTTGAACTTCATCGGCCTCCTGTCCGGCGTTGCGACAGCAACGGCGTCACTGGTGACGAAAGTCGCCGGCACCAACGCACGCATCGTCTGCACCCGCAAGACCACGCCGGGTCTGCGCGCGTTGCAGAAATATGCCGTGCGATGCGGCGGCGGCTTCAATCACCGGTTCGGCCTCGACGATGCGGTGCTGATCAAGGACAATCATATCGCCGTAGCGGGCGGCATCCGCCCTGCCCTCGAACGCGCGAAATCAGTCGTCGGCCATCTGGTGAAGATCGAGATCGAGGTCGACAATCTCGATCAGCTTCGCGAGGTCCTCGCCACCGGTCAAAATACGCCACTGGCCGATGTGCTGCTGGTCGATAATTTCACCGTGCCGATGCTGAAAGAGGCGGTGGCGCTGGTCGGCGGCAGGATGGTGATTGAAGCCTCCGGTGGCATCACCTACGACAACGTGGCGGAGATCGCGACAACCGGCGTCGATTACATCTCGTCCGGCGCAATCACGCATTCGGCGCCCAATCTCGATATCGCACTGGATATCGAGATTTAATCAGGACCTGTGGCGTGCAATTGAACCGTATAGATTCATAATCACCCACCGGGTTTGATTTCTTCGACCGGATCGAAGATCGATCGCCGAACGATCGGCTGTGCTTCGATGCGTTTGTCGTCCGGGCTCTTTTCAGACGGCTTCTGCGGCGTGATCGAGCCGGTCACGTCCAGCCTGTCGCCCCAGACCGGAATGTCCTCGCCCTCACCCCAACGCCGCGGCCGGTAAAAGACGTGGATGCCAAGCTTGGTGTGTTTGGTCATCGTGCGCACCCACCACGGCCTCACATAGGTCGCGTGATAGTGGGTCGCCTTGCCGACTTCCGGCAGCCAGAACTTTCCATCGAGCGCATCGCGCGCGATACGGCTGGCCGTCTCCCAGGCCGCCGGTTCGCGTACCACGTCGCGGTGATTGTCGCAGGCGAAGGTGAACTGGCAGGCCAGATGCCGATGCGCGTTCTGATAAACGACGTCGCAGACATTGCCGGGATAATACCCGGTAAAGGCGCGATTGAGCACGACCTGCGCCACCGCCATCTGACCGCGCTCGACTTCGCCCCGCGCTTCGAAATAGATCGCGTTGGCGAGACATTTCTCGTGCTTTGCGCGCGAGGCGCCCGACAGATTGAGCCGCTCTGCCGGCGTGCGCGGACGGTGGCCTTCGCCAGTGACTTCGCCTTTCGGCGCCACGGTTTCACCCGCCGTTTCCGCATCGATCGCGGCATCCGGCAACGGATCGGCCGCAGCGCGCTTGATTTCGGGATCGACATGCGGTGCGGCGAGCACCGTCGGTACTTCATCCCGCTCCCATGGCTGTATGCTGCCCTGACCGAAGCCGATGGCATGCGTGCCGAAAAACAATGTTGTCTGCTTTTCCGGCTGCGCAAACTGGACGAGGGCATCGACGACGCGATCGCCGTCATCGACACCGGGCGCTAGTTCCGCAGGCGCTTCGGTCTTGGCCTCTGCGATCGGCGCAGGCGCGGGAGCCGCGACCACGATCGGCCCATGGACATCAGCGCGGCCGGATTCCAGATCTGCCGTTTCCGTGTTCAGTTGCGGTGCCGATTGCTCTCGCCCAGCGGCAACGCGCGGCTCACTGGCATCGGGCTGCTGCTGCATCGTGGCATCAGCCGTTTCCTCGTTGGCCGGAGGAACGGCATCGGCTGCGGTTTCGTCTGGCGCATCGGCCGCCTGCAATGCGGACCCAGCAATGCGCGTCGCCCGCTCGATCGAGACAATTGCGGTCACGGCGCGATCCAATGCCGTATCAGCGGGGCTCGTCACTGAGGGAACAGCCCTGTCGCCCTTGCGTGCAGCGGTGGGTCGCAGTGCATCCGATGGCGAGGTTGCGACCGGCTGCGATGGAGCGGTCAGGCTTGCCTGATCCTTCTCGCCCGAGGCGCTCGGCTCTGGCGGCACCGTGGCCGGCTCGACGGGCGGCTTACGGATGACGGTGAGGCGATCGCCCTTCTTGCTGCGATCGACCCGCGGGAAATCATAGGCCGGGCGACGCGTCACCGTTTCGATCGGTGCCTGAAGCGAGACCGAACCCGTGATCTCGAGCGCGCCCGGATCGAGACTCGCAAGCTGCGTGAAATAAGGATCGGGGATGGCCGCCCCCATCGGCCGGGGAAAGCTGAAGGTCGCGGCGTGAATGGTGCCAAAAGCGGACGTGCGGATGTGCTGACGCCAGCGCTCCGTCACCGCCGGCTGACGCGCAATCAAGGCCGCAAGGTCCTGGTAGCCGATCGAGGTCGGCATCAGGACCGAAGCACACAGAACGAGGCCGAAGGCTCTTCGAGAAGTGCTCTTCGGCCTCCTACGCGACGCTTTCATACACACGCTCACGCAACGCAACTGATACGCAACACAGACCCTCACGGGGCAACGGCCGCGCGATGTCCGTAAATTTGTCGGATTATCGTTGCGATCGGGTTAACTATGAGCCGGCGGCGAAAAGCACCGAGATCGTAAACAATTGGTCAACACCAAATAAAACGGCCCCGCATGAACGGGGCCGCTCTAGCAAGAGAATTCACTCTCCGAATGTGTTCAGATAAGCCGTCCGGCCGCTACATCTTCGCACCTTGCTCCTTGAAGTATTTCTCCGCGCCCGGATGCCACGGGATCGTGGTGTTCTTGTTGTTCTGCGTCTCAAGCGAGATCGCCCTCGCCTCGCCATGCGCCAAGGCGACTTCGCCACGCTTTTCGTAAAGTGTTTTCACGATGTCATAGACCGTCTTTTCCGGAGTCTTGGCATCGGCAACAAGGATGTTCTGTACCACCGCGATCTTGTTGTCCTTGTCCTGACCCGGATAGGTCTTGGCCGGAATGACGCCGTCGCTGTAAATGCCGCCATACTTGGCGTTCATCTTTTCGACCACGTCGGAATGATCGATCAGCTTCAGTTTGACGCCAGGTGTCGCACCAAGGTCGGTAACGGCGGACGTCGGCAGTCCGCCAACCCAGAAATAAGCGTCGATCTTGCCGTCCTTCAGCGCGTTTGTTGACTCGGCCGCACCGAGGCGTTCGCGCTTCATGTCCTTGTCGCGATCAAGTCCGGCGGCTTCGATCACCCGGAACGCCATCACTTCCGTCGCGCCGCCCGGCGAGCCGGTAGAAACGCGCTTGCCTTTCAGATCGGCCATCTTTTCGATGCCCCTGCCTTCGACGGTCACGACATGCATGCGGTTCGGATACAGCACCATCAGGGTGCGCACATCGACCGGATTGCCTTTGAACTTGTCGACGCCCTTCAGGGCGTCGCGCGCGGCATCCACCATCGTGAACGCAACTTCGCTCTGGCCGGACCCGACGAGCTTGAGATTGTCGACCGAACCGCCGGTCACGCGCGCCGTCGCCTGTATACCCGGCAGGTGTTTGGACAGCACATTGGCCATGCCGCCGCCCATCGGATAATAAACACCGCCCGTTCCGCCGGTCGCAATTGCGATATTCGTCTGCTGCG
The DNA here is from genome assembly GCF_002119765.1 of Pseudorhodoplanes sinuspersici. Classification (NCBI taxonomy): domain Bacteria; kingdom Pseudomonadati; phylum Pseudomonadota; class Alphaproteobacteria; order Hyphomicrobiales; genus Pseudorhodoplanes; species Pseudorhodoplanes sinuspersici. Next base: position 99,795 of record NZ_CP021112.1, read on the forward strand.
CGACGGCGGCGCCGCTAAAAATGGCGGCGCTCAAGACAACGCCGGCCAGGATCAATCCATTCCGTTTCGACATTCCATATCCTCCCGTTTTACGCTGCTTATTTATTGCTGCCTGACGCCGGAATTGGCGGCGCTGCCGGTTGCAGACGCTGTTTCAACAATACAATGGCAAACAGAACGGCGCCAACGCTCGCGGTGTAACTGATGTCGCGGCCAATGATCGCTTCCGCGAGTGCCTCTAGCAGACTTGGAAACACCAGCAGCAAGCCAGCGAGCACCAGCAGCACGCGCTCCGGCGCCGTTGTGCGGCGGAATGCCCAGCCTTGCGCCGCGCAAGCCAGTGCACCAAGACCAACCGCCGCTTTCAGCGTGATTAGCACGATATCGACCCAGCTTCCGTCAGCCGGAAGCTTTAGCAACAGCCCCAGCCCCTGCGGATCGAGCACGAACACGAACGGCACAAGGAAGGCCGGCAATGTGTATTTCCACGCCTGCAGTGTGGTCTTGTAAGGATCGCCGCCGGTGATCGCGGCCGCCGCGAACGGCGATAACGCCGTCGGCGGCGAGACTTCGGACAAGACCGAATAATAGAAGATGAACATGTGCGCGGCGACATCCGGCACGCCGAGCTTGATCATCGCTGGGGCTGCGATCACAGCACAGATAATGTAAGAAGCGGTCACCGGCACGGCGAGCCCGATGACCCACACAATCAACGCGGTGTAGATGGCCGTCAGCAGCAGGCTGCCGCCGGCATAGTCGATGACGATCGACGAGAATTTCAAGCCGAGGCCGGTGAGCGTGACGACGCCGACGATAATTCCGGCGGTGGCGCAGGTCGTCGCAGCCGTGAGGGTCTGGATCGAGCCATCCTTCAGTGCTGTCACAAGCTTCTTCGGCATCATCGCCGTTTCGCGGGTGAGGAAGCTCATCAGGAAGACCATGCCGGTAGCGTACAGCACCGATGTCGTCGGTGAGTAGCCCCACAGCATGAACACAACGATGGAGATCAGCGAGACGAAATGAAACCAGTAACGCCGCGACAGCTCACCCAGCGAATGCTCGGGCACATAAGGCTCGCCGCGCACGCCGTAGCGTTTCGCATCGAGCTCGACCATGAAGAACAGCGACAGATAATAGAGAATGGTCGGGATCACCGCCATCCAGATCACATCGAGATAGCCGATCTTCAAAAACTCGGCGATCAGGAAGGCAGCGGCGCCGAGCACAGGCGGCGAGATGATGGCGCCAAGGCCGCCGGCTGCAAGCAATCCGCCAGCGGCGTTCTTGTCGAAACCGGCCTTCTTCATCATCGGATAGGCTACAGCGCCGATCGAAACGGTCGTTGCAACGCCGGAACCGGACGGGCCGCCAAGCAGAAAGGAGGACAAGACGACGGTGCGGCCGGCGGCATTGGGCTTGTTACCCATCAGTGTCATCGAGAAATCGATGAAGAATTTGCCAGCACCGGAATGCTGCAGGAAGGCACCGAAGATCGTGAACAAAACGATCAAGGTCGCCGAAACATCGACTGGCACGCCAAAAATGCCTTCGAGCGTGATGAACAGATGTCCGACCAGCGCATCGAAGCCATAGCCGCGGTGATTCCATGGCTGCGGCAGATAAGGCCCCGCCAGCGCGTAAGCGATGAACAGCAATGAGATGAAGGGCACGATCCAGCCGATGGTGCGGCGCGTCGCTTCGATCAACAGGACGATGAAGATGACACCGAGAACAACATCGGTGTGATTGGGCAATGTTGCCCGGTCGGTGAAATCCTCGCCGCCGACAATCGCGTAAATGAGAATGCCGACACAGGTCAGACCGGCGATGACATCCCACCAGCGGATGCGATCGCGAAAGCGCGACGCCATCGGGAACAGCAGGAAGGCCAGCAGAAGCACGAAGGCGACGTGCGTGTAGCGCAGTTCCTGCGTCGGCACGATCTCGTAGGCCGCGTAGAGGTGGAACAGCGACATCGCTACCGCGATGCAGGTGACGATAAGACCGGCCGTGCCGGTGAGCCTGTTGGTGGCGCCCTCGTCCTGCTCGATGAATTCCTCGGCCTTGCGCAGGCTTTCGGCTTCGATCGCGTCCTGTCCGGACCCTTGCCCGGACATCTGCTCGGAATCCGCCCTTGGTTCCCCTGCCATCGGCCTCCCCAACGCATTTTTGTTGGGCCGTTCATTGGACATCGCGGGTCCATGACGACACCTTGGCGGCAACGCTAACACGCGAAAACAAGGCCGAATACCCTCCTCAGACGGCCTTCCCACATCGAGAAAAGATTCTGTTAACCGTGCGGAAAGTCGCAAAGGGTAAGACAATCCCGCCTTGTCGTGGGGGATACAATGCTGGACACCTTAGCCGGGACCGAACTCGGCACGATGGGACATACGGCCTTACTGACGCTGACGGTTCTCCTGGCCGGCCTGCTGCTCATGCTGACAGGTGCCTATCTTCGGCTGCGACGACAAAATGCAAGACTGATGCTGGCGTTGAGCAATACGCCGCAAGGCCTGTGCATGTGGGATGGGGCCGGGCGGCTCCTGATCTGCAACGAACGCTATGTCAGCATGTATGGCATGTCGCCGGAGATCGTGCGACCGGGCATGACCTTGCGCGAAATTTTGAAGCATCGCGCCGAGATCGGAAATTTCAGCGACGATCCGGACCAATACATTACCAATATCAAAAAACGCATCGCCTCCGGCAAGGGAGGCATCACCAATGTCACGTCCGTCAAAGGTCGCGTCATCGCCGTGACCGAGCAACCGATGCCGGACGGCAGCTGGGTGGCGACGCATCAGGACGTCACCGAACAGCAGAAGCTCGAGCAGGAGCGCGCGACACACGCGGTGGAAGAGCAGCGCCGGGCGCTGATCGAAAGCGCGATCACCTCTTTCCGCGGCAGCATGGACAGCGTTCTTCGCACCGTGAACGAGAGCGCCGCCACGATGAAGCTGACGGCGAGTTCGTTGTTCGCCGCCTCTGGTCAGACCTCGCAACGCGCCGAGAGCGCGGTGCAGGCTTCGAACGAAGCCTCCACCAATGTCGCCACGGCAGCGACCGCAGCCGACGAAATGGCCTCATCGATCGGCGAGATCAGCCGCCAGCTTGTGCAAACGACGGATGTAGTCCGTCATGCCGTGCGCGAGGCGCAATCGACCAACGAGAGTATCAAGGGCCTCGCCGACGCGGCGCAGAAAATCGGCGATGTTGTCGAACTGATCCGCACCATTGCCGGTCAGACCAATCTGCTGGCGCTCAACGCGACTATCGAAGCGGCGCGGGCTGGCGAATCCGGACGCGGCTTTGCCGTCGTTGCTTCGGAGGTGAAATCGCTTGCCGTGCAGACGGCAAAAGCGACCGAGGACATTTCCAGTCAGATCCTGTCGGTGCAGGCCTCCACCGGCAATGCGGTCGAAGCGATTGCCCGCATCACCGGGCGGATGCAGGAGATCGAGAAATTCTCGTCAGCGGTGGCGGCCGCCGTCGAGCAGCAGAATGCCGTCACCGGCGAGATTTCGCATAACGTGTCGAGTGCGGCGAATGGCACGAGCGACATCGTCGCCGTGCTCGATCAGGTCGCCCGCGCCGCGACCGACACGCGCAGCACCGCCGAGACCGTGCTCAGCTCTTCCGACGCGGTCGAGCAGGCGGTGACAAATATGCGGACCGAGGTTGAGAGCTTTTTGAAGAAAGTGGCGGTGTAAGCAGCTGTCATTCCGGGGCGCGAGCAAAGCTCGCGAACCCGGAATCCAGAGCCAAACAAGACATGGATTCCGGGCTCGCCGCTGCGCGGCGCCCCGGAATGACCAAAACTGCTTAAGCCTGGCTGGCCACTTCCTTGCCGAGCGCCGCCTGGGCGGCCGCAAGACGGGCGATCGGCGTGCGGAACGGCGAACAGGAAACATAATCCAGCGCGACCTCATGGCAGAAGGCGACCGAGGCCGGGTCGCCGCCATGCTCGCCGCAAATACCGACTTTCAGCTTGGGCTGCACCCGGCGGCCGCGCTCGACCCCGATCTTCACCAGTTCGCCGACACCGTCACGATCAATCGACACGAACGGGTCGACGGGAACGATGCCGCGCGCGGTGTAGGTCGCAAGGAAGCTCGCCGCATCGTCGCGGCTGATGCCGAAGGTGGTCTGCGTCAGATCGTTGGTGCCGAACGAGAAGAATTCGGCGCCGCCCTCGCCTTCGGCGATCTTGTCAGCCATCAGCGAAGCGCGCGGCAATTCGATCATGGTGCCGACCTGATAGTCGAGCGTGACGCCCTTCTCCTTCGACACCGCTTCGGCCATCGCATCGATACGCGCCTTGACGATGTCGAATTCGGCGCGCGTTGCGATCAGCGGCACCATCACTTCGGGCACCACCGGCTTGCCGGTGCTCTTGGCGGCTTCGGCCGCGGCCTCGAAAATCGCGCGCGCCTGCATCTCGGCAATTTCCGGATAGGCAATGGCGATGCGGCAGCCGCGGAAGCCGAGCATCGGGTTGAACTCGGCGAGTTCCGCCGCACGGTTCTTGATCTTCTGCGGCTCGGTGCCGATCGCCTTGGCGACTTCGGCAATCTCGGCATCGCCATGCGGCAGGAATTCGTGCAGCGGCGGGTCGAGCAGACGGATCGTGACCGGCAGGCCCTTCATGATCTCGAACAGTTCGACGAAGTCGCTGCGCTGCATCGGCAGGATTTTCGCGAGCGCGGCGCGGCGGGCTTTCTCGTTGTCGGCGAGGATCATCTCGCGCACCGCCTGGATGCGGTCGGCCTCGAAGAACATGTGCTCGGTGCGGCACAGGCCGATGCCTTCGGCGCCGTATTTCAGCGCGGTGCGCGCATCTGACGGCGTATCGGCATTGGCGCGCACACCAAGCCGGCGCGCCTTGTCGGCCCAGGACATCAGCGTCGCGAATTCCCCGGACAATTCCGGCTCGATCATCTTCACCTGACCGAGGAGAACCTGACCGGTCGAGCCATCGATGGTGACAATCTCGCCCTGCTTCAGCGTCTGGCCGGCGACCGTCATCGTCTTGGCGTTATAGTCGACGCGCAACGATCCAGCGCCCGAAACGCAAGGCTTGCCCATGCCACGCGCGACCACAGCGGCGTGCGAGGTCATGCCGCCGCGAGTCGTCAGGATGCCTTCGGCGGCATGCATGCCGTGAATATCTTCCGGGCTCGTCTCGACGCGCACCAGGATGACCTTGCGGCCCTTCTCCTTCAGCGCCTCGGCTTCTTCCGATGTGAACACGATCTCGCCCGATGCCGCGCCGGGCGACGCCGGCAATCCCGTCGCCAGAATCTTGCGCTCGGCCTTCGGATCAATGGTGGGATGCAGAAGCTGATCGAGCGAAGCCGGATCGATGCGCATGACCGCCTCGTCCTCCGTGATCAGGCCTTCGCTCGCCAGTTCGACCGCGATCTTCAGCGCCGCCTTGGCGGTGCGTTTGCCCGACCGCGTCTGCAGCATCCACAGCTTGTTCTGCTCGATGGTAAATTCGAGGTCCTGCATGTCGCGGTAATGCTTTTCGAGCGTGCCGTAGATGCGCGTCAGCTCGTTGAAGGCGTCCGGCATCGCTTTTTCCAGCGACGGCTTGTCGGAGCCGGCTTCCTTGCGCGCATCCTCGGTGATTTCCTGCGGCGTGCGAATGCCGGCAACGACGTCTTCGCCCTGCGCGTTGATCAGGAATTCGCCATAGAGCTTGCTTTCGCCGGTCGACGGATTGCGCGTGAAGGCAACGCCGGTCGCCGAATCGTCGCCCATGTTGCCGAACACCATCGCCTGCACATTGACCGCGGTGCCCCAGCTTTCCGGAATATTGTGCAGGCGGCGATAGGTTTTTGCACGCGCATTCATCCATGAGCCGAACACGGCGCCGATCGCGCCCCAAAGCTGCTCGCGCGGGTCCTGCGGGAACGGCTTGCCGTTTTCCTCTTCGACGCGCGCCTTGTATTGTACGACCAGCTTCTTCCAGTCGTCGGCGGTCAGTTCGGTGTCGAGCGTATAGCCATGCGCGTCCTTGTGCTCTTCAAGAATGTCCTCGAACAGATGATGTTCGAGACCGAGCACGACGTTCGAATACATGGTGATGAAGCGGCGATAAGAATCGTAGGCAAAGCGCGGATCGCCGGATTTCTTCGCCAAGGCTTCGACGGTTTCGTCGTTGAGCCCGAGATTGAGCACGGTGTCCATCATGCCCGGCATCGAGGCCCGAGCCCCTGACCGCACCGAGACCAGCAGCGGGTTGACCTTGTCGCCGAATGTCTTGCCGGTCAGCTTGCCGACCTCGGCCAGGGCGGTATCCACCTCGCCGGCCAATTCCTTCGGGTAGCTCTCGCCATGGGCGTAAAAATAGGTGCAGACGTCGGTGGTGATGGTGAAACCTGGCGGCACCGGCAGGCCGAGATTGGCCATTTCAGCAAGGTTTGCGCCCTTGCCGCCGAGCAGGTTCTTCATATCCGCCTTGCCTTCGGCTTTACCACCGCCGAAGCCGTAAACCCATTTCGCCATCGTCTTCAGTCCTGAAAATAGTCGGGAAACCAGCCTGCTTTGGCAGATCTATTTTGGCCGGCTTGTCTTGGCGGGTTTCCCGGCGCGATTCAACCTTGACAAAAGATTCCGCCCCGCGGGTCAGGGAAGCGCCGAGCGCCTACCTGAACAGACCGAGGCCGAGCAGACCAATCGCGATCAGATAGATCGCTACGATAAAGTTCAGCAGCCGCGGCATGATCAGGATCAAAATCCCGGCAGCGAGGGCAATAATCGGCTGCAAATGAGCAATCGTGATGGTCATACGGCTCTCCGGTAGGGTGACGTTGATGAACGCGAATAGTGACGGTCAGTTCCTGGGACAAGCTCGTGACACTGCGGTCCCGGCTCATCCTGTCCGATCCTAGCTATCCGATTCCTCGTACACCGCTCGCCGCAAATACCTGCATTTCCGGCTTTCTTTTTTACCCCTCGATCTTGGAGAAATCGGCCACGGTGCCTGTGGCCTCACGAATGCGATTGAGCAGGAGCAGCCGGTTGGTCCGCAAGGCCTGGTCGTCGACATTGACGGTGACCTTGTCGAAGAAAGCGTCGACCGCCGGCCGCAGCTTGGCCATCGCCGACATGGCGCCGGCATAATCCTCGCGGGCGTAAGCCGCGCTCGCTTCCGGCGCGATGCTGACCATCGCCTGGGCCAGCGCGATTTCCTCCGGCTCCTTGAGCAGCGACGGATCGGGATCGCCGGTATAGCTGCGTCCGTCCTTCTTCTCCTCGATGCGCAGAATGTTGGCCGCACGCTTGTAACCGGCGAGCAGATTCTTGCCGTCGTCGGTCTCGAGGAATTTGGCCAGCGCTTCGACGCGGCGCACGATGGTGACGAGATCGTTTTCATTGTGCAGGGCGAGAACCGCGTCGACCAGATCGTGCCGTGCGCCCTGCTCGCGCAGTTGCACTTTCAGGCGATCGAAAAAGAAATCGCGAAGGTCCGTTCCGGTCACCGCATCGAAACTGGCTTTCAGACCTGAGAGATCGTCCTTGCCTTCGTTCGCCTTGTCGACGAAGTCGCGCACGAAGGTTTTGCCCTGATCGAGATAGCCTTCCGTCGCCATGCCGAACAGCTCGGCAAGATTGAGACGCAGATTGTTCGACAGGATGATGCGGATGACGCCGAGCGCGGCGCGGCGCAACGCATAAGGATCTTTCGAGCCAGTCGGCTTTTCGTCGATCGCCCAGAAGCCAACCAGCGTATCGATCTTGTCGGCGAGCGCGACGGCAATCGAGACCGGATCGGTCGGCACGCGATCGCCAGGGCCGGCCGGCTTATAATGATCCTCGCACGCAGCAGCAACCGACGGATCCTCGCCCTGCGCCAGCGCGTAATATTTACCCATCAGGCCCTGCAACTCGGGGAATTCGCCGACGACTTCCGTCAACAGATCGGCCTTGGCGAGCTTTGCGGCGCGCTTCGCCTTCTCAATATCCGCGCCGACCAGTGGCGCGATTTCACCGGCGAGTTTCTCGATGCGGGCGATGCGTTCGGCCTGCGTGCCAAGCTTTTCATGGAAGATGATCTGGTCGAATTTCGGCAGGCGATCTTCCAATCTCGTCTTCAGATCGGTCTCGTAGAAGAACTTGGCATCCGACAGCCGCGCGCGGATCACCCGCTCGTTGCCGGCGACGATGGCCTTGCCGCCATCGGTCGCTTCCATGTTGGAGACGAGGATAAACTTGTTGGCGAGCGCGCCATCGCGCTGCTTCACGACAAAGCATTTCTGATTGTTCCGGATCGTGGTGCGGATCACTTCCGGCGGGATCGCGAGGAAGCTGTCCTCGAACGAGCCCATCAGCACCACCGGCCACTCAACAAGACCGCCGACTTCGATCAGCAGGCCCTCGTCCTCGACCAGTTCGAAGCCTTGCGCGAAAGCAAGATTCTTGGCTTCGGTCGAAATGATTTCGCGCCGGCGCGCCGGATCGACGATGACCTTGGCTTTTTCCAGCTTGGCCATCCAGTCGTCCTGACGGCGCACCTCGATCGCGCCGGGCGCGAGGAAGCGATGGCCGTAGGTGATGTTGCCGCTTGTGACGCCGAAATTCTCGAGGCCGAAGCTGATGATTTCGGGCTCTTCGGTTTCCGGCCCGAAGGTTGCGACGATGGAATGCAGCGGACGCACCCATGTCAACGCACCGGGCTTTGCCGATGCCGCGCCCCAGCGCATCGATTTCGGCCAGGGAAAAGTCAGGATCGTCGCAGCGACGATATCCTTGATCACATCGATCGCCGGGCGGCCCGGCTTTTCGATCACCGCAACGTAAAATTCGCCCTTCTTGGGATCCTTCTCGATCTTGGCTTGATCGATCGAGGTCAGCCCCGCGCTTTTCAGAAAGCCGGTGACAGCGCCTTCCGGCGCGCCGACGCGCGGGCCTTTCTTTTCTTCGCGGATATCGGCCTGCTTGGCGGGGATGCCATGCACGGACAAGGCCAGGCGCCGCGGCGTCGCGAACGCCTTGGCGCCCTCATAGACGAGACCGGCATCGACCAGGCGATCGGTAACGAGCTTCTTCAGGTCGTCCATCGCGCGCGGCTGCATGCGCGCGGGGATTTCCTCGGAAAACAATTCAAGCAGAAGATCGGGCATGGCCTATTCCGGGCGCTGGTGCTCCCCTCCCCCTTGTGGGGAGGGGTCGGGGGTGGGGGGCGTCATCATTGCGCGCCGAATGACCTCCAGCACACCGTCGATATTCGACATCACGTCGTTGTTCCAGAAGCGTAAGACGCGATAACCATCCGCTTCGAAACGCTTCGTTCTTTCGTTGTCATAGGCGATGACCGAGGCATGTTGTCCGCCATCCACTTCAATGATCAGTTTCAAACCGTGGCAGGCGAAATCAGCAATGTAGGAACCGATCTGCACCTGTCGTCGGAAATGTGCGTCTGGAAGCTTCAGGCGATGACGCAAATGCCACCACAATGTCTTTTCGGCTTCAGTCGGCGTGTGGCGCATGGCGCGCGCAAAACGGCGTTGCGGCGATTGGGATGACCGATCCGCAACCGCCCATCGCCGTTCGCCATCCACGCGCTTCGCCGCCATCACGGCCCTCGCTCCTACCCCCACCCCTAACCCCTCCCCACAAGGGGGAGGGGAACACACCGCAATCATGGCGCTCTTACACTGCCCCTCCCGCTTCGGTCGCAAGCCAGGCTGCGCCGCAGGCTTTGGCAAGCTCGCGCACGCGCAGGATATAGCTCTGGCGTTCGGTGACCGAGATCACGCCGCGGGCATCGAGCAGATTGAAGACGTGGCTCGCCTTGATGCACTGGTCATAGGCCGGCAGCGCCATCAGGTGCCGATCGTTCTTGCCGGGATCCTTTTCGTTTTTCTGCCAGCCGGCATCGAGATATTTCTGGCAGGCGGCTTCGGCCATCTTGAATTGCTCGAACAGCATGGCGGTGTCGGCATATTCGAAATTGTGCCGCGAATATTCCTGCTCGGCCTGCAGGAACACATCGCCATAGCTGACCTTCTTGTCGTCGGTCCGGCCGTTGAAATTCAGATCATAGACGCGCTCAACGCCCTGCACATACATAGCGAGGCGTTCCAGCCCGTAAGTCAGTTCGCCGGAGACCGGCGCGCATTCAAAGCCGGCGACCTGCTGAAAGTAGGTGAACTGGCTGACTTCCATACCATCGCACCAGCATTCCCAGCCCAGCCCCCAGGCACCGAGCGTCGGGCTCTCCCAGTCGTCTTCAACGAACCTGATATCGTGGATCTTCGGATCGATGCCGATGGCATAGAGCGACTGGAGATACAGGTCCTGCAAATTTTCCGGCGACGGCTTCAGGATCACCTGGAACTGGTAATAATGCTGCAGCCGGTTCGGGTTCTCGCCATAGCGGCCATCCTTCGGCCGGCGCGACGGCTGCACATAGGCCGCGTTCCAGGGCTTCGGCCCGAGCGCCCGCAGGGTCGTCGCCGGATGGAAGGTGCCGGCCCCGACTTCCATGTCATAGGGCTGAAGGATGACGCAGCCATGATCCGCCCAATACCGCTGAAGGGCCAGAATCAGACCCTGAAAAGAGCGCGGGGGCTCCGGCGCGAGTGCGGTGGCGGAGGCTGACATTTCTGACAAAATCCAAGGAGTCGGCTTGTGGCCGCTTACCTATCGGCCGGGCCGGAACGGGTCAAGGAACCGCGCTTTACCGTGCCTTCGAAATACCTAAGCGAACCAATTGAAATAAGCCGGCCGGTTCGTCATGGTGCGCCGGACCGAAGGGCATGGGGACAAGGTCCGCCCGCTATCAGTGCGAAGGAAGGTCATGGCAAAGCCGACAGTCATCATCGTGGGGGCAGATAAGGGCGGTGTTGGCAAGACCACCGTTTCACGCACCATTCTCGACTATTTCACAGGCCGGAACGTGCCGATCCGGGCCTTCGATACCGAATCCCCCAAGGGAACGCTGAAGCGGTTCCATCCGGACATCACCGAGGTCGTCGACGTGACCCAGGTGCCGGACCAGATGAAGATCTTCGACACGCTGTCCGAGAGCAAGGTCACGCTGATCGACGTTCGCGCCGGACTGCTCTCGACCACCCTCGCCGCCCTGCGCGATATCGGGTTCCTGGAATCGGCCAAGCGCGGCCAGATCCAACTCGGCGTGTTCCACATCGTCGGCCCCTCGATCGCCTCGCTGAACGAGATCGCCGAAATCGCGCCGTTCGTGACCGACGGCAAATATTATCTGGTGAAGAATTTCATCAACGAGACCAGCTTCTTCGATTGGGACGAGACGACCTACAATTCCTATTTCAAGAAGATCAAGGACGCGGTCGACATCACCATCCCGAAACTGAACGAAATGGCCTTTGAGCAGGTGGAGCTGGCGTCGGTGCCGTTCGTCACCTTCATCGCCAACAAGGGTCCGAATGGCGACGGCGCCAATTACTCGTTCGTGCTGCGCGGCTATGTCCGCCACTGGCTCGGCAATGTGTGGGCAGAATTCGATCGCGTGAAGCTACCGGACATCGTCGCACCATCGGTGGCACCGGCCGGGAAGTCCTCGAGCGGCGAACGCGGCGGTGGCCAGGCCAAGAGCGGCTGAGGCTAGCTGCGCGCTTTGCAACCCTATTTTTAAGTGTTGTCTCTACGCGTAAACCGGTGCCCAATTTCCGGATTCTCTAAAGCGCGTTGAGCCATCATGGCGCGGCTAAAATCGATCTTCATCGTCTGCTCGCCGCGCCAGCGCGTGGGCAAGACGCTTGTTGCGCGGGCGCTGACCGAATTCGTTCTCGCCAATGGCCGGTCGGCCGTGGCGTTCGATCTCAATCCGAACAATGCCGCCCTGTCCGGCTTTCTGCCGCGCTATACGGCGCCGGCCGATATCGAGGCCACGCGCGGACAGATGGCGCTGTTCGATGAATTGATCGCCGAGGACGAAGTGGTGAAAGTCATCGACCTTGGCGATGAGGTCTTCGACAAATTTTTCACGCTGATCCGCAAGATCGGCGTGGTCGACGAGGCCAAACGGCGCGGCATCGATGTCGTCACGCTGTTCATTGGCGACCCCGATCCGCGCTCGGCGCAGAGCTATGCCGACACCTATCGCGCGTTCCGGCAGATGGCGCTCGTCCCGGTGCATAACGAGCAGATCGCCAATCTGCAGGATTACATGCAGAATTTTCCCAATCCGGTCTCCGGCGAACCGCCGGTGCGGATCCCGGTGCTCAGTCCGTTCCTGAAATCGATCGTCGACAAGCCGGGCTTTTCCTTCGACGACTATCTGGAGCGCGCCACCACGATGCGCACTGAGCTGCATGAATGGATCGAGCGCGTCTTTGTGGAATTCCGAGAGCTCGAATTGCGGCTCTTGCTGCGCGAGCTGAAGTCGTCGCTGACGCTGCGGTAATTTGTGCCGGCTGCACACCAGCACGGAAAATTCATCACTGCTTCGAACCTTCCTCCGGGCTGACGCGACGAAGTTTCAGAGACCTTGAAACTTCAACAAACATAGCCTGGAGGCGTGATGAGCATCGAATTCGCCATCATTCTCGCTATCGCCGCATTCTCCGGCGTCGCGATGCTCGGTCACCTGTTCGTGTTCGGCGCCATGTTCGCCCATGCCGATCGTATCAGCGCCCGTCACGACGAAATGCCGGAAGACCTGTCCGAGCTGACGGCCTGAGCGACAGGCTCAATGCCCTTCGAAGGATACCAGCGTGCGCACATTCACGCCGAGCGCACGCAGTTTGTCGGCGCCGCCAAGTTCCGGCAGATCGACCATGAATACCGCCGATACCACCTCCGCGCCCATCTGGCGCAGCAGTTTCACCGCGCCTTCCGCAGTACCGCCCGTTGCAATCAGGTCATCCACCAGAATGACGCGCTCGCCCGGCGTAACTGCATCCTCGTGCATCTCCATTTCGTCGATGCCGTATTCCAGCGAATAGGCGATCCGCACGCTCTTGTGCGGCAGCTTGCCCTTCTTGCGGATCGGGATGAAACCGGCCGAAAGCTGGTGCGCGATCGCGCCGCCAATGATGAAGCCGCGCGCTTCGATGCCTGCGATCTTGTCGATCTTGGAGCCCGCCCATGGCTGCACCAGTTCGTCCACCGCGCGACGGAAAGCCCGCGCCGAGCCCAGCAATGTGGTGATGTCGCGGAATATGATCCCCGGCTTCGGGTAATCCGGAATGGCGCGGATGGCGGCCTTCAAATCGTTTTCAAATGCAGGACTTGTCATCTTTATCTCGGTGGCATGGGGCGAATTGGCGCGCAATCTGGCCAACCCGGCTGCATTGCGCAACCGGCAAATTGGCTGCAGCGCGCGGCGATTATTCCTTCATTTTCTTGAGGATGGCGCCGATGACATTGGAATAATCATCGGTCCAGACCCATTCCTTTTCATCCGGCGGATTGGGCTCCCAGCCGTCGTCTTTTGCCAGTTCGCCCAGATCCGCATCGGTACGGGCGACGGCCACCACATTCGAGCCGAACATGTGGTTCTCTTCGTCATAGCCCTTGTCGGAGTCATTGGCGCGCGACACAAGGCCGTTGGCCTCGGCAATGCCGGCAATCACCGGACCAAGCGTCATGTGCTTGTTCGAGATGTGCATGAGGATGATGCCGTCCGGCTTGATCTTGCGCGCGTAGATCGCCATCGCCTCTTTGGTCATCAGATGGGTCGGGATGGCGTCGGATGAAAACGCATCGACAATGAGGATGTCGTATGTGCCGTCCGGCGTATCGGTGAGCGTCAGCCGCGCATCGCCGATAACGATCTTGGCGTCCGGTGCGCAATCGGTGAGGAACGTGAATCGATTGCGGTCCCTGGCGATCCGCACCACCGCCGGATCGATTTCGTAATAGGTCAGCGCGTCGCCGGGCTTCATCTGGCAGGCCAGCGTGCCGGTGCCGAGGCCGACTACGGCAACGTTGATCGGGCCCTGGCGCTTCAGCCGCGCGGCGTTGAGGCCTTCGGCCATCGGCGACTTGTCGTGATAATAGGTGGAGGCCACGGGCCGTCCGGTGACCGGTTTGCCGTTGTCGTCGCGGATGCGCTGCGCGCCATGCTCGATGGTGCCGTGCTTGAGGATGCGGAATTGTCCGGCATCCGATTCCATCACCTTGTGCACGCCGAAGAAGCTGCGCACGAAATCGCGCTTGCCGGCATCGGCACCGAACAGAAGAACAAACATCAGCGAGGCGGTAATGACGACGGCGAAGGTCGCCACATTACGCTGCAGGCCGAATGCCAGCACCAGCAAGGCTGCGACCCAAAGATTGAACGAATCCTCGTAGAACTCGTAGCGCCAGACGTGAGCCGCATAGAGCATCGCAGCAATGCCGGCGAGCAGCACGACCCAGACGGCCTGATAGAATTTGCTGCGCGGCCAGGCGAGGCCCGGGCGGCACAAGGCGGCTGCGATGATCAGCAGCGGATATTCCGCGACCCAGGAGAAGATCTGCTGCGCGATCAGGCCGGCGAAAATGCCGCCGATCACGCCGCCCAACGACAGATAGAGATAAAACGAGGTGAGATAACGCGCCGGCGGACGGCGGCGCGCCAGTTCGCCGTGGCACATCAGCGCCAGTACGAAGAAGCCGACGAGATTGATCGCGATCAGAACGAGGATCTGATCGGCGGAACCGAGCGCCAGTGACACAACGAGCAGAATGATCGCAATCGGCGCAATCCAAAGGATAAGCCGATGCGGCAGGATCGGTCGCGACTGGAAGGCGATGACGAAGGTTGCAAGATACAGCGCCAGCGGCACCACCCACAGGAACGGCGCAGCGGCCACGTCTGTCGAAATATGCGCAGTGATGGCGATGAGCAGTGCCGAAGGCACGGCCGCCAGGGCGATCCAGATCAAGGCATCGCGCCAGGTCGGCGGCGCCGCATCGTCGGTCGCAATGTCGGGCAGTTCGTTGCGCGAACGCAGAAGCCATACGCCACACAGGGCAATCAGCGCGATCAGGATATAAAAGCCGATGCTCCAGCCGCCGGTCTGCTGGCCGAGCCGGGAGAATGGCTCGACCGCAAAGGGATAGGCCAGCAGCGCAAGGAAACTGCCGACGTTACTGGCAGCATAAAGGAAGTAAGGGTCCTTGGCTGAGGGATGCCCCGTGCGGGCGAACCAGGCCTGCAGCAATGGGCCATTGGCCGACAGCGCAAAGAACGGCAGGCCAATGGACGCGGCAAACAATCCCAGCAACCAGAAAGCCTCGCCTTGTGCGGGGGCCCGGCCCCATCCAGCCGCAATCGCCAGCGGCAGCGCAAAGGTCGCGACGATCATGACGACGAGATGAACGGCGACGGAAACCCGGCCCGGCAGGTAATGCGTCAGCAGATGGGCGTAGGTATAGCCGGCCAGCAGCATCGCCTGGAAAAACACCATCGCCACCGACCACACCGCCGGTGTGCCGCCGAGCTGTGGCAGCACCATCTTGGCGAAGAGCGGTTGGACCGCGAATAGCAGCGCGGCGCTAACGAAGATGGCCGCAACATAGGTGAGAAGCAGGAGCCTGTTGGACGAGGCGGAAGCCGGCATGAAAGTGCTCTTGGATAGGGCATTTTTTATGCCCCATCCGGTTCTTGATCCGGCGGAGCCGCCGCTTATAGCCTATCCGCAGCGGCCGGGCAGTCACGAATTGAGAATTCGGCCCGCAACCGCATCCAGCTTTTTGACGAGGTCCGGATCCCGGGCCTCCGGTGCCGTGATCAGAGCGTTGTCGAGCGCGCGGTCGGAACCGATCGGGCAAGGCTCGTGCTCGCGCGGAAAATCCTTCGCCAGACGCGCGACCAGCCGTTTTGCCTTTTCGGCATTGCCGACCAGAACCTTGATCACGTCCTGCACCGTCACCGCATCATGATCCGGGTGCCAGCAATCGAAATCGGTGACCATGGCGACGGTCGCGTAGCAAATCTCCGCCTCGCGGGCGAGTTTGGCCTCCGGCATGTTGGTCATGCCGATGACGGAATAGCCAAGTTGCTTGTAGGTCAGGCTTTCGGCCAGCGTCGAGAATTGCGGTCCCTCGATGCAGACATAGGTGCCGTCCCGGACGACGTCGATGCCCTCCTCGCGCCCCGCCGCCGCCAGATGGATGCGCAGACGCGGCGAGACCGGATGCGCCATCGACACATGAGCGACAAGGCCTTTCCCGAAGAACGAGCTTTCGCGCTTATGCGTCCGATCGACGAACTGATCGACCAGCACGAAGGCGCCCGGCGGCAAATCTTCCCTGAACGAGCCACAGGCGGAGAGCGAAATCAGATCGGTGACGCCGACACGTTTCAACACATCGATATTGGCGCGGTAATTGATGTCGGACGGCGACAGGCGATGCCCCTTGTCATGCCGCGGCAGGAACACCACCGGCAGGCCGGCCATCTCGCCGATGCGCAGCGCCCCGGATGGCTCGCCCCACGGGCTCGCGACGTGCTCCTCGCGCACATTCTCAAGTCCGGGCAGATCATAAATGCCGGAACCGCCGATGATGCCGAGAACGGATTTGGTCATGAGCTTCACCCTCAAAAGCAATATGCCCGGCAGAGCCGGGCATATGTTTGTAGAATGTGATCGACGCTACGTGCGTCCCTTGTATTCGGTCGGAGCGCGCTGGCCCTCGAGCAGTTCCGGATGCTCCTTCACTGCCGCCCACACCTTCTTCTTGGTAAAATAAAGCAAGCCCGCGAAGATCAGCAGGAAGATCATCACCTGAATGCCGAGACGCTTGCGCGCCTCCATATGCGGCTCCGCCGCCCACATCAGGAATGCGGTGACGTCCTTCGAATATTGAGCGAGCGTCTGCGGCGAACCGTCATCGTAGGTCACCTGCCCGTCGCTCAGCGGCGCCGGCATGCCGATGGCATGGCCCGGGAAATATTTGTTGTAGCTCGTTCCCTCCGGCAGCGTGAAGTCCTTCGGCGCTTCGGTGTAACCCTGCAGCAGCGCGTCGATATAATCGGGGCCCTGCTCCTGATATTGCGTGACAAGATCGAGCAGGAACCACAGACCACCGCGCTCATAGGTCCGCGCCTTGGCGATCAGCGACAAATCCGGCGGTAACGCGCCGCCGTTGGCCGCGCGTGCGGCGTTGTCGTTCGCGAACGGCTTCGGAAACCGGTCGGCCAGACGACCAGGACGCTCAAACATCTCGCCGGCGTCGTTCGGGCCGTCCTGGATCTTGTATTCAGCCGCGACAGCCGCGGCTTGTGCCGTGGAGAAACCGGGACCGCCCGGCTCGGCCAGATTGCGGAAGGAGATCAACGACAGGCTGTGGCAAGCTTGGCAAACCTCGCGATAGACCTTGAAGCCGCGCTGAAGCTGCGCACGATCGAATTTTCCGACCGGCCCCGAGAAGGACCACGACTGCTTCGGCGGCTGCTCTTGCCCTTCGGCGGCGATCGCCGGGGCTGCCATGCCGAGAACAAGCGCGAGAGCAATGAAGGAACGTTGCATTGTCATCGTCTCTCTCCGTGCCTTCACGCTTTCTTCGGTGCCGGAGCCGACGCGCCGATCGGCACGCCGCCCTTCAGCACCGCTTCCGAAATCGAATTCGGCAGGGGCTTGGTGGTCTCGAACCGCGACAGCAGCGGCAGGATGATCAGGAAGTGTGCGAAATAATAGAAGGTCAGGATCTGCGAGGCGATTACGTAGCCGCCTTCCGCCGGCTTGGCACCGAGATAGCCAAGGCCGAGACAGACTGCGACGAAGATCCAGAAGAATTGCCGGAACAGCGGACGGAAGCGGGCCGAACGCACCTTCGATGAGTCGAGCCACGGCAGGAACACCAGGATGCCGATCGAAGCGAACAGCGCCACAACACCGAGCAGCTTGTTCGGGATCGCGCGCAGAATTGCGTAGAACGGCAGGTAATACCATTCCGGCACGATATGGGCTGGCGTCACCGCCGGATTGGCCGGGATGTAGTTGTCAGCGTGGCCGAGATAGTTCGGCAGATAGAATACGAAATACGCGAAGAACAGCATGAAGCAGACCATGCCGAAGCCGTCCTTGATCGTCGCGTAAGGCGTGAACGGCACGGTGTCCTTGTCGCCCTTCGGCTCGATGCCGAGCGGGTTGTTCTGACCGACGACATGCAGCGCCCAGACGTGCAGGACGACGACACCCGCGATCACGAACGGCAGCAGGTAGTGCAGCGAGAAGAAGCGCTGCAGCGTCGGGTTGCCGACCGAGTAACCGCCCCAGAGCCAGGTGACGACGGTTTCACCGACCCACGGAATGGCTGAGAAGAAGTTGGTGATGACGGTCGCGCCCCAGAAGCTCATCTGGCCCCATGGCAGCGTGTAACCGAGGAAGCCGGTGGCCATCATCAGCAGATAAATAATGACGCCGAGGATCCAGAGCACTTCGCGCGGCGCCTTGTAGGAACCGTAATACATGCCGCGGAACATGTGGATGTAGACGGCGATGAAGAACATCGACGCGCCGTTGGAGTGCAGATACCGCAGCAGCCAGCCGTAATTCACATCGCGCATGATGTGCTCGACCGAATTGAAGGCCAGCGATTCATGCGGCGTGTAATGCATCACCAGGATGATGCCGGTGACGATCTGCGCCGCCAGCATGAACGAGAGAATGCCGCCGAACGTCCACCAGTAATTCAGGTTGCGCGGGGTCGGATAGGCGATGAAGGACGAGTGGACGAGGCCCGCGATCGGAAGCCGCTGCTCCATCCATTTCATGAATGCGCTTTGCGGCTGGTAGGTCGAGTGTCCGCTCATTTCGGGAAGCCTTCTCGGAAGAACCTGCGTTCAGAATCAGAAAACGAAGACGGCCTCAGCCGATCTTGATCTTGGTGTCGCTCAGGAATTCGTAGGGCGGCAGCGCCAGGTTCAGCGGCGCGGGGCCCGAACGGATACGGCCGGAGGTGTCATAGACCGAGCCATGGCATGGGCAGAAATAGCCGTTATACGCGCCGGCATGGGTCAGCGGGATACAGCCCAGATGGGTGCAGATGCCAATCAGCACCTGGAAATTCGCATGCCCCGGCTTCACACGCGCCGAATCCGGCTGCGGGTCCGGCAGGCTCGCCAGGTTGACGTTGACCGCTTCCTCGATCTCTTTCTTGGTGCGGTGGTTCACGAAGATCGGCTTGCCGCGCCAGAACACCTTGATGATCTGTCCTTCGGCGACCGGCGTCAGGTCGACCTCGATCGGCGCACCGGCGGCAATCGTGGAGGCATCCGGATTCATCTGCGAGATCAGCGGCCAGGCGGTGAAGGCAGCGCCGACGGCACCGACCGCTCCGGTTGCGACGTAAAGAAAATCGCGGCGCGTATGAGCCGCTGCTGCTGTGGATGCCACGGTAAGGTCCCTCTTCCGACATGCCGGGGCCCGCGCGCGCTGCGAACCGCAAAGTGGACTTGACCGTCTTCGTCCGTCCCACGGCGGCGAGCGAACCGGCCACGTCCGACCTTCAAGAAAAGGCCTTCGGCAGCGATCCGGCGGCGTGTTATTGGCACCCTTACCGGGGGAGTGCAAGCCTGCCTTTGCAACAGAGCTAAAGAGACGCACAAGCCCTTCGACGAACGACGTAATTTTGTCATCCCGGACCCTGTAATTTGACCACCGGATACCCACTCGCGATTGCACTCTACGAGCCGGACATCCCGCAAAATACCGGAACGATTCTGCGGCTTTGCGCCTGTCTCGGGGTCGCAGCGCATCTGATCGAGCCGGCCGGGTTTCCGATCACCGACCGGGCCTTCCGCCGCGCGGCGATGGATTACCTCGATCAGGTCACGATCCATCGGCACGCATCATGGCAGGCATTCGATTCGTGGCGCCGGTCGGAACGGCTCGAACTCGCGCTGTTCACCACCCGCGGGTCCACCTCTTACCTCGATCATGACTATCGGCGGCCCGGAATTTTGATGTTCGGCCGCGAATCCGCCGGGGTACCGGAGCGAGTTGCCGAAGCGGCCGATGCCCGGCTGGTCATTCCAGTTCGGGAGGGATTGCGGTCACTCAATATCGCGATGGCCTGCGCCATGGCGGTCGGCGAAGCGATCCGGCAGACGCGCGGTCCGGCGGTGGTATGAATAAGTATATGTGCAGACAGATAATGCCGCCAGGAATGGAGCAGCCGGCCGCTTTGACCTGCCGCAAGTTGCAGGCCCATGCCCGGTGGCATGGATATCCGGGGCACGCTGCCCACTTCCACCACGATGGCGCATCATGATGCGTAAGCCTGGACCCGATCTCGCATGACCATTGCATCACAAAAGACGTCCGCCAGCGTTTACCCCCTGCCCGATCCGGCTGAGCTCGAACGGCGGAAGACAACGGCACGGACCTGGTTCGAAACTCTGCGCGACCAGATCTGCAGCGCTTACGAACAACTGGAAGACGACTTGCCGCCCGGTCTGCCGCAATCCACCCTGCCCGCGGGCCGCTTTGTACGCACGCCATGGAACCGGACGGACCACACCGGCAATCCTGGTGGCGGCGGGGTCATGGCAATCATGAAGGGCCGCGTGTTCGAGAAAGTCGGCGTGCATTGTTCGACCGTACACGGCGAATTCGCGCCGGAATTCCGAAAAGAGATTCCCGGTGCCGAGAGCGATCCGCGCTTCTGGGCCTCGGGCATCTCGCTGATCGCGCATCCCTGGAATCCGAATGTGCCGGCCGTGCACATGAACACGCGCTTCGTGGTCACGACCAAGGCGTGGTTCGGCGGCGGCGCCGACCTGACGCCGGTCCTGAACAAGCGACGGACGCAGGACGATCGGGACAGTCTCGCCTTTCATGCCGCGATGAAAAAGGCCTGCGACGATCACGCCGCGATCGCGCCCTATGAGAAATACAAGACATGGTGCGACGAGTATTTCTGGCTCAAGCATCGCAACGAACCGCGCGGCATCGGCGGCATCTTCTATGACTGGCACGATAGCGGCGACTGGGCGGCCGATTTCGCCTTCACCCAGGATGTCGGCCGCGCCTTCCGCGACATCTATCCGCAGCTCGTGCGCCGCAATTTCAAGACGCCATACGGCGAAGCCGAGCGCGAGGAGCAGCTCGTGCGCCGCGGCCGCTACGTCGAATTCAATCTGCTCTATGATCGCGGCACGATTTTCGGACTTCGGACCGGCGGCAATGTCGACTCCATCCTGTCATCGATGCCGCCGATGGTGAAATGGCCGTGATGCAGGTCCGCGAGGTCTATATCGCGGGGTATCGTTCGATTCAGGGCATCCGGTTTCCGGTCGATCCTGTCACTGTGTTCGTCGGCGCCAACGGCGTCGGCAAGACGAACCTCTATCGCTCCTTGCAATTGCTGCAGGCGGCCGCGGCCGGCACCCTTGCCCGCGACCTCGCCGCCGAAGGCGGGATGGAATCGGCGCTCTGGGCCGGCAGGCGCAACGCCAGTCTCCCGGCCCGCATCAAACTCTCGGTCGGACTCGGCGGCAGCCGTGACTCCGAACCGCAACCGACATTCGAATATGGCGTCGAGGCCGGCGTCACATTCTCCTATGAAGCCGAAATCGGCGTGCGCCAGCCGACCGCCGCCGCGTTTCCGCTTGAGCCGCAGATCAAGGAAGAGCGGCTTGTCTATTGCGGTGGTCGAAAGCCAGCCCCCGTCTTGGAACGCAAAGGCCCGCGCGCCGTCGCATTCGATGACAACGGGCGCAAGCATCCGCTCGGGACCGATCTCTTTCCAACCGAAACGGCTCTCGGCATCTCGCCGGACACGACCGATCACGCCGATATCGCAGCCGTTCGCCGGACGATGCTCGCCTGGAGATTCTATCACGATTTCCGCAGTGATCGTCTTTCACCGTTGCGGACGCCATGTCTTGCCGTCACCACGCCGACATTGGCATCCGACGGGTCTGACCTCGCCGCTGTTTTTGCAACACTCGTTCATATCCGCGAGGACACAGCCGATCTCGACCAGGTCATCGATGATGCTTTTCCGGGCGCGCGTCTCGTCGTTCCCTCCCCGGGCCGCACGGCATCGTTCGGGCTGATCATGCCGGACTATCCGAAACGGGTTTTCGAAGCCGAGGAATTGTCCGACGGCACATTGCGCTACCTCGCCATTGCCGGCGCGTTGCTGGGCTATCGTCTTCCATCCTTCATTGCATTGAACGAGCCGGAAACAAGCCTTCATCCGGATCTGCTGGAGCCGCTTGCACGCCTGATCCTGCGCGCCGGTCAACGCACCCAGATTTGGGTGGTCACGCATTCGGAACGCCTGGCGCAGGCCTTCATGCGCGAAAGCGCCGTCACACCGCGGACGGTGATCAAACGCAACGGCGCGACATGGATCGACGGACTGAAATTGTCCGGAACATTCGGCGACGACGACTGATCAATACCAAAAACAATCCGCCGTGATGTTGCTGTCATGACGCCTCGCTAGCCTTCTCGCTGCTTCACCAGAGGAGAAGGTCATGACGTTTCAGCCAGGCGATGTCGTTGCGTTGAAGTCCGGCGGTCAGCCGATGACGGTCGCGAAGGTGACCGATGAAGGCATTGAGTGCATCTGGATTGGCGAGGAAGGCGAATTGTTCCGCGAAACCCTTCCTGCGCTCGTTCTGCAAACGGCCGACATGTACGAGCCCGAGGACGACGATGAAGACGAGGCCGAACATGAGGATGACGCTGAGGATGAAAAGGCCGAAGCAGACGAGAACGAAATTCGCAAGATTGCCTGATTGATAAAACGGCCGTCGTTCCGATCGTTGGCTGCGCCGGAGCGACGGCCGTTTCATGTTCGGACTCTGCTGCGGTTGTGCGGCTCAGCATCTTCACCGAATTCGGAACGCCGGGATCGCGGCAGAATCGCTCGCAAACCATTCGCCTGATCGTGACAAAATCCACAGCGGTCTCGTTCAAAGAGGCCGAGCAATGCAGATTTATCATTCGCTAACCGTTCCGCTATGCAATTAAGCAGTAGTTAGCCACGAATTTGTTGCGACGACGCCACACTGCCTAGCGATGTGGCGCCAAGAGCGAATTGTGGCACTTTTTTAGTAAGTTCTGCCGCAATTGGTCCGTACACGAACACTGGGACGAACAAGTCAGACGTCTTGTCACACACCCAAAACAATGCGGGGGACTTTCTATGCGTTATCTTTCGACCATCGTGGCTGCTGGCCTCGTGCTGGGCACCGCTCAAGTCGCTTCGGCGGCTGACCTGGGCCGCCCGGTCTACAAGGCTGCGCCGCCAGTCGTGATGGCTTACAACTGGTCCGGCTTCTACGCCGGTATCCACGGCGGCTATGGCTGGGGTGAACTCGGCTCCAACGTCTTCAGCGGCAACGCCAAGCAGGACGGTTGGTTTGGCGGCGGCCAGATCGGCTGGAACTGGCAGGGCGCTGGTTCGCCATGGGTGTTCGGCGTCGAAGTCGACTCGGCCTGGGCGAACATCAAGGACGACGTGTCCGCCAATCTCGGCGGTGGTGTCGTTGCCAACGCGTTCAGCGAGATGGACTATTTCGGCACCGCTCGTCTGCGTGTCGGTTACGCGGTTGACCGCGTCCTGTGGTACGCAACCGGCGGTCTCGCCTGGGGTCATAATGAAATCGGTGCGAGCGTTGCGGGCCCCGGCTTTGCTGCTGGCGCCACCTCAGCCAACACGCACATCGGTTTCGCCGTTGGCGGCGGCCTGGAATGGGCTCTCGTCGACAACTGGACGGCCAAGGTCGAGTACCTCTATCTCGACTTCGGCAGCGAAAACTACTTCGGTGGCCCAGCCGCCGGCGGATTCGACGCCGACCTGAGCGCACACACCGTGAAGGTCGGTCTGAACTATCGCTTCGGCTACGGCAAAGGCCCGGTCATCGCGAAGTACTAATCGGACGGATCGTCCCGATCTTGAAAGCCCCGGCCTTGGCCGGGGCTTTTTTATTTTAGTCTTTGTTGGGTTCGGGATCCGCTTTCAATGCCTCGTCGACCATGGCCGCAATCGTGACCTGATCCTGCGGGAAATCGGCCGCGATCCAGGCGGCTTCCGCGGCGCGCAGCGCCGCGCCGAGGCCTGGGCCCTTTGCGATCCCGCGGGCGATCAGGTCACTCGCGGAGATTGGCAGCGACGGCACCGGCCAGTGCCCGGGCAAGGCGAAAAGATCGCGCCAGCGCGTATCGTCGGTTGCGTCCTGCGACCGGCTCCAGGCTAGCAGCACCCGGTCGAGGAACTTCGCAGGCCCCAATCGATAGAGCAGCGCTCGTGCCGCGGCGGGCTTCATTGCGCCGCTGATGCGCCACCAGCCATCCGCCATCGACAGCAACCGCTGAGCTTCACCGTTCGACATCCGCAGCCGCTGGAATAACCGTTCGGCGTCTTCCGACACGAACAGCGCCAAGGCGCCTAACCGCCGCACCGCATCCGGCGTGAGCTCCAAAGCGCTCTCGATCCGGACCATCTTGTCCAGCGATCCCGGCAAGGGGACGCCACCCAGGATGCGCACCAGCAATCCTATCTCTGCCATCTCGGCGACCGCCGGAACGGCGCGGTTTGCGACCAGCAGCTTGAGCAATTCGGCGCGTACCCGCTCGCGCGATAGCGTCTCCATCCCCTCGCGTCCGGCGATACATGCAGCCAGCGCCGCTTTGTCGGGTTCGCCTTCGCCATAAGCAGCGCGGAAACGGAAGAACCGCAGGATCCGCAGATAATCCTCTTCGATCCGGGTCACCGCATTGCCGATGAAGCGAACATGCCGCGCCTTCAGATCGGCCAATCCGCCAACGTAGTCATGCACAATGCCGTCGCGCGACGCCGATAATGCATTCATGGTGAAGTCGCGCCGCTCGGCATCGCGTTTCCAGTCGCGGCCGAAAGCAACCCTGGCCTTGCGGCCATAGGTCTCCACATCTTCACGCAGCGTGGTCACTTCAAACGGCTGCCCGTCGACCAGCAACGTCACCGTGCCGTGATCGATGCCGGTCGGCACCGTGCGGATACCGGCCTGTTTGGCACGGCGCATCACCTCATCAGGCA
Organism: Pseudorhodoplanes sinuspersici; assembly: GCF_002119765.1. Classification (NCBI taxonomy): domain Bacteria; kingdom Pseudomonadati; phylum Pseudomonadota; class Alphaproteobacteria; order Hyphomicrobiales; genus Pseudorhodoplanes; species Pseudorhodoplanes sinuspersici. The sequence goes on from NZ_CP021112.1 coordinate 124,761, forward strand.
AGGCCGTGGTCGCGACATCGATTTCGCCGACCGGCAAACCCAGCAAGGCATTGCGCACAGCCCCACCGACAGCCCGCGCTTCCTCGCCATCGCGATCAAGAATGTCGAACACGCGCGCGAGCGGCCCGTCAGTCAGCCACGCAGCATCGGCCAGACGCTGCTCGGTCATTTGAATTGCCCGGGAACGAGCCTTCCGTCTTCCATATGCGGGGGCACGTATTTCGAACCGGCCGGATGCCCAGTCCAGTGCGCAAGCAAAAAGAAACTGCCAAACAGAAGCAGCAGCGCAATGATCGTCAGGATGCCGAGGACGCGCAGATTCCAGGCCGATGCGTCAATAACACCATTGCGCGTGGCCATCAGAAACAGCGCATAGATGGCAAACGGCGCAACGAACAGCAGCAATTCCGTCAGGATCGGCCGGATCATGCGCCGTAGATCCTCTCGTATAAATTCCTGAAAATACCCGCCGTCACGCCCCAGATATAACGTTCGCCGAAGGGGATCGCATAATAGGTGCGCATCAGGCCCTGCCACTCGCGACTATGGGTCTGATGATTGGCCGCTTCCATCATGAAGGACAGCGGCACCTCGAATGCATCGTCGACCTCGCCGGGATTGAGGGTCAGCGAAAACTCCGGGCGCACACGCGCCACCACCGGCACGATGCGATAGCCGAGCGTCGTCATATACACATCGAGATAGCCGATCGGATCGATCACATCGGCAGCCAATCCGATTTCCTCATCGGCCTCGCGCAGGGCGGCAGCCAGCGGCGTCGCGTCGGTCGGATCGATCTTTCCTCCCGGAAACGAGATCTGGCCGGCATGTTGCGGCAGATGCGCGGTGCGCTGGGTCAAGAGCACCATCGGCTCATTGCGATCGACAATCGGAATCAACACGGCAGCCGGCTTGATCGGACGCACCGCGGCCATCGCTTTCGATACCGGATCGAGATCGTGATCGCCGCGCGATGGCACAGCATCGGGGTCGGACAAACCAACAGGCTCTTTCAACGTCAGCACACGTCGGGCGCGGTCGAAGAAATCGCTGTGCGGGATATCCCGGGATGGGGCGGACGCCGGCGTCATCAGGTCAATTCCTTCAATGCGTCAGCCTTGGCCATCGGAAAGAACTCGCCGCCTGATTCAACGCCGAACATGGGCTCCCCATTGACATCGCGTTCCTCGCCCAGCGCCACCAGATCGTAAAACAGCGCGCGCGTCACTTTCGCCCACAGATCGCGCCTGACATGGAGATAGGGTTTCAGCCCACCGGACGAGATTTCCGGCTCGAAGCGCAAGCCATGATCGGCATCACAGATGACCCAATCATCAACATTGGTCCGGAAAAGCAAGCGCGAGCCCGCGGACGTGCTGTCCTGCCGCATCTCGACCGCGAGAAAGGGAGCGTCCTCGACAATGATCCCGATTTTTTCGACCGGCGTCACAAGAAAGTATTTGTCATGTTCACGTTTGAGCACCGACGCAAACAGCTTGACCAGTGGCGCACGGCCGATCGGCGTTCCGAGGTAGAACCAGGTGCCGTCCGACGCGATCCGGATATCGAGGTCCCCGCAATAAGGCGGGTTCCATAAATGCACCGGGGGCGGGCCTTTTTCACCAGTCTCGCGGATCGCTGCGGCAACCCCATCCAGCCCGCCGGTATCCTTCTGCCTTTGCTTCGCCATGGTTTGCCTTGACCCTGTCGTCACCCCCTGGAAACGGAGTTTTCCCCTGCGTGCAGATGATCACCGCCAGATGACCGGTCACCAGCGAAAATTAGCGTAAGCTGCTGGAAATCGGGATCTGATGGGGAGATTCGGCGTGCCATTTCGAGCCTTCCCAGTCTTCACTGGCGCGCTTGTTGCATCGTTTCCCGTAGATATATGGCCTAGAGCATGATGCCGAAAAGTACGAAGCGGTTTTCGGACAACATGATGCTCTAATGTATTGGAATTGATCACGTTTATGATCTTGGATGGATTCTACCCAAAACCCTCGTGATCTAACGGCGGGACGACAGAAGGAGCAAACGGATGCCGGTATCCGGTGAAAGCCTCGATAAGCTCGAAGACATGATCGTCCGCGCCGCCGAAACCACGGCCGCCCATGCGCGGGCCGCCAAGGACGCCGTCGGCACCGTCATCTTTGGTCAGGACAAGGTCGTCGAACAGGCGCTGATTACCATCCTCTCGGGCGGACACGCGCTGCTCGTCGGTGTGCCCGGTCTCGCCAAGACGAAACTTGTCGAAACCATGGGCGTGGTCCTCGGCCTCGATGCCCGCCGCATCCAGTTCACGCCCGATTTGATGCCGTCGGACATTCTGGGTTCGGAGGTGCTTGAGGAAAATCCGGGCGGCAAGCGCAGTTTCCGGTTCATTCCGGGACCGGTCTTCGCCCAGTTGCTGATGGCCGACGAAATCAACCGCGCCTCGCCGCGCACCCAATCGGCGCTGCTGCAGGCGATGCAGGAACTGCATGTCACCGTTGCCGGCGCACGCCACGATGTGCCCAAGCCGTTCCACGTCCTCGCAACCCAGAACCCGCTCGAGCAGGAAGGCACCTATCCGCTGCCGGAAGCCCAGCTCGACCGCTTCCTGATGCAGATCGACGTCGATTATCCCGACCGCGATGCCGAACGCCGGATGCTGTTCGACACCACCGGCGCCGAAGAAGCCAAGCCGAGAGCGGCGATGACCGCCGACGAACTGATTGCGGCGCAACGCCTGGTGCGGCGTCTGCCGGTCGGCGAATCCGTCGTCGAAGCCATCCTTGCTCTGGTCCGTTCGGCCCGTCCCGGTGCTGACGCCGATGATGCGACGAAATCCATCGCCTGGGGACCAGGGCCTAGAGCCAGCCAGGCGCTGATGTTGGCGGTGCGTGCACGCGCATTGCTCGACGGCCGTCTCGCGCCATCCATCGATGACGTCGTGGCGCTCGCAGAGCCGGTGCTGAAACACCGTATGGCGCTGACTTTCGCTGCACGTGCCGAGGGCGAAACGGTCGAGGCCGTGATCGGCCGGTTGAAATCGCGGTTAGGGTGATCGATGGCGGTCGAGCCAGACGCTCGTAAACTGGAAAATGATGCGGTCCGTCTTGCCAGCGGCAAGTCTCGTACACTTGCCTCAAGCCTGCCGCGGCTGATCCTGGAAGCGCGCCGTATCGCTGCGACCGTGATTCACGGATTGCACGGCCGGCGCCGCGCCGGATCGGGCGAGAATTTCTGGCAATATCGGAGATTCACATCCGGCGAGCCGGCGCGCCGCGTCGACTGGCGCCGTTCGGCGCGTGATGATCATCTGTATGTGCGCGAGCGGGAATGGGAAGCGGCGCATACCGTGTGGATCTGGCCGGACCGGTCGGCCTCGATGATGTTCACCTCGCCGCTGGCGAGCGAGAGCAAACTCGACCGCACGCTCGTGGTCGCCTTTGCGCTGGCGGAAATTCTGGTCCAGGGCGGCGAACGTGTCGGCATTCCCGGCCTGATGCGCCCGACCGCCAGTCGCAATGTCATCGACAAGATGGCGCAGGCGATGCTTCACGACCTTACCGAACGCGACAGCTTGCCGCCGTCCTTCGCGCCGGCGCCATTGTCGGAAGTCGTCATGCTGTCGGACTTCTGGAGTCCCATTCCCGAATTCAGGCAGACGCTTGCGCAATTGTCCGGCGCGCGGGCCGGCCTGCATGTCATTCAGATCGTCGATCCGGCCGAGGAGACATTCCCGTATTCCGGCCGCATCGAGTTCCTCGAACCCGAAGGGTTCGGCAGCGTGATTGCCGGCCGCGCCGAGACCTGGCGTGACGATTACGTCCGCAAGCTCGCAGACCATCGCGCCGCCATGCGCGAAGACACCGGCCGGCTGGGCGCCAGCTTCATCATTCATCGCACCGATCGTCCCGCGAGCGAGATCGTTCTCGCGCTGCATGCACGCATGGGTCAGGTCGATGTCGCCGCGGGCGCTCAAGCCAGAAATCCTGAAGTGGAGGTTCGCCCATGATCGGCGGATTGCCGCTTGGTTTTGCGCAGCCGCTGGTGCTGCTCGGCCTGCTCAGCCTGCCGGTGCTGTGGTGGCTGCTGCGGCTCATTCCGCCGCGTCCGCAACGTCTCGCGTTTCCGCCCGCGCGATTGTTGTTCGATATCGCACCAAAGGAAGAAACGCCGGCGCGGACGCCATGGTGGCTGACGCTGCTCCGCCTGTCGCTGGCCGCGTTGCTGATCTTCGCCGCGGCCGGCCCGTTGTGGAATCCATCCGTTGCAACATCGGGCGGTTCGACACCGGTCGCCTTGCTGATCGATGACGGCTGGGCGGCGGCATCGACCTGGGACGCACGCATCCGCACCGGCGAAGACATCCTGTCCCGCGCCGAAGCCGACGGACGCTCCGTTGCGATCATCGCCATGTCGGAGGCCGGCCGCGGCATCACATTACAGACCGCTGCTGCTGCACGCGTGCAACTGCGTCAATTGACGCCGAAGCCGCATGCGGTCGAACGCACCGAAGCGCTCCCGGCGTTGTCGCGCTTCCTCAACGCAACGCCGGACGCAGAACTGGTCTGGCTGTCGGATGGCACGCATCTCGGACGCGCGGACGAGTTCATCTCCGGTCTGTCGGGCCTGATCGGCTCGCGCACCATGACCGTGGTCGAAGGCGGCGTACCCCAGACCCTCGCGCTCAATGCCGCCAACAATGCCGCCGGGGCTTTGACGGTCAAAATACAGCGCGCCACCGCTGGCGCTGCGCAAGGCGGTATCGTGCGTGCGCTCGACCTGAAGAGCCTGCCGCTCGGCGAAGCCCGCTTCGACATCAAAGCCGGCGAACGCGAGGCGGCGGCCACGTTCGATCTGCCGGTTGAAATCCGCAACGACATCGCGCGTCTTGAAATCGCCGGTGAGCGCTCCGCAGGCGCTGTGCAATTGCTCGACAAGCGCTGGCGGCGGCGCAGCGTCGGCGTCATCACCGGCGCCACCGCGGACACCGCGCAGCCGTTGCTCGCCTCCACCTTCTATCTGCAGCGCGCCTTGTCGCCCTTCGCCGATGTGCGGATGGGCGATCGCGTGTCACCGTCCGACGCCGTGTCCCGCTTTCTCGATCAGAATATTCCCATGCTGATCCTCGCCGATGTCGGTAATGTCGTCGGCACCGCGCGCGAGAGGCTGACAAAGTGGGTTGAGGACGGCGGCGTGCTGGTGCGTTTTGCCGGACCAAGACTGGCTGCGTCGGACGACGATCTCGTCCCGGTGCGCCTGCGTCGTGGCGGGCGTACGCTCGGCGGTTCGTTGTCGTGGGAGAAGCCGCAGCCTTTGTCGGCCTTCGCGCATGACGGCCCGTTCGGTGGCATGGCGGTGCCGGGTGACGTTACGGTCAGCCGGCAAGTTCTTGCGGAGCCCGATGCGGGGCTTGCTGAGCGAAGCTGGGCGACCCTCAATGACGGCACGCCGCTCGTGACCGGCGCACGCCGGGGCAAGGGCATGGTCGTCCTGTTCCATGTCACCGCCGATACGCGCTGGTCCGATCTGCCGCTGTCAGGGGCGTTCGTCGACATGCTGAAGCGGCTCGTAGCGCTCGCAGGCTCAAACGTGACGGCTGAACAGGCCAATACCGAACGCGACCGCGAGACGCTGGCGCCGGCGCGCACGTTGGACGGCTTCGGCGCCTTCACTGCGGCACCCGGCAGCGCCAAGCCAGTCCCCGCGAACTATGCAAGCCGCGCGACGGGCGAGTTTCCGCCGGGCTTTTACGGACCACCGGAAGGATTGCTGGCCGTGAACACACTGACCGCGGCCGACACGCCGGAAGCTCTTGATGTTTCGCCGCTGAATGCACGCCGCGATGTCTATCGCCTGAGCGAACCGGTTGATCTGCGCGGGCCAATTTTCCTCGCCGGCCTCGCGCTGCTGCTGATTGATGCGCTGGTGGTGTTCTGGCTTGCAGGCGGCATCAGCCGTTTGACGCGGCAACGCCGGCGCGCGGCCGCCACTGGCATTGCGATCGCGCTCGCGTTGTCGAACATGTCTTTCCATTCTCCGGCGCAAGCGCAGACGCTGCCGCCGCAACAACGGCAGGCCGCAGCACCGGCAAAGCCCGGCCTGTCCGCTGCCGACGAATTCGCCATGAAGTCGGCGCTGGAAACGAAGCTCGCTTATGTCGTCACGGGCGATACGGAAACCGACGCCGTCAGCAAGGCCGGCCTCAATGGATTGACGCTGTTCCTGGCGCAGCGCACCGCGCTGGAAGCCGGCGAAGCCGTCGGTCTCGACATCAGCCGCGATGAACTCAATTTCTTTCCGCTGATCTATTGGCCGATCGTGGCGAATGCGCCCAAGCCTTCGCCCGAAGCGCTGGCGCGCATTGACGCTTACATGAAGCAAGGCGGCACGGTGCTGTTCGACACACGCGACGCAATCATGGCGCCGCCCGGCCCCGGCGGCGAATCGCGCAGCCCCGGCATGATGGCGCTGCGGCAGATTCTCTCTGCGCTCGACATTCCCGAACTCGAGCCGGTGTCGAAGGATCATGTGCTCACCAAGACGTTCTTCCTGCTGCGCGATTTTCCCGGCCGCTTCAATGGCGGTCAGCTCTGGGTGGAAGCCTTGCCGGCGCAGGACGATCCTGACAGCGAAAGCGAAACGAGCCGCCCTGCTCGCGCGGGCGACGGCGTGTCTTCGATCCTGATCACCTCGAACGATCTCGCCGGTGCATGGGCGATGCGGCCTGACGGTCAGCAGATGCTGCCGATGGTGGCGAATGAGCCCCGGCAGCGTGAGATGGCCTACCGCGCCGGCGTCAACATCGTGATGTACACGCTGACCGGCAACTACAAGGCCGACCAGGTTCACATCCCGGCGCTGCTGGAGCGGCTGGGGCAATGAACGGACACAACGCCTTATGAACTTCGGCATCGCCTTCGCGCCATTGGTCCCGGCCTATGTATTATGGGCCGCCGGCATCGTTGCGCTGATCATATCGGCGATGCTGCTCTTCATCCGCAGCCGCGGCGCACTGATGCGCGCCACCGCCTTCGCGCTGCTGATCCTCGCTTTGGCGAACCCGTCCTTTACGCGCGAAGATCGCGATCCCATTCCCTCCGTCGTCGCTGTCGTGATCGACAAGAGCCCGAGCCAGAGCTTCGGCGAGCGCGCGAAACAGACCGAGGAAGCGCGCACCGCGCTGAACGAGCGGCTGGCGCGCATCCCCAATCTCGATGTGCGCGTGGTCGAAGCCGGTGTGGCCGATGGCGAAACCGATGGCACGCGATTGTTCAATGCGCTCGGCGCCGCGCTGGCCGATGTGCCCCCGGATCGCATTGCCGGCGCGTTCATGATCACTGACGGCCGCGTGCATGATGTGCCAACCGATGCCGCTGCGCTGGGTTTCGCGGCGCCATTGCATGCACTGGTCACCGGCGTCGCCAACGAACGCGATCGACGAGTCGTGCTGACCACCGCGCCGCGCTTCGGCATTGTCGGCCAGTCCCAGACCATCGCCTTCCGCGTCGAGGATCAGGGCGTCGGTCCCTCCTCAGCTCGCATCACCGTGCGACGCGACGGCGAACAGATCGAAACGCGCAACGTCAATACCAATGCGCCGGTGCGCGTGCAGATCCCGATCCCGCATGCCGGGCCGAATATCGTCGAGATCGAAGCCTCGCCGTTGGAAAACGAGTTGACGCCGGTCAACAACCGCGCGGTCGTGTCGATCGATGGCGTGCGCGACAAGCTGCGCGTGCTGCTGGTCTCCGGCGAACCGCATGCCGGTGAGCGCACCTGGCGCAACCTGCTCAAATCCGACGCCTCGGTCGATCTTGTGCATTTCACCATCCTGCGGCCACCGGAAAAGCAGGACGGCACGCCGATCAACGAACTATCGCTGATCGCCTTCCCGACCCGCGAATTGTTCCAGCAGAAGATCGGCGAGTTCAATCTGATCATCTTCGATCGCTACGCGCGCCAGGGCGTGCTGCCTGTCGTCTATTTCGACAACATCGCCCGCTATGTCCGTGACGGCGGCGCGGTGCTGATTGCAGCGGGTCCCGATTATGCGAGCCAGACCTCTCTCTGGCGCACGCCGCTTGATGCCGTGCTGCCGGCCGAGCCGAGCGGCACGATGATCGAGCGGCCGTTCCATGCCCGCCTGAGCGACATCGGCAAGCGCCATCCGGTCACCCGTGCGCTGGACGGCGCCGGCGAAGAACCGCCGCATTGGAGCCGCTGGTTCCGCCTGGTCGACACCCGCAGCAGCCAGGGCAATGCGGTGATGGAAGGCCCGGACGGCAAGCCGCTGCTGGTGCTGTCGCGCGAAGGCGAAGGCCGCGTGGCGCTGCTGCTCTCCGATCACATCTGGCTCTGGGCGCGCGGCTTTGAAGGCGGCGGCCCGCATCTCGATCTGCTGCGCCGTCTGTCGCACTGGCTGATGAAGCAGCCCGATCTTGAGGAAGAAGCTTTGCGCGTCGTTGCGCGCGGCCGCGCTCTCGCGATCGAGCGTCAGACGATGGCGGAGACGGTCGAACCGGTGACGGTGACCACGCCATCCGGCGAAACGCGCACCGTGACGTTACAGCAGGCCGAGCCCGGCCTGTGGCGTGGCGAGACGCCAGCCAACGAGCTTGGCCTGTGGCGCGCGACCGACGGCAAGCTGACCACGCTGGTGAATGTCGGCCCGGCCAATCCGCGCGAATTCGCGGAAGTCACATCGACCACCGACGTGCTGCGCCCGCTCAGCCATGCGACGGGCGGCGATGCACGGCGGCTGGACGACAATGGCTCGCTCACCGTCCCGCGCATCGTCGGCGTGCGATCGAGCGAAACCTTCCGCGGCGACGACTGGATGGGTCTGAAGCTGCGCGACGCCTCCGTGCTGCGCGGCATCGGCGTGCTGCCGATCTTTGCCGGCATCCTCGGCCTGTTGCTGCTGATCGGCTCGCTGGCCGCCACATGGGCACGCGAAGGCCGATAAATCGGCCTTCGATGGCATGCGAGGGGCGGTAACTCTTCTGTCCCTCCCCGTTGGGGGAAGGGATCAAACCTCCGGCCAGTCCGGCAGGACCGCGCCTTTCACGCCCTCGAAAGCGCCCTCTGTCAGTTCGACCACCAGCAGGCGCGCCGGGTCAACAGGTCCCGGCATTTGCACCCGGCCGCGCGGGACGCGCTTGAAGCCGACACGAGCGTAATAGGGCTCATCTCCAACCAGGATGATCAGGGTGTGGCCGCGCTCCTTGGCGTTGGCCAATGCCCGCTGCAAGAGCGCAAGGCCGATGCCGCGATCACGGAAAGGCGGCTCCAGCGTCAGCGGGCCAAGCAGCAGCGCCTTGGTGCCTCCAATCCGCACCGGCGACAGCCGCACCGACCCGACCAGCAATGTACCGATCCGCGCGGTGAAGGACAGATCGCGGTCATGGCCGACACCCTCGCGGATGCGGAAGGCCGTGCGCGCGAATCGTCCCGGGCCGAAGGTGCGCTCGTGCAGACGTTCGATCGCCAGCGCGTCGTCTTCGGTTTCCGGCAGGATGGTGATGGAGAGATCGGTCATTCGGCATCGATCATGGCGGGACGGCTCGCCGCTTAGCACCTGCCGGGGCCGAAATCCATTGGCCCCTGCATTGATTTGCATGGACAGCGCCAAATTCCGCCCTTGGCGCCTCCTCCCGATCCCGCCATATCAGGCTTCACAAACAGGGAGCGCGCGATGGGTTTCTTTCTTGACGGCATCTGGCACGATCAGTGGCACAACACCGGCGCGACCAAGGGCCGCTTCCAGCGCGAAGCCACGCGCTTCCACAACTGGATCACCGCCGACGGCGCCGCAGGCCCGACCGGCGAAGGCGGCTTTACGGCAGAGGCCGGCCGCTACCATCTCTATGTCGCGCTCGCCTGCCCCTGGGCGCATCGCACGCTGATCTTCCGTAAGCTGAAGAAACTGGAAGATCTCATTTCGGTCTCGATCGTGTCGCCGATGATGCTGGACAGGGGCTGGACCTTTAATAAAGACGAAGGCTCGACCGGCGACCACCTGCACGGCGCGGAGACGCTCGGCGACATCTATCTCAAGACCAATCCGAAATATTCCGGCCGCGTCACCGTACCGGTGCTGTGGGACAAAGAGCGCCACACGATCGTCAACAATGAATCGTCGGAGATCATCCGCATGTTCAACAGCGCCTTCAATGCGCTGACGGGTGACACGACAGATTACTATCCGGAGGCTCTGCGCGCCGAGATCGATGCGATCAACAAGCGTGTGTACGAAACGGTGAACAACGGCGTCTATCGCTGCGGGTTCGCGACGACGCAGGAGGCCTACGACGAAGCCTTCGCGCAGTTGTTCGAAACCCTGGATATGCTGGACGGGCGGCTCGGCGCGCAGCGCTATCTCGCCGGCAGCACGATCACCGAAGCCGACTGGCGGCTATTTCCGACATTGATCCGCTTCGACGCGGTCTATGTCGGTCATTTCAAATGCAATCTGCGCCGGATCGACGACTATCCGAACTTGTCGAACTACATGCGCGAGCTTTATCAATGGCCGGGCATTGCCGAGACGGTCAACATCGATCAGTACAAGCAGCATTACTACGGCAGCCACAAAGGCATTAATCCGACCGGCATTATCCCCCTTGGCCCGGCGCTGGACTTCAACCGCCCGCACGATCGCGGGCGGTTTGGATAAAGCGTTTTCGAGCGAAGTTACATACCGGTTCGCGTGAAGAAAACGCGTCAACAAAAAGCTCTGATCACGGGCAGAAAATGCGCGCCGCCCCGCGTTCAGGCGTGACCTCGCAGCACGCCCTGCCGCCCACCGTAAGCGGTGAGCCTTCGGAACACGTGCGACGCGGTTCGGGACGTGTGCTGAGCTGACGCTGTTCGCGGATGCGCTCCTGCGCCCGCTCACGCACGCGCTCGCGAAGCCGCTCGCGGGGGCTCGGCTCCGGCGGCCGTGCGGCTTCACGCTTCACTGGTTTCGGCTCGGCCGGGATCGCGACGCATTGATCGCCCTCCACCCGCTCGCCGCGGCCGCAGATCAGCGGGCAGATGCGGCCCTTCTGTCCCTTCACAGCGTCGAGCGCACCAAGGGTCGCGACCTTGACATCGAGCTTCATGCCGGCACGGCGATTGAACTGATTGAGCGCTTGCACGGACTTCGGCGACCAATTGCCATCAAGAGCGCCGGGATCGCAGCCAACCCGTTTCAATTCGGTCTGCAGATCGCGCGTCAGCACACGAATATCCGGCCTGGCTTCAACCGTTGGCTTGGCCGCGTCCGACGGCGGCAAGACCGCAACCTTCTGTTCCGGTGATGGCGAGGCTGGTGCGACCGATGGAGGGATCACCGCAACATTCGGCACCGGCGGCACTGCCGGAATCTTGCTGTCGAATGTCTGCGACTGGGAGCGAGCCGCCAGCTTGTCGCGCTGCGCTCTCGCCAGATCGGCGTAGAAGCCCGATTTGTGTACCGACAGAAACGAATCCCAAGCCTCCTTGGTGCCGACCCGCTCGGCGAATTCGTAATCACGGCGCGGATCACTGCCAGATGGCGCGGCGATATTGGGTTGCGGCGCCGGCAATGATGGCTGCGCGGCAATCTCGCGCTTCGGCTCCGGCACCAGCGCAACGGTCGCGCCGCCGAGCGAGCCATAGACGAACGGCTCCTGCTTGTTGCCGGTCGTTTTGATCACTTCGTCGCGCACATAACCGAGTGCGATACGAACGTCACGGCCCGGCACCGTCAGATGATTGAGAAGCGCCGTCGTGAATGGCGAGTTGGGTCCACGTCCGTCATCCGCCGTCGAACCGGCCTTGGCCGCGAAAGCAACGAGCGTATCGCTGGTGGCTGGCTCGACCTTCGCCAATCCACTTGAAACCGCGCGCGATGCGACGCTGCGCTGCATCGTCTGGATGAACGGGTTGTCGCGGCAGGCATCGAGAATAATCAGCCGCAGCCGCCGTGCCGGCTCCAGCGCCCGCACAAGACGATCGAGCGACAGCGCTTCGTCTTCCACATCGAAATCGGTCGCCAGCCGCGCGTCGATCGGGATCAGATAATTGGTGCCGTTCACCTCGATGCCATGACCGGCGAAATACATCACCGCCACATCGGCATCGCGGGCCGCCACGGTAAATTCGCGGGCCACGCGCTTGAATTCCAGATTGCCGAGATCCTGTCTGGCCTCGACCACGTCGAAGCCGGCGCGGCGAAACAAGTCGGCCATGGCACTGGCATCGTTGCCTGGATTGGTGAGTCTGGAGGCATTTTGATAAGCGGAATTGCCGATCACCAGCGCGACGCGCTTTTCGGCCTGCGCTTCCGACGGCGCCGCCGCCGCCGCAAGGACGGCCCAGAAACCGCATAAAAGAGCCGCCAGACGCTTCATGGTGCCAGCCTCCGCATAACCCGCCCGGGCGCATGTGAATTGTACCAGTGCGTACTCACCGATCCAAGGTGGTCGCTGACCCGGGAAAGGAGGTTCAACAGAAGGTGAGCAGGTTTCGGCGGTTGCGCCGAACCGCAGGATTGATATTGCTTGCCGGCTTTCGCGACTGCTTCCAGAGCATGATGCCGAAAAGTGCGAAGCGGTTTTCGGACGACATCATGCTCTAATGTATTGGAATCGATCACGTTTATGACTTTGGATCGAATCGATCCAAAGTCATCGTGATCGAGGCATTTCAAAGGTTATCCTCATGCCGATGCGCTGCGCTGTCCTCGATGATTATCAGAATGTGGCTTTGACAATGGCGGACTGGTCCAGGGTGACCGGAGACGCCGAGGTCACGGTCTTCAATGAAATGCTGGGCAATACCGATGCGGTCGCAAAGGCTCTGCAAGGGTTCCAGATCGTCTGCCTTATGCGTGAGCGCACCCCCTTCCCGCGTGCCCTGTTCGAAAAACTTCCCGATCTGAAACTTCTCGTCACCACCGGCGGCCGGAATGCAGCGATCGATATCTCTGCCGCGAAGGATCACGGCGTCGTCGTCTGTGGCACCGACGGTGCCAAGCATCCGACAGCCGAACTTGCGATCGGTCTGATGATCGATCTCGCACGCAACATCAGCGTCGAGAATGCCCGCATGAAAGCGGGGGAAGCCTGGCAATCGACGGTCGGCCGCGACCTGTTCCAGCACACGATCGGTATTCTCGGTCTTGGCAATCTCGGCGGACGCGTCGCCAAAGTGGCGCAGGCTTTCGGCATGCGGGTGCTGGCCTGGAGCCAGAACTTGACTCCCGAACGATGCAAGGAGCTTGGCGTCGAGTATGCGACGAAGGCTGACCTGTTCCAGCAATCAGACTTCATCACCATTCACATGGTGTTGTCGGATCGCTCGCGCGGCCTCGTCAGTGCGACCGATCTTTCGATGATGAAGCCTTCGGCCTACATCATCAATACATCGCGCGGGCCGATCATCGATGAAGCGGCGCTGATTACGGCGTTGCAGGATCGCACGATTGCCGGCGCCGGTCTTGATGTGTTCGACACCGAGCCATTGCCGCGCGATCATATTCTTCGCAAGCTGCCGAACGTCATCCTGACGCCGCATCTCGGCTACGTGACGCAGGATGGTTACAAGCTGTTCTATGGCGGCACAGTCGATGCGATCCGTGCATTTCTCGATGGCAAGCCGATCCGGGTGATCAGCTAGTCGCAAACCGCGACGACGGGCCAGCAAGCGTAGCCGGATGGAGCGAAGCGAAATCCGGGATGATCTCATGCCGCAACTTCGGCCCCGCATTTCGCTGCGCTCCATCCAGACAACACCCTCACCCCGCTCGTCCCCGCGAAGGCGGGGACCCAGAGCCACAAACACCGATTTCGCCGAAGTATTCTGGATCCCCGCCTGCGCGGGGATGAGCGGATGTTGAAAGAGCCGGCAAAACAACCGCCGCCAAAATCCCACTTGACATCCACCCCAGTATATGATTTTTTTCCTATATCCCGTCCCATCCAAGGGGCGTCTGATCAGCGTCGTGAGACGTGGGGCGGGATGCGGTGGCCGTTGAGGAGCGCTGGACGTAGCGTTCTTCAGCGGAGGCCCAAGCTGCGATGATCCGGCTCACCGGCCGTGGGTCACCAGCGGAGGATAACAAGAAGAGCCGCCCGGTGTCGTCCGGTCCACGGTGTCTGTCCTCCGGGGTTGTCGCAGAGCAAGCCTCAAACACCGCGCGCGGAGCGCCGGATTCTTTCGGCGGTTCGTGGTGCTACCAATCTCATGCGCTTTACTCACATCGCGCATGGGGCCGCGGGCAGGCTGAGAGCCCGGCGTTCCGCGCGCCCTTGGATTTCAAGGGCAAGTTGCGGCGATTGGACGACGGGCGCGCCCGCGCCGGCTAAACAATAGGGCCGGCGGAGCTTTGTCTGCATGTCCCCCCGGCCGCAATCCTGATCTGCATGCTCACGCGCAGGCTTGACCCGCAGGTGCATCACCCGACAAAAAAGCCTTTCACGAAAAACAGATGGCCGGCCGCAAAACCGGCCATGACCATAACAATCGTCAGGGAGTGACCAACATGCAGCCGCGCGAGCGCGTTACCTTTTCACCGATCGAAGGCCGGCCGACGCTGAAATTTCCGGACGGCGTGCGGATGGTGATCTGGCCGGTGCTGGCGCTGGAGGACTGGGACATCTCGCGGGCGATGGCGCGCATGGTGATCGTACCGCCGCAATTGCAACCGCTCTTGCCCGACCATCCGAACTGGAGCTGGCACGAATACGGCATGCGCGTCGGCTTCTGGCGCATGAAGAAAATGCTGGAGCGCGTCGGCGCAACGCCGACGGTGACGCTCAATGCGAGGGTCTGCGAAAGCTATCCGCAGGTGGTGCAGGCCTGCGTCGATGCGGGGTGGGAATTGAACGCGCATGGCTACGAGCAGATTCCGATGCACAAGCTCGACGATCAGCGCGCCAGCATCAACAAGTCGATGGATACGATTGAGAAATTCTGGGGCCGTCGGCCGCGCGGCTGGTTCGGACCGGGCCTGACGCAGACTTTCGACACGCTGGATTATCTCAGCGAGGCTGGTATCGAGTATATTGGCGACTGGGTTCTTGACGACGAGCCGGTGACGCTGAAGACAACGCATAAGCCGGTTGTCGCCCTGCCCTACAATTTCGAGATCCACGATATCGTGATGTTCACCTCGCAATATCACCCATCCGGCATGTTCTATGACCGCGCGATGGATCAGTTTAATTGCCTGTATGAAGAGGCGGCAGAGCGGCCGAAGATCATGGCGATCGCCTGCCATCCCTATCTGTCCGGCGTGCCGCATCGCCTTGCGCATGTAGAGCGCACCTTTGCCGAGCTCCTTGGCCGCGACGGCGTGGTCTCATGGACCGGCGAACAAATCCTCGACTGGTATCTCAAGCAACAGAAAGCATCTTGATGTCCCCCCGCATTCGCTCCGCCTTTGTCCCTCACGATCTGAAAGCGCCGATCAAGGGTGCGAGCACAGGTCCCCTCGCCGGCCTCTCGGTCGTGATCAAGGACATGTATGACATCGTCGGCGAACGCAGCGGTGGCGGCAATCCCGACTGGCTGGCCGCGCAACAACCGGCAACGAAGAACGCCAGCGTCGTACAGAAGCTGCTGGATGCCGGCGCCACCATCACCGGCAAGACCATCTGCGACGAATTCTTCTACAGCCTCGCCGGCGTCAATGCGCATTACGGCACGCCGGTCAATCCACGCGCGCCGGGACGGCTGCCTGGTGGCTCGTCGAGCGGCTCGGCCTCGGCCGCCGCGTCCGATGCCTGCGATTTCGCCATCGGCAGCGATACCGGCGGATCGGTCCGCGTGCCGGCATCGTTCTGCGGACTGTACGGCATCCGCACGACGCATGGCCGTGTCGATCTCACCGGCGCGATGCACATGGCCGGATCGTTCGATGTCGCCGGCTGGTTCTCCAACGCGCCGGGCGTTTTCAGGCGCGTTGGCGAGGTGCTGCTTGGCGGCACGTCAACGGCTGCGCCGGTCTCAAAATTGATCGTACTCGATGACGCTTTCGCCGAAGTCGATGCCGATATCGCAGCGTTGATGAATGCCGCGCTGGCCGCCATGTCGGACGAATTGCCGAAAGCCTCGCATCAGCGCATCGCGCCGGATGGCCTTGAGATGTGGCGCGAAGCCTTCCGCATCATTCAGGCGCGCGAGGTCTGGAATGCCTATGGCGATTTCGTCAGCCGCACCAAGCCGAATTTCGGCCCCGGCGTCGCCGACCGTTTCGCGGCCGCCGCTACAATAACCGAAGAAGCGGCTGCGAAAGCTCGTGTCACGCAAGAGCGTGCCCGCGATCGCATCCGCGCCATCGCAACGCCCGGCACGCTGCTGGTGATGCCGACCTGTCCCTCCGTCGCGCCGCTGGTTGCTGCGCCACTGGAGGTCCACGAATCCTTCCGCGTGCGTGTCATGCGCATGACCTGCATCTCCGGATTGTCCGGACTGCCGCAGATATCGATCCCGATCGGAACGATCGGCGGCTGCCCGGCCGGTCTGTCCTTCATCGGCTGGGCCGGTGGCGATGAAGCCTTGCTCGATCTTGCCGTGCGGCTGTCGAAATATTGCGGGATCGAAGCGTAACGACAGAAGCGGAACCCTATGGCAGCCGCAGCGTTCAACACATTGCTTCCGGGGCTGGAGAGCAATCATGTTGAAGTGGGCCATTCTGTTCTTGATCCTGTCGATTGTCGCTGGCGCGATCGGCTTCACCAACATTTCGGTTATCGCCAAACGAATCGCGATGGTGTTATTCGCCCTCCTGTTTCTCGGCTTCCTGGCACTGCTTGCCTTTGCCTGGATTATTGGCGAGGCTATCAGCACCAATCGCGTGATGTTGTTTTTCCCGTCATTCGTCTGATGACAAACAGCCCTTCAGAAGAACAGCGTTGGAAAAGTTCGAGCCGGCGGGACAATGTCCCGCCGGCTTCAGACCCGGCTATGGATTCGTGTAGATCGAAGCCAAAGTCCGCTGACAATCTTCAACGTTTAGTTGCCGTGGAAATTGTCAACCAGCGGATTGGCATCATGCATCCGCGTGCCCGCCGCGCCACCGGCACGCGCGAACGCGCCACGAGCTTCGGCGGAAATCGCAGAGCCATACACGACCGGCGAGTTGCCATGGATACCGCTGTTGAGTTCTTCGCGGCCTTGCGCATTGGCGGTGGCAGCGACGGCAACAAACGATGCGGCGATGATAACAGTTCTGATAATCGACATGGTCGTCTCCCTCTGTTTGGTGTTGAACCACGGTTGCGTGGTCGAGCGTGTCGTAACGCTTCTTGTTCGCGAACAATGTGAGCGGCGTTACACTGGAGCGATCAACGGAGCGTGATCGCGGATGAAGCGGCTGTGGATTTCAAGCAACCTCTCAACAGCCAAACCGGCGGGACCATGGGCCCCACCGGTTTCGTCAGATGATCTGCCGATCGCATCATATTGCGACCGACGTCGGAATGATTAGCGGACTGCCAGCCCATGGAACATGTCGTTCAAGGGATTCATCCTCGACAGGCGATATACCGTGCCGGCCTGCGCGAACGCTCCACGTGCGTTCTGCGAAGCTGTCGTGTTGGTGGTGAATGTCGTGTTGCCGTGGAAGCCGCTATTCAGGTCTTCGCGACCCTGCGCATTGGCGGCGGTGATGGCAAAAACGAGCGAAGCAGCAACGAGAGCGGTCTTGACGATGGACATAGCAAACTCCCTCAGGAACGGTTGATGTGAAGCTCACCATTGAGCGTTCATGCCCTGTCATTCGCGACGAAGGCGGACGCCGTTACAGAGCTACAGATCAAGGGACCGTGATTACAGCTCACAGGCTTCCCCCCTTTGAAACAGCTGAGCCGGCGGGACTGTGTCCCGCCGGCTTCATCAACGGATCCCGAATCGCTCACGCGAGCCGGATCATCCGCAGGCTGATCGTAGAGTGATTAGTTGCCGTGGAAGTCGTCAAACAGCGGGTTGGCTTCGTACTGCTGCAGCTGCGGACGAACATAGTTCGTGTAGGCCCGTGCGTAGGCACCCCGTGCATTCTGCGTATACGCAGCGCGCGGCGCTACATTGTACGACTGAGACTGCGAAACGGCAGGCTCGCCATGAATGCGGCTGTTGAGGTCCTCGCGGCTCTGCGCATTGGCGGCAGCAGCGACGACAACAAACGAAGCGGCAACAAGAGCGGTCTTGATAACAGACATTGTAGACTCCTTTGAAACCCTAAGAGGCGAACCTCACCGTGAGCGTTCGTGCCTCTCGGCTCCCAGCGAGCTAAGTGGTCATCGCCAGACTTCCAATCAACGCGCCGTGATGCATCGGTGATCGACGTCTATCGAATAGGTGCACGCCGTTTGCAGCCGCAAATTGTTCATCAGACAAAAGTCGAACGAACAGATTGAGGCGTGAGGCCACAAATGGAAAGGAGAGTCGAAAATCCTAAAAAGCGAGCGCTTTGGAGAGTTTCTTTTTGCCAAACGCGACTTGCGGAGAACCCTGCCGCAATGTCGATACATTCATTTGGATTTATTCCCCGAAGGGACTGCGACGTGTTGTCAGTGCCGGAATGTCGCGTTTACCAGGGATGCAATTCTCGAAGACCCGCTATGCCACTCATCGACAGGGATACACGCCATCACATAGCGATCCGGACGCAACAGGAAGACATGATCGGGAGGTATTGCCGACCAGTCCTGAACGTCCTTTGCATGGACCGCGATTCCACTGGCGGATGAAGCGGGCAGCGATCCATCACCGATAATTATGACTATCTTCGGTTTGATTGATGAAAGAACGGGGTCGGTTACAGGCATGATACCGACCTCACCTGAGCGCATCACAATCGAAAAGCCCTCGCCTAGAACATTGTCAAGCAGCACGCTCTGTCCATCTGCCAGCAAGACCCGCGGTTGAGGGAAAAGCCGGCCGACCAGGGTTTTTTTCGCATTCCGGCCGTCCGGCACTAGGAAGCCCTCGACGAAGCGCGGTGACGGCTTGAATTTCATCTGCGCGATATAGTCGCGCGCAGGAGGATAGAGCCCCAGCAGACGAAATGCACTTTGCACCGCGAACGCCTCGGCACGGCTGCGCGGCGCCATGACACGGCCCATGCGCAAGGCCATATCGATCATCGCCCAGACATGGTCGCGCCGCTCGACTTCATAGGTGTCCAGCAGGTTTGGTCCGAGTTCTCTACGCACCACAGCCGCCAGTTTCCAGGCAAGGTTATAGGCATCGCGCAGGCCGCTATTCATCCCCTGCCCTGCGAAGGGCGGGGTCAGGTGCGCGGCATCACCGGCAAGGAAGATACGCCCTAACGACCATCGCTCGGCGATGCGGGCATGAAAGGTGTAGATGACCTGCCGCACGATCCGGCTGCCCGGATCGGCATCATGCGTCTTCAGTAGGTGCTGCACCATCTCCGGATTAAGCAGATCCTCGTCGCGCTCATGCGGATGCAGGTAGAATTCGTAGCGGCGGGTCTGGTTTGGTCCGGGCAAAGCGATACAGGGCCGCTCGGGACTGCAGAACACCTTGGTATGGCGCGATGGCGTCGGTGAGTTTTCAAGATCGACGATCAGCCAGCGCTCACCGAAACTCGACCCACCGAGCGTCGTGCCGATAGCGCGGCGCGTAGCGCTGCTCGCACCGTCGCAGCCGATGAGATAATCGCAGGCAACTTCCGCCTCGCTGCCATCGGGTTGCCGCACACGCAGAGTTACGTGTTCGGCATCCTGTTCGAACGACAGCAATTCATGTCCGAAGGCGGTCGCAACCTTTGGAAAGCGCGCCAGCGCCTCACGCAATTGCCGTTCGAGAATCGGCTGACGAAACGCATTGCGGCGCGGATAGCCATAGGGCTGGCCAGTCGGCTGCACCCGCGCGAAACATTGGCCCGCCGCCGAATAGTAATCCGATCCGTAACCCGAGACGGTCTGAGCGAACACCTCCTCAACAATTCCAGCCGCCTGCATGGTACGGAGCGATTCATCGTCGATCGAGACCGCGCGCGGCTCGTGCACCGTTGCAGTCTTGCGTTCGATGATCACACATTGGACGCCATAGACACCAAGCAGATTGGCCAGCGTCAGTCCGGTGGGGCCGGCGCCGACAATCGCCACCGGATAATGCGGCTTGAGAGCCACGCGCGTTTCTGTCGTCATGCTGGGATCTTCGCCGGAGCCTTTGCGGAAACCTTATTCTTGCGCGACGCGATGCGGCCACCCTTGGCATCGCGCATTCGTTCGATTTCGCGCGCCGCATTGATTACCGACGTGCGCAGCCGTGCAACCGCGGCATCATTCGTACGTGGCGACATCAGCACGATGCTGAGGCTGCCGATGATGCGGCCATGCGCGTCGAACAGCGGCGCTGAGATTCCGATCCGGCCGGGGTCAACTTCACCGGCGCTGACACGGACACCGTCCTTGCGGATCTCCTGCAATGCCGATTTGAATTCATCGTAGCTGCTGCCAAGACCGGCAGCGACGATCTCGCGGCGATGACTTTGCCACAGATCGGACAAAGCCCGCGGTGGCAGATGAGCGAGGATGACCTTGGAGGTCGAACCTCGAAACAATGGCCGGCGGGCCCCGCGTTCATAGGAACTGACCGGCTCGTCGGGCCGGTTGCTCTCTTCGTGAATGCACATCACCTGTTCGCGGAAATAACGGCACAGAAGAACTGTCGCGGGTTGGCGAACGCGCTTAAGCAGCCTGACCATGATGGGACGGGCGATCGCAAGCACCGGGTCAGCCGCACGGACCTGCTTGTCGAGTTCGACAATGGCTGGCCCCAGCACATAGCGATTACGTTGCAATCGCTCCAGCATGCCGCAAGCCACAAGGGTATTAAAGTAGCGGTAGCTGGTGGCAAGCGAAACACTGAGCTGGCGCGCAGCACGTTCCGGCGACCACACATTGCGGCCAGCCGTATAAAGAGACAACACGCTCAGCACCTTCCCGGCGCTTTTCATAAATCCCCGGCGCTTCCCGCTCGCTCCCCGGGACAGGCCGGCATTTGAGGGTTCCTGCCCTGTCCCTTCGAACCACGCAACCACAGCGCCGGGGCGACGTCAAAGTGAATTCACAAAAATCTCACATTTTGCGAAAATCGCTTCACCCGACGCGTGCCTGCAGAGGGGGTTATTTCCGCTTCTTGGCCGATCGCTTTTTGGCTGATCTCTTTTTGGGGACTTTCTTACCCTCGGCCCGCGCCCTCGAAAGGCCGATGGCAATGGCCTGCTTTCGACTCTTCACTTTGCCACCGCGACCGCCCGGCCCGCTGCGCGCCGTGCCTCGCTTGTAGGCTCTCATTTCTTTCTCGACGTCTTCACTGGCACTGGGGGAATATCTGCGTTTCGCTTTGCGCTTCTTTGCCATCTCAAAATCTCCGGCTCGGCCAGGAACGCCGCGGAGTGCGCGCACGTTCTCCCACCATGACAAGGTTTTCAAGACACTCAAGGCCACGATACCGGCGGATGAAGCGCTTGGCCCGCGCGCGAACTGTCTCCTTCGACGACAACGAGGCTGACGATGAAATCCTCAGCCTTGGTTTCGTCGGCCAGAAAAGCGCAACCTCCACTGGCACCGGCAGTCAATTCTTGGAGAGCGATGAAGGTTCCAATCCGGGAGCAACGTAATGCCTAGCCGCCATGCACACAGGAAGAAAAAGTGGTCAGCCGACGTCACCGAACGCAGCGACGCGCTGGATTTGAAGGACGATACCTTCAAGGGTTCACCGAAGAAAATTGCGCAGTCGCTAAAGCGCTCCGCCACACACAGCCGCCGACGCAAATCGAGTCCGTTCCGCTCGGCGATGTCGATGCTGACATTCTATATTAACCGCGCCGGCAAGAACCTGTCCGCGTCTCGCCGCAAGAAGCTGGAATCTGCGAAGGATGAACTGCGCGCCAGGTTCAAGCGCGGCTAATCTCAGGTGCGTGCCAAGGGCTGGCGAAACGATATGACAACGTGAGATGTGTCTTCCGGCAGTTCTTCGGTGACCTGCCATCCGGCTTGTCTAACAATGTCCGCCACCGGCAACATCGGGCTAACATCGGTAATTTCGCTGTAATTTATCGAATTCTGATAGCCGAACTTGTCGATCAGAACGACGAAAAGGTCGCGGCAAAAAATTCTCATTGCAGAGATTGTCGTCGTTTTTGTTTCCACAATCGCAGGCTTTTGATTGTCAGCGAATTTGAAAAGCTTGGCTTTAAGCTTTTCCTTCCGAAAATCCGCGAGTGCAATGATCTGGCCCATGCCGGTCAACGCGAACACGGCCAGAGTGTTCCAGCAGAGACCTCTCCCTAGCCACACATGGCATCACAGATTGGAGATTGAAGAGAATCCTGCAGCATGATCGTTAGTCGGACCTTAAACAGAAGGCGCATGTAGGACCGCGGATCAATATTTAGGAAATCCTATTCCGATCTATTTCCCCTCTCCTGGTTGATGGAAAACTTCTCCTCAATGAGGAATACGCATCAGCGGGCGTCCCATGCGGATTATCGCCCCCTCGCCCACATCGTCGCAAAGCTCGAAACCCTCCGGCGCAAAGACGATGATGGTCGAGCCGTGCTCGAACCAGCCCATCTCCTGCCCCTTGGTGAAATTCGCGTCGCAGACAAATTCGTTTGCGCCGCGATGCTTTATCCCCAGAACTACGTCGAGACAATGCAGCCTGATGCTGGCAACAAGAATGGCAGCGACCGGGACAAGCGTGACCGGATATCCAGAAGGCGTCAGCCTGGTTCGAATGACAGCCCGCTCGTTCTTGCAGAAGAGTTTTTCGATACGCTTCAGCGCGATCGGATTGACGTTCCAAGTATCGCCGGAAATGTAGGTAACATGCTTGACGCTGCAATCGTAAGGCGCATGGAATCGATGATACATGGAGGAGGTCAGACGTAGCGTCACATACAGGCCGTCGCGATAGGTGTCCTCAAAATCCGAATCCGGCACGAGATCTCTCAAATGATAGGGAAATCCCTTCACCTGAAACAACTCGGTGTCAGCAATCCGCCCACAGGCGCCAACGATCGCATCGCAGGGACTAATCATGACCGCCGGATCAGGGGCGATCGGACGCGCACCATCCTTGAGTTCGCGCACAAAGCAATCGTGCATGCTTTCGAAGCTGGTTTTCTTCGCCTCCGAGACATCGAGGCCTGAGAACAGCTTCCAGATGCCGATCGAGACATCCCGAACGATCGGGCTTTCAATCTTGCTCAACCAACCCACGAATTGCGTCGCCCAGCGCCGTGGAATCCGGTTGGTCAGCAGGAAGTTGAGATCCTCACGGAACGGCAGTTTTGCCATCAGCCCGTCTGTTGTCATCGTCCTGTATACTTTCCCCGTTACCGCATTCATTCATGGATTCGTCATATACGGCTTTCGCCCTTTACGCCCTCGGCGCCATTGCGCTGACGGTGCTGCTCATCAAATTCAAGGCCCGCCTCGATCTCTCGAGAGCCAAGCATCGGTCGATCGAAGGTCATGCGCGCATGTCGCGCCGCCTGGCGCGACTGCTTCCGTTCTACGAATACGACGATAGCCGCTTCTTCCGTGCCGACGACGCGCCGGCGGAAATTGAGAGCCATCGCCGCCTGGCGTTCGGCCGGCTTACGGAGCTTTACAAGACACGCTTTGCGAAGACCGCCAGCCTGACCGCCGAGGCCGCAACCGGCATTTCCGACATGCAGTTCACGGCGCGGTATCGCGTGCCGTTTCAGTTCAGCCGTCTGGTTCGCGAAAACCTGAAGGGTGGTTCGCTGCTGACCTCGTCCAGCGGCGTGACCGTGACCGATCTCGATGGCAACAGCCTCTACGATCTCACCGGATCCTATGGCGTCAATGTCTTTGGCTACGATTTTTACAAGGATTGCATCGCGAAGGGCGAAGAGCGTGTCAAATCGCTTGGCCCCGTGCTCGGCGCCTTCCATCCGGTGATTGTCGACAATGTTCGCCGGCTGAAAGATATATCCGGCCTTGACGAGATTTCCTTCCACATGTCCGGCACCGAGGCCGTCATGCAGGCAGTGCGGCTGGCGCGTTATCACACGCGCCGCTCGCACCTCGTGCGTCTTTGCGGCGCCTATCACGGGTGGTGGGGCGACGTGCAGCCGGGGATTGGCAATCCCATTCCCGCGCACGAGACTTACACCCTGAGCGACATGTCCGAAAAGACGCTGCATGTGCTCCGTACCCGCAAGGACATTGCCTGCGTGCTGGTGAACCCGCTGCAATCGCTGCATCCCAATGCCAATGCGCCGAGCGATACGTCGCTGGTGGACAGCTCCCGCCGCGCCCATTTCGACCGGTCCGCCTATGCGGACTGGCTGAAGCAACTCCGTAAAATTTGCACCGAGCGCGGCATCGTACTCATCTTTGATGAAGTTTTTCTCGGCTTCCGCATCGCCCGCGGCGGCGCACAGGAATACTTTGGCGTAGAAGCCGACATGGTCACCTATGGCAAGACGCTTGGCGGCGGCCTTCCGGTCGGCGTCGTCTGCGGCCGCAAGGAGCTGATGAAGCGCTACCGTGATGATAGGCCTGCCGACATCTGCTTCGCCCGCGGCACGTTCAATTCCCACCCTTATGTGATGGGAGCCATGAACGAATTTCTGATGCGGCTTGATGAAGCGCCCCTCGCAAATATCTATGACGGCCTTGACCAGCTCTGGAACCTGCGGGCAGAGATCCTCAACACGCGCCTGAAACAAGCCGATCTGCCGCTGCAGGTGGCAAACCTGTCGTCGATCTGGACGGTTCTTTATACCCAGCCTTCGCGTTACAACTGGATGCTTCAGTTTTATCTGCGGGCCCATGGATTGGCGCTGAGCTGGATCGGAACCGGCCGTTTCATCTTCAGCCTGAATTACACCGATCAGGATTTCACCGAAGTCGTGAACCGCTTTGTCGCGGCGGCCACCGAGATGAAGCAGGACGGCTGGTGGTGGACAGACGGGACCACCACCAACAAATCGATCAGGCGTTCATTGCTGAAGGAAATGCTCAAGCATCGCTTTCAGGTGTTCTGAGTCTTCAGCACCGGTTCAACATCGCCATCTTCGATATCTTCGTCCGGCCGATGAATGCCATGACCGGGATCGATCAGCTCACCGCGAAGCAGCGCCAGAGGCGCCTTGTAGTAGAGCTTCACGTCATGGAATGGGTCGGTGAGGATTTTCGTCGCCCAGACAAGACCAGTCTGCACATCCTTGATGAAGAATAACTGGATGGTGCGCGCCAGCAAGCCACCGAGGCCGATCGCCAGCCAGATCTTGGCCGTCTGCCGGATAAAATCGGATACGCCATGATACGGCTCGAAGATGCCGAACAGCGTTGGATCGATCAACAGCACCAACGGTGACAAGGCCCAGAGACTCATCAGCACGACCTTGCGCTGCAGATTGTAGCCGACCTTGATCTCTTCCTTGTATTCGTGCGTCGCCTGATTGTTATGATCGTAACCGCGCGGCTCGAAGAAGAAGTGACCGGCCTGACGCGACGTCATCGAAACCAGCCAGCCGACCAATGCGGAAATCACCGGGTCGAAAAACAGCATCACGTACGCGCCGAGAAAGCTCAGCGCGCTGACAAGATGGAGCGACTGATTGATCCGGCTGTGATGATAATAACGGTGATCGTCCCAGCGCTGCTCGCGAAGCGCTTCTCGAAATTGCATGGTGGCTCCCCTTGGTGTGAAAAGTTACGAATTCGCGGCTGCGAGAATATTGTGGCCGTTGGCATGGACGCTGATTTCGTGCTTGCCAAACCGGATTAGCGAGAAGTGGCCGAATGGCGGTGTCGGCCGCCGCTCTATGAGCTCAATACCAGGGGTGCGGGAAAGCCAGGCCAGATACCGCTCCCACCCAAATTCAGTTCGCCAGCCGAGCTTGCGCGCCGCTGGCGCAACCAGGTGCTCGATTGAGCGCCGCAAACCGGTTTCGTCGCTGACCCGGCTTAAGAGGATGATCTCGCCACCCGGCTTCAGAACGCGTGCGAATTCGTCGAGCGTCGCCTCAGGCTTCGGAACCGTTGTGACAACATATTGTGCCACGACCACGTCGAATGAATTATCCGCAAAATCGAGATTGCTGGCGTCCATGACGGCAAGCTGCTCGACATGGGTGAGACCAAGCTCCTTCACCCGCGCATGGGCCTTTTCGAGCATCGAGGCCGAGATATCGACGCCGACGATCTTGTTGCGCGGGGAATAATCCTGCAGCGAGATGCCGGTACCGACTCCGACCTCCAGGATACGTCCACCGATCTTCTCGGCAGCCTCGATGGCGACCTGCCGGCCGCGCTGGAATACCGGACCGAAGATGAAATCGTAAACTGGCGCCCAGCGGTCATAATCGCCAACCATCGTATCGTTGCTGAATTTTGCGTTCGCTTTCATGTGTCGCGCCAATAGACCAATTGAAGAGTGAAGCGTTCGTTCTTCGAAACGGGACTTCCGCCACGCTGTCACAGTCACGACACCGGACATTCTTCGGCCCGTCATCAAAAGCTGTTTGGCGCCGAGAAAACTCACCTGTCGGCACAAAGACCTTCAGCCAATGTCTTCCCGGGACTGTTTTAGAATCAACTCTGTGAAAGTATTAAGAAGTCACATAACAGCAATATTACAGAGACACCTTGAGCTTACGGGCAATCCATCTCCACCCGCTCATTCCCGCCAACGAGCCGCGCTTGCGCGCGCCCGATGACAACGAGAATCCAAAATGCTTCCATGAAGGTCGGCGCTGATGGTTCTCGATCCTTGCCTTCGCGGAGATGACAGCGCCGTTTCGTAGCGAAGCGCCATGCGGGCGATCGATAAAGCACCCTGGGATTTCGCTGCCCTCCATCCGGGCTACTTCTCACATCAGACAAAGCTCCGCCGCCCCTGTTTTTTACCGGCGCGGGGTACGCCGTCGTCCAAAACCGCCGCTTCATGCCCTTCGAAGAGAAGGGCGCGCGGAACGCCGGGCTCTCAGCCTGCCCGCGGCCCCATGCGCGATGTGAGTAAGCGCATGAGATTGGTAGCACCACGGAAAAGCCGAAAAGACTCCGGCGTTCCGCGCGCGGTGTTTGACGGTCTGCTCCATCGTCCCCAGTGGACGTTCCTCCACCGAAACGCCGGGCAGCTAGCCTGGCGGGACGCGGCTTGAACCGACCGCACAGCGGGTTACGTCTGCCCGCCGCACGGCCACCGCTCCCCGCCCCGCGTCTCACGACGCTCATGAAACGCCCCTTCAGCGGGACGGGATATAGGAAAAAAATCATATATCGGAGAGGATGTCAAGAGGGTTATTTGATTGTCGTGCTGTTTGTTGACTTGGCAAAATGTCTCCCCGCTCGTTCCCGCGAAGGCGGGAATCCAGAATGCATCCGAACGAGCGGTGTTTATGGCTCTGGATCCCCGCCGGAGCCTGTCATCGGGCCGCGCTATGCGCAGACCCGTTGGCGGGGATGAGCGGGGTGAGGGTGTTGTCCGCATGGAGCGCAGCGAAATGCGGGGCCGCCGTTGCGGCATGAGATAATCCGGATTTCGCTTCGCTCCCGAACCAGAGAGCAATGCCGGAATGCAAAAGAGCCTCCCGAAGGAGGCTCTTTATCAATCGCTACTTTCTGTTCATCGCGGCGGCCAAAGCCGCAGCCAAAGCTCCTTGCGGCTCGGATTTGGGCGGTGCCCCTCTTTTCTCCTGAGGACGAGACGAGAATGAGCCGCTCTTTGGTGCGGTGCCTCGCTGTTCGGACCGTGGGGCCGAGCCATCGTCATGCTTGCGCATCGACAGCCCGATCCGCTTGCGCTTGATGTCGACTTCGACGACGCGCACTTTGACGACGTCGCCCGCCTTCACCACTTCATGCGCGTCCTTGATGAAGCGGTCGGCCAATTGCGACACATGGACAAGGCCGTCCTGGTGTACCCCGATATCGACAAAGGCACCAAAGGCGGCGACGTTCGTCACCGTGCCTTCCAGCATCATACCGGGCTTCAGGTCCTTGATGTCGTCGATGCCGTCAGCAAATGTCGCGGTCTTGAATTCGGGCCGCGGATCGCGACCTGGCTTTTCCAGCTCCGCGATGATGTCGCGAACCGTCGGCAAGCCGAAACGCTCATCGACAAAAGCGCGTGGATCAAGCGCCTTGAGCGCAGCACTGTCACCCATCAACGTGCGCAAATCGCGGCCGCAGGATTCGACGATCTTGCGGGCGACGCCATAAGCTTCCGGGTGAACAGCCGAAGCATCGAGCGGTTCTGTACCATTCGGAATGCGCAGGAACCCGGCGCATTGTTCGAACGTACGCTGACCGAGACGAGTGACCTTCAATAAATCCTTGCGGCTACCGAACGGCCCGGTTGCGTCCCGGTGTGCCACGATGGCCTCTGCCAGAGACTTACTCAATCCTGACACGCGAGCAAGCAAGGCAGCGGACGCCGTGTTGAGATCGACACCCACCGCGTTCACCGCATCTTCAACGACCGCCTCCAGCGAGCGGCCGAGCCGATATTGATCGACGTCATGCTGATATTGCCCGACACCGATGGACTTCGGCTCGATCTTCACCAATTCGGCCAGCGGGTCCTGCAAGCGGCGCGCAATTGAAACAGCACCACGCAACGACACGTCGAGATTGGGAAATTCCGCAGCCGCCGTTTCGGATGCTGAATAAACAGACGCACCCGCTTCACTAACGATCACCTTCAGCGGCTTCGGCGACGGCATGCGCGCCAGCATCTCGGCGACAAGACGCTCGGTCTCGCGGCTGCCGGTGCCGTTACCGATCGCGATCAGCTCAACCTTGTGCAGCATAATCAGCTTGGCAAGCTCGGCCTGTGCGCCGAGCGCATCGTTGCGTGGCTGGAACGGATAGACCGTCGATGTGTTCAAAAGCTTGCCGGTCTGATCGACCACCGCCACCTTCACGCCGGTGCGAATGCCCGGATCAAGCCCCATCGTCGCACGCGAGCCGGCCGGCGCCGCCAGCAGCAAATCTTTCAGATTGCGCGCGAAGACCTTGATCGCTTCGTCCTCGGCATTTTCGCGCAGTTCTCGCATCAGATCGAGCGACAGCGAAAAAGCCAGTTTCACGCGCCATGTCCAGCCGACAACACCCATCAGCCAACTATCGGCCGCCCCTTGACGGCCAATATTGTAAGTATCGGCGATCATCTGCTCGACCGGTTTGACGGGCGAGGTGTCGTCAGCATCGACTTCGATATCAACGGTCAACACTTCCTCGTTACGTCCGCGCAACATCGCCAAGGCGCGATGACTGGGCGCAGTGGCCCAGCGCTCGGTATGGTCGAAATAATCGGAGAATTTCGCGCCTGCCTCTTCCTTGCCTTCGACGACCTTCGATCGCAGGAACGCCTTTTCCTTCATGTAAGTCCGCAGGCGTCCGACGAGATCGGCATTCTCGGCAAAGCTCTCCGAAAGTATGTCGCGGGCGCCTTCCAGCGCCGTCTTCACATCCGGCACATCGTCGGTGATGTAGGACGTTGCAATGTCCGCCGGCACCACGGAGCGGTCGGCAAGAATGGCTTCGGCCAATGGCCCAAGGCCGCGCTCGCGGGCGATCTCGGCGCGGGTGCGGCGCTTCGGCTTGTAGGGCAGATAAATATCTTCGAGTTCCGCCTTGGTTGTGGCGGCGGTGAGGCTGGCGGTCAGTTCGTCCGTCAGCTTGCCCTGACTGCGGATCGATTCGAGGATCGCATCGCGGCGTGCGTCGAGTTCACGCACATAGATCAACCGTTCAGCCAGCAGGCGCAGTTGCGTATCGTCGAGGCCGCCCGTGACCTCCTTACGGTACCGCGCAATGAAAGGCACGGTTGCCCCTTCATCCAACAGGCCGATAGCAGCAGCGGCCTGAGCCGGCTTGGCGCCGATCTCTCCCGCAATGATTGCAGCGATGCGTTGCACGTCAGCCGTATTCGTCGTCATGCCATTCCCGAATCGAAGAAAAGGCGGCGACCATAATTTTAATCGCGCGCTTCGGCTAGCGGTGGTTATTCACAGGTATGCCGAACCGGTGAGGCGCATCAAATCGCCCGCGATATCGGCGCAAAGCCCCATTCGGGCGTCATAAGGTATGCGTGACTTTACTCAAATGCCGCGGCTTATCGGGATCCAAGCCGCGCTGGCGCGTCGCGCGCTCGATCGCGATATAGGCCGGCAGCAGCATGGCAATGGGATCGCAGATCGGATGATCGTCGCCAATCCAGGGTAACGTTCCGGCCGGGCCGCCCGCCGCGAAGACTGTCTCGTTCTGCTCGACCAAATCATAGACCAGGTCATCGACTGTCGCAGCCGCCTCATCGTTCTGACGCAACACCAGGACTGGCGTGGCCGGGGTGACAGCCGCGCGTGGACCATGCCGCAACTCGGCGGCGCTATAGCCGAGCGCTGGAATCTGCATGGTCTCTGTCAGCTTGAGCGCAATCTCGCGCGCCGGCCCGAAACCATATCCTCGCCCGATGACGAATGCGGCGGGTGCCGTATGCAAACGCTTGCCCCACGCCGACCAGTCACAGGCAAGAGCCGCCGTCAGTCGTTGCGGAAGGCGATCGAGCGCCTGCGTCAAATCCTGATCGTCCGTCAGCGCGGCAATGAGTTGCGCGCCCGCAACCATCGACAATGCAACGGTTTTGGTTGCGGCAACGGCATGTTCCCGGCCCGCCCTCACCGGGAGAACCAGCTCGGCTTCAGCGGCAACGGGAGAGTCCACCTCATTGACGAGCGCGATCGTCAGGGCGCCGTACTCGCGCGCCAGCCTCGTCGCCGTCACCAGATCGGGGCTGCGTCCGGATTGCGATATCACGATGAAAATGACATGCCGCATATCGGATGGCCGGCGATAGGCCGTCACGACGGACGGCGCAGCCGCAGACACAAGAAGGCCGAGCCGCGTTTCGAAAAGATAACGCAGATAAACGCCGACGTGACCGGAGCTGCCCCGCCCGCAAATGACAATGAAATGCCGTTTCGATTTGCGAATGCTTTCGGCGATGGCGGCAATCTCGCCAAATTGCGCCAACAACGATTTTGTTGCCGCCGGAATCTCCGCGATCTCGCGGGCCATTGCAGTCATGGGCGGATTTTTATGTACGGTCATGAACAAGCTCGCCGATCGCCGACCGCAGATTTCCGTCATGCCGCTGCAGGGTGGATATCGCTTTATCCTTTTCCACTCCGAAGCCGAGCAAAACGGCGGTTTTGACTTCGCCATCCGCATGTTCGACGAAACGCGCGGCCTCCTCTGCGCTGCAGCCGACAATGTAGCTGACCATCCTCTCCGCGCGTTTCCGAAGCTTCGCATTGCGGGCGCGCATGTTGACCATCATTCCGCGATAGACACGGCCGAGCTTTACCATGACGCTGGTCGAGAAGAGGTTCAGGACGATTTTTTGCGCCGTGCCGGCCTGCATGCGCGTCGAACCGGCGATGACTTCCTTGCCGGTGTCGACCAGAACGGGATGGCGTGCCACATCGAATAATGGCGCGCCGGGATTGTTGGCAACCGCGATGGTCACCGCACCTGCTGCTCGCGCAGCGCGCAGCGCGCCAATGGTGAAAGGCGTCGTTCCACTGGCGGCGACGGCGATCACGACATCATCGGAACCGACCTTCGCTTCGGCAACCGACTGCGCGCCGACGCCCTCTTTATCTTCCGCGTCCTCGGCCGCCTGCACCAAAGCGTTCAGCCCACCGGCCATGAGAAACACGAGACGGTCTGGCGACCAGTCATAGGTCGGCGGCAATTCCGTACCATCCTGGACACCAATGCGTCCCGAAGTGCCCGCACCGATATAGACAAGGCGGCCACCGCGCAGCAGGGCCGGGACCGCATCATCGACCGCTGCCGCGATGGCGGGGAGCGCGCCCCGCACGGCTGCCGCCGCCGCAAGCTGACCTTCATACATCGCTTCGATCATCTCGCCGGTGGACCAGGAATCGAGATCGACATAACGCGGGCTGATCTGCTCGGTGAGCATTGAAGGTTTCGCCAGCATGTTGCTCATTGTCCTTACGAGGCCCTCGCCAGTGCGGCTCTTCGGGCCAGATATAGTGCGCCGGCAACCGCATCGCCTTCGATCGGAGAAAGGCGACGCTGCACGTCGGGCGCCAGCCACGGCTCCATCGGCGACGCCAGCCCCCCCAGCAACGCAACACGCGGCGCGCCGGATCCTACCAACTGGCGGATCAACTCGTCGATTTGTTCAGCGGCATCCCGGACAATGCGACGGCTGATCGGGTCGCCGGCATCGGCATGACGCATCACCAGCGGCGCCAGCCTCGCGTAGTCGGTTGCCGTCGCGCGATCCATCCAGGCAACGGCCTCGAATGGATCGTTGTGGAAGCGCATCATGACCTCGCGGGTGAAGCCGGTGGCAACGGCTCTGCCATCATACGCACGAAGAGCCATACGGATCGCCTGCAGGCCAAGGTCTGCGCCGCTACCTTCGTCGGAAATCGGAAAACCATATCCACCAAAGCGGATCTCACGTCCGCCGACGACGGCAAGGCCGACACTGCCGGTGCCGACAATGACGATTCCGCCATCACGTCCGCCATGTGCGCCGATGCAGGCGATATTGGCATCGTTCACGTAAATGACGGAGCGGAAGGGATGCGGCTGTGCCATGAGCTGTTCGAGCGCGCCTTTGCGACCGATTCCGGCAAGTCCTATGCCTGCATCCATGCTGGCCAGCGCTTCGGGCGGCAAGCCTGCCTCGGCGGCGGCTGCGAAACACGCCGTTTTTAGAGCCGCCATGGATTTCTCGATACCGAGCCGCACGGCGGCTGGCCCGGCAATACCTGTCCCGAGCACGCGGCCCTGGCCATCCTCAATGCGGGCACGACAACCCGTGCCGCCGCCATCGACACCGATGAACAGCGGGGCACCGCATTGTGGACGCCGCTGCTTCATGCCGCGACTCTCCGAATATCCGCGCCGCACTGAATGAGCTTCCTGTCCAGCGCCTCATATCCCCGATCAAGATGATAGATGCGATGGATGACAGTCTCGCCCTCGGCGACGAGCCCGGCCAGAACAAGACCGACCGATGCGCGCAGGTCAGTCGCCATGACTTCGGCGCCGCGAAGCTGCTCGACGCCTCTGACAAATGCTGTCGTTCCCTGAAGGGAAATATTCGCGCCAAGCCGTGCCAGTTCCGGCACATGCATGAAGCGGCCTTCAAATACGGTTTCCCGCAGCATCGATGCGCCGGGTGTTACCGCCATCAACGCCATGAACTGCGCCTGCAGATCGGTTGGAAAACCGGGATAGGGCTCGGTCACGATATCCACGGCGCGCAGCGGTTCATCGCGCGAAATCATCAACCCGCGATCGGTCGGCCAGATCTGCACGCCAGCCTGTTCCAGCGCCGCACCAACCGTTGCCATATGCTCAAGATGGGCGTTGAGCAGCTCGAGATGTCCGCCGGTGATCGCTGCGGCAATTGCGTAGGTTCCAGCCTCGATGCGATCCGCGATCAGTTCGTGCCGCGCGCGATGCAGATTATCGACGCCGCTAACGACGACGCGGTGTGTGCCGGCGCCCTCGATCCTTGCGCCCATGGCGGTGAGACAAAGCGCAAGATCGCAGACCTCGGGATCGCGGGCCGCGTTGATGATTTCGGTCTCGCCGCGCGCGAGTGTCGCGGCCATGAGCGCTGTCTCGGTGGCGCCCACCGATGGCGAGGACAGCACGATGCGCGCGCCTTGCAGACGATGTCCTGGCGTCTTCGCGATGATATAGCCGCCCTCCACATCGACATCGGCGCCGAGGGCTGCCAGCGCTTTCAGATGCAGATCGACCGGACGTGCCCCGATGGCGCAGCCGCCAGGCAGTGAAACCCGTGCAGCGCCGAACCTCGCCACCAGCGGCCCCAGCACCAACATGCTGGCGCGCATGCGGCGAACAATCTCATAAGGTGCGTCTGCGCTCCGCGCCTGGCCCGCGTCCAATCGTAGAACGCGGCCCGGCAGATGGCTCGCTGACACGCCGAATTCCTGCATCACATTCACCATACTGGTGACATCAGACAGATCAGGAACATTGCTGAGCTCCAGCGGCTCGGAACTCAGAAGAGCCGCGGCGATCTGCGGCAGAACAGCGTTTTTTGCGCCATGGACTTCGACTGAGCCCTCGAGCTTGTTGCCACCGCGAATAACCAGCCGGTCCATAAGGTTCTCGTGCTTTTCGCCACTCGTGCCACACCATTTGCAACACGCTCTTGTCAGGAACTTCGGAAACGGTGCACTAGGGCTTAGATAGTGTTGCCACTAAATAGGGTCGAAACGCAGGACCTGCATGGAACAAGGTAAAGAGCCGCTTTCACAAAAATGCGCACATGCCATCGTCGCCGACCGGATTTTTGACGGTGAACGCTGGCATGGGCCGGCGGCAATTTTAATCAATGATGGCTGCATTCATGCGGTCGTAACCACGGCGGACGTACCGGCCGAATGGCCGCAGCGGCGGCTGCCACCGGACACGTTTCTGGCTCCCGGCTTTATCGATCTTCAGGTCAATGGCGGCGGCGGCGTTCTCCTGAACGATAACCCAACACCGGACGCCATGCGGGCGATTGCGCGGGCCCATCGGCGCTTCGGAACGACATCCTGCCTGCCAACGATGATCACCGACCAGCGGCCGCGGATACAGGCCGCGATTACAGCCGCCCGTGAGGCCGCGGGTCGGGATGGCGTACTTGGAATCCATCTGGAGGGGCCTTTCATCAGTCCTGGCCGCCCCGGCATCCACCGTCCTGATTACATCCAGCACGCGAGCATGGATGACCTCGAATGGCTTGCCGGTCTTCGAGCGGCAGGGTGTTCGCTGATTACGCTTGCACCGGAATGCGTGCCGCCTGGTTTCATCAAAGCGCTCGCAGATCTCGGCGTGCGTATTGCCGTCGGCCACAGTGAGGCGACGGCTGAACAGACGGCCCGCGCGATCGATGAAGGGCTGACAGGCGTTACCCATCTCTATAACGCCATGCCGCCCATGAAAGGGCGGGAGCCGGGCATCGTCGGAATGGCACTGGCCGATCCACGTCTGATCGCCAGTCTCATTGCCGACGGGCTCCATGTCGATCCGATTGCGATCCGCGCCGCCTTCGCTGCGAAGGGCGCCGATGGAATTGCGCTCGTGACCGATGCGATGCCGACCGTCGGCGCGTCGGCCGATCATTTCCAGCTCATGGGCCGCACCATTACGTTACATGGACAACGGCTCGCATCCGAGAACGGTACACTCGCCGGAGCACATCTCGATATGGCATCGGCAGTTCGCAACGCCGTAGAGCTGACCGGAATCACACTGGAAGACGCCCTCCGCGCTGCCTCCCTCACGCCGGCCCGGTTTCTCGGCGTCGACAATGAACGCGGCATGCTGAAACCCGGTGCGCGCACCGACATTGTCGCGCTGACATCACGCTTCGACGTGATCGCAACATGGGTCGGTGGCGTGTTCGAGGCTGGCGGACATACTCAATAGAATTGAGTTGAGACTGCACTCGGGCCGCTTCCAGACCTGGCATCACCCGGCATTTCGTTGGCGAACCAGACCGTCAGCCATTAGCGGGGCCCTCCCTGCTATTTGAACGGGCCGACTGTCCTTCATTTGCTCCGGGGCAGCTTCCTCAGAGCCTTCCTGACGCCAAGCTGACGCCCTCCTCGGCCCTTGACCTTCAACAACTGATGAATTACGTTAATCGTCACTCCTCATATTGAGCATGGCGGATGAACACGCAGGTCAAGACCAAACCCGACGATACCCGAGCGCGGATCATAGAGACTGCTTTTGCGCTGTTCCGGCGTCTTGGCTACGCCAAGACCGCCGTCGCCGATATTGCCTCGGAACTCGGCATGTCGCCGGCCAATATCTACCGCTTCTTCCCCTCCAAAATCGCCATCGTTCAGGCGATCTGCCAACGCTGCCTGAGCGAGGTGGAAGAAAGAATGTGGGCGGTGGCACGCGGGCGCGGGCCGGCAAGCGAAAAGCTGCCGCGGCTGGTGCTCGAAATCCTCGCCTATCATAAGGAAAATCTCCTGGAAGAACAAAGAGTTCATGACATCGTCCTGGTGGCCATCGAGGAGAACTGGGACGCCATCATGGCGCACAAGGAGATTTACCGAACGGCCATCGAACTGATCCTGCGCGACGGCATCGAGTCCGGAGAATTAGAACCGGTCGACCCGCGCGAGACGTCACTCATTATCGCACGGGCACTCATCCCCTTTTGTCACCCGATGATGGTCGCTCAGGGCCTTCGGGACAGCCAAGACCTGGAAGCGGAAGCCCCGGCTGTCGCACGTTTTCTGCTGCGCGCTATCACCCCAAGAAAGTAATCGCCATGGTCCAGTCACCACGTGCCGCTTTGCGCCTATTTAGTGACGATTTCTTATTTTCGTCATTCATCACCCGTCAGAAATCGTGGTCGTTGGCGGGGCTCGCTGCGGCCCTTCTCCTGGCCGGCTGCCAAGCAGAGACCGCACCGGCCTCCAAGACGGAACGTCCGGTTCAAATCCAGCGTGTCGCTTTTGAAAATAGCGCCGCTGCCCGCGAGTTTGTCGGTGTTGTGCACGCGCGCTACGAGACCGATCTTGGCTTCCGCGTCAGCGGCAAGATCATTTCGCGGCCAGTCAATATCGGCGACCGCGTCCGCAAGGGTGACATTATTGCTCAACTGGACCCGCAGGACTTGCGTCTTCAGGTCGAGAGCGCCGAGGCCGAGCTTACGGCGGCGACGTCGAATCTGGCACAAGCCGCGGCGGATCTTGAACGATACACGACGCTCAAAGCGCGCGGCTTTGCCGCCATCGCCGAATACGATCGCAAAAAGGCGGCCAACGATGAGGCCGAAGGCCGTCTCTCACGGGCCCGCCGCTCTCTCGATCTCGCCCGCAATCAGCTCGCCTATGCCGACCTTAAAGCCGACGCCGACGGTGTGATCACGGCAACCCGCGCCGAGCCCGGACAGGTGGTTGCTACTGGGCAGGCCGTAGCGACGCTGGCACATCGTGGTGAAAAGGAAGCAGTCGTTGCGCTGCCGGAAACCTGGCTTGGTGACGTGCGTCAGGCCAAGGCAACAGTCCGGTTATGGTCAGACAATAACCGGAGTCTTGATGCAAGACTGCGTGAACTCTCGCCTCAGGCCGATCCCACAACCCGCACTTATGCAGCGCGTTTCACCATCCTTAACGCTGACGACAGCGTCGCGTTGGGGATGACTGCAACAGTGGCGCTTGCTCGATCGGCAGACACGCAAGTGGCGAAGTTGCCGCTTTCCGCCGTTCTCAATCGTGGCAATGGCCCCTCTGTCTATGTCGTGAACGATGCCGGCGCGCTGACGCTTCAGCCGGTGACGGTTTCCGCGTTCAACGCCAATGAGGCACTCGTGACCTCTGGCATCAAGGACGGTGATAAGGTCGTCACGCTTGGTGTGCAGAAGCTCGAGACGGGCCTTAAAGTTCGTACCGTCGAAGCCCAACGATAACGATCACCGAGCGGGCGACATTATGAAACGCTTCAATTTATCCGAATGGGCCATCACGCATCAGGCGTTGGTGCTATTCATGATTCTGCTGATCGGCGGGGCCGGTCTGTTCTCGTATTTCAAGCTTGGCCGCGCTGAAGACCCATCGTTCACGATCAAGGTCATGAACATTCAGGTCGCCTGGCCCGGAGCCACTGCAACCGAGCTGCAGAAGCAGGTTGTCGACAAGATCGAGAAGAAATTGCAGGAGCTGCCCCATCTCGACCGCGTCACCAGCTATTCACAACCCGGCGTCGCCTTCATCCAGGTCAATCTGTCGGACACAACGCCGCCACGGAAGGTCCCGTATCTCTGGTATCTGACACGCAAGAAAGTCGCCGACATGCGGGGCGAATTGCCGACCGGCATTATCGGCCCGAATTTCGATGACGAGTTCGGCGACGTCTATTCGGCTCTGTACATGATGAAAGCCGACGGAATGAGTCTCGCCGAACTCAAGACGCTTGGCGAAGACATCCGCCAGCGCTTGCTGCGTGTGCCCGCGGTGAATAAGGTTGACCTGATCGGCGCTCAACCGGAAAAGATCTTTATCGAAATCAGCCACGCGAAACTCGCAACGCTCGGCATCACTCCGCAACAGATCTTTGACAGCGTGGCGCGGCAAAACGCCGTCGCGGCCGGCGGATCGGTGGATACCTCCGCCGACCGTATTCACCTGCGCGTGACAGGGGCTTTTTCCGGCACCGATGCGATCGCCGCAGTGCCTGTTGAGGCAGGTGGCCAGGTCTTTCGATTGGGCGACATCGCGGCCGTCAAACGCGGTTACGAGGACCCACCCGCATTCCTCGTCCGCGAAGGCGGACAGCCAGCCCTTGGGCTTGGTGTCTCGATGCAGGAAGGCGGCAATATTCTTACGCTGGGGGAAGACCTCAAACAGGCGATGAAAGCCATCACCGCCGAACTTCCCATCGGCGTCGAAATCACTCAGGTGGCCGACCAGCCCCACATTGTCGATGAGTCCGTCGCCGAATTTCTCAAAACATTCGTCGAAGCACTCGGTATCGTGTTGCTGGTCAGCTTTCTCACCCTCGGTTGGCGGACCGGGATCGTTGTCGCGTTGTCAGTGCCGCTGGTGCTGGCTATCGTATTTATCGTCATGTATGCGGGCGGCCTGGACCTGCATCGTATCACGCTCGGCGCATTGATCATCGCGCTTGGATTGCTAGTTGACGACGCCATCATCGCCATCGAAATGATGGTGGTGAAGATGGAACAAGGGTTCAGCCGGGCGCAAGCGGCAACCTTTGCCTGGACATCGACCGCCTTTCCGATGCTGACCGGCACGCTCGTGACCGCCGCAGGCTTTCTGCCGGTTGGCTTTGCCAATTCAAGCACCGGTGAATATGCCGGCGGCATTTTCTGGGTTGTCGGCCTTGCATTGATCGCCTCATGGTTCGTGGCGGTGTTGTTCACACCTTACCTCGGGCTAAAGCTCCTGCCGGACTTCGCAAAGCACGCTGCCGGGAGCCATGATCCCGATTCGATCTACGACACGCGCATCTACCGAACATTCCGGCGTGCGATTGAGTTCTGTCTGCGCTGGCGTAAAACGGTCGTCGCCGCAACCGTCCTCATGTTTGTTGCAGCGATCGCGGCCTTCGGGCTCGTGCAACAGCAGTTCTTTCCGACATCGACCCGCACCGAATTGTTCTTCGAGATGCGGCTTCCGGAAGGCAGCGCAATCGGCGTCACTGACGCTGCGGCAAAGAAGGCGGAAAGCCTCCTTGTCGGTGACCCCGACATTGAGACCTACACGAGTTACGTGGGTCAGGGCGCGCCCCGCTTCTGGCTTGGGCTCAATCCCGTGTTGCCGAACGCGAACTTCGCCCAAATCGTCATTGTGACCAAGAATCTTGAGGCGCGTGATCGCGTCAAGGGGCGGCTTGAAAAGGCGCTTGCTGATGGTTTCCTGCCGGAAGCGCGTACCCGTGTCGATCGTTTCGTATTCGGTCCGCCGGTCGGCTATCCGGTCCAGTTCCGCGTCATCGGACCAGACCCGCTGAAAGTCCGCAACATTGCCGAAGACGTGCGGAAGGTGATGGCGGAAAATTCAAAACTCATTGATCCGCATCTCGACTGGGGTGAACAAGCCAAGTCGATTCAGCTCGAAGTCAATCAAGACCGTGCTCGCGCGATTGGCCTCACCCCGCAGGATGTCGCGCAGACATTGCAGACATTGCTGACTGGCTACACCGTGACGCAGTACCGCGAAGGAATCGAGAGCATCGATGTGGTGGCTCGCGCCACCCCCGACGAGCGGCTCGATCTCAGTCGTCTGCCAAGCCTCACCATTTCTACACGCAATGGTGTTGCCGTGCCGCTCTCGCAGATCGCGCGTATCAATTACCAGTACGAGGAGCCGATCCTCTGGCGGCGCAACCGCGATCTCGTGCTGACAGTGCTTGGCGACATTATCGACGGTGTACAGGCACCCGATGTCAGTAACGAGGTGCTGCCCAAGCTTCAGCCCATCAAGGATGCACTACCCTACGGCTACCGCATTGAAACCGGTGGAGCGATCGAAGAAAGCGCGAAGGCCAATGCCTCATTGGCTGCCGTCTTCCCGATCATGGCTGTGGTCATGCTCGCGGTCTTGATGATCCAGCTCCAGAGCTTTTCGCGGCTTGCGCTGGTATTCGCGACCGCTCCGCTCGGCATCATCGGTGCAACAGGGGCGCTTCTCATTTCGAACCGACCGTTCGGATTTGTTGCCCTCCTCGGCATGATCGCGCTTGCCGGCATGATCATGCGGAATACGGTTATCCTCGTTGATCAGATTGATCATGACATCGCTGCCGGACACGGGCGGCACCGCGCCATCGTCGATGCCACGGTGCGGCGCGCGCGGCCGGTGATTTTGACAGCACTCGCCGCCATTCTCGGCATGATCCCGCTCGCCGGCAGCCTGTTTTGGGGGCCTATGGCGATCACCATTATGGGCGGCCTGTTCATCGCGACCGTGCTGACGTTGCTGGTCGTGCCTGCGCTATACGCTCTCTGGTTCCGCGTAAGAGCAGACGAGGTAAGGGCAGAATCCGTTCACGGCGAGACGGGTCAAATTTTTGGACACGAACCTTTGCCCGTTGCAGCGGAATAATTTGGGCGAGACAAGTCGGTGGCCCCGACCTCGCCGGCGAGGCCTCAATCGGCCGCAGGCACGCGCGAGATTTCGGCGGCGGCCGCAACCAGTTCGGCCGTTATCACTTCGACGAATAGGCGCGCCGCCGCTGATAACGGCCGGCGCGGATTATGCACGCAGACGATCTGGCGCGTCACCCGCGGCGCGACAATGCGGTGAGCGCGCAAGCTTCCTTCCGACAGGCCACGACTGACAGCGATGGCAGGCAGGACCGTCGCCCAGTCCGAATTGCGAACGAGCTGCTCGACAGTCGCAAACGCATCGACCTCAAGCCGGATCGACAGCTCAATATCCTCATCCTCGGCGATTTTATCGACAATCAGGCGAAGTCCGTTGCGTTTGGACGGAAGAATGAGAGGCAGCTTCGCCAAGTCGCGAAACATCAGAGGCGAGCCGAGACCGCGAGCACTCCCGGCCGACGTGACGACAACCATCTCCTCATCCAGCATATCAATGGCCGGTAGATCCAACCGTCGACGCCCCTTGTTCACAATGGCGAAATCGAGAGACCCCGCTCTGACGCCTTCCATGAGAGAACTCGAATAGCCGTCGCAGGCGGAGACCTCGACTTCGGGATATTGGCGAGCGAAGACAGCGAGCGACCGTGCCAGTACGCTCGTCGCGACCGAAGCCACAAGCCCTACGACGATGCGTCCACTCACCGTGCTGGAGCGACTGACAATCTGCTGCTTGGCATCGGACAAGTCGCGCAAGATCGGCGCAAACAACCGATAAGCCAGTTCGCCTGCCGACGTCGGGACCATGCCCTGAGATGTACGCTCGAACAGCTTCTGGCCGAGTTCATCTTCAAGTTTTGTGATCTGCATCGACAGGGCCGGCTGCACGACATTCATCCGGCGCGCGGCGCGCGTGGTCGAGCCCTCCTCGAAAAGACTAACGAAATAGCCGAGTTGGCGAATATCCATGGGCGTGCTCCCGGATTTTCCGGCTATCACAAAATCTGATTTATATAAACTTCTTCATCACCGCCGCCGATACGTTAATGTTCCTAGAACCGGACTTCCTCGGCTGGCGAACACCAGGATGAGGGGCGTATAGCCACATTGTTCGGACGAGAGCGTCCACAGGGACATCCGTTCCGCCCGGCGCGGTACGCATCCGGACCCACCACCCTCAGCCAGAACGGTGCAAGCCCGCCTCAACCGAGGTCAGTGTTTCGCCAGAGCACGCTCGCGCAATTGGGTCAGCGTGGCGTTCGGCGTGATGGCGTCGGGATCGATCCGCAATTCGATGAGCGCGGGCTTGCGCTGTTCGTCGGCAAATTCGCGTGCACGAGCAAACGCGGCGGCGAACTGCTCAGTGTGAGTCACAAGCTCTCCCTGCCCGCCATAGGCCCGCGCAAGCGCCGGGAAGTCCGGATTGACGAGATCCGTTGCGTAGACACGTCCCGGAAATTCCTTTTCCTGATGCATCCGGATCGAGCCATACATGCCGTTGTTCACCACGAGAACGACGATCCCGAGTCCATATTGCGTTGCTGTCGCCAGTTCCTGGCCGCTCATCAGGAAGCAGCCATCGCCCGCAAAGCAAATCACCGGACGCTCGGGATGAACCAGCTTGGCAGCCAGCGCAGCGGGCAGGCCATAGCCCATGGCCCCGGATGTCGGCGCCACCTGGCTGCGAAAACCGGAATACGGAAAGAAGCGATGAACCCAGATCGCATAATTGCCTGCGCCATTGGTGACGATCGCGTTCGGCACTTCGAAGCGGATATGAGCCAACACGGCTCCGTAATCGAGTGAGCCCGGCATCGTGCCGGGAACGATATCGGCCAGATATTCGGCCCGCGCGGCTTCGGCCCATTCGCGGGACGATCGCTTGCTCCTCGGCTGCAAACGTGCCGCCGCTGCCGCAAATTCCGGCATGCCGGCATTGATCGGCAGATCGGACTGATACACCCGTCCAAGTTCTCCAGCATCCGCGTGAACATGGACAAAGCGCTGCTTCGGGCGCGGTACATCGAACAGAGTATAGCCGCTCGTCGTCGTCTCGCCGAGCCGCAGTCCCACAGCAATGATGAGATCGGATTGCTGAAGCCTCTTGACCAAAGCCGCACTGGCACCGATGCCGGCATGACCGACGTAATTCGGATGCCGATTGTCGAAGATATCCTGCCGGCGAAATCCCGAAACGACGGGCAGATCGAAAGCTTCGACAAAACGACACAGGCTCTGACAAGCGGACGCGTTCCAACCGCCGCCGCCGACCATCAGCATCGGCCGCTCTGCATCGGCGATCATGTCGGCGAGCCGCTCCAGATCGTCAGCACCGGGATGCGCGGCAACGCGCTTGTAGGATTGCCCATCCGGCACAGCCGCGATTTCGCCGAGCATATCCTCGGGTAACGACACAATGACCGGACCCGGCCGCCCCGAGACCGCGACATGAAATGCGCGGCTGACCAATTCAGGGATGCGCTGCGGGCGGTCGATCTCCACCACCCATTTGGCCATGCCGCCGAACATGCGCTGAAAGTCAACCTCCTGCCATGCCTCGCGTCCAAGCATGTGGCTGCCAACCTGACCGATGAACAAAATCATCGGCGTCGAATCCTGTGACGCCG
The DNA here is from genome assembly GCF_002119765.1 of Pseudorhodoplanes sinuspersici. NCBI lineage: Bacteria > Pseudomonadati > Pseudomonadota > Alphaproteobacteria > Hyphomicrobiales > Pseudorhodoplanes > Pseudorhodoplanes sinuspersici. Next base: position 168,026 of record NZ_CP021112.1, read on the forward strand.
TGTGGATGCCGATGGCGGCGTGGCTCGCACCGGGCCCACGCGTCACGAAACAAATTCCCGGCTTTCCGGTGAGCTTGCCATAGGCTTCAGCCATGGTGGCCGCTCCGACCTCCTGCCGGGATACAACCACATTGATGGCATTGCGGGCGCCATAGAGGGCATCGATCGCAGACAGGAAACTTTCGCCGGGAAGGGCAAACACCGTTTCGACGCCGTGAATTTTCAATGCATCGATCAGGATCTGGCCGCCCGAACGGGATGGCGCTGTCTGGCTCATGAGTACGATCTCAGCGAATTATTTCAGCGACGTGCGGATTCAAAGAGCGCTCAAGATATGTCAGCGGCCGATCCCGATTCCCAAACGCTCATAGGCACTGGCCTGATCCGGCTGCAAGGCCGTTGTGAGATCGACGCTTTCCTCACCCTTCACATGAATCCGCTTGAAGGCGAGCGGTTCGGAATCGAGCGGCGTCGTGGCATCCAGGCCCATCTTGGCACTGATCCCGTTGCGGGATGACGGATCCAGCTTGGAGCCCTGTGCGCCCGACACCACGACAAGATCCCTGTCGGCCTGGAAACGGGTGGCGATCGCCCATTCGATCTCGTCGGAATCGTCGATGTTCACATCCTGATCCACGACCACGACACGCTTGATGTCGTAGTGACCGCCAAATGCGCCCATGATGATATTCTTCGTTTCGCCATCGCTCACCTTGTTGATTTTGACAACGAGGTGATAGCGGCATGTTCCGCCGCGCGGCAGGCGCACATCCAGCACACTCGGAAAACTGCGTTGCAGATGCTGCAGCAACGTTGCCTCGCGCGGCACGGCGCCCAGGATCAGATGCTCATACCCGCCACCGACAATGGTATGGAAGATCGGCTGCCGGCGATGCGTGACGGCATCGACATGAATGACTTCGCGATCCGCACGCGGGCCGTAATACTGTGGAAACTCGCCAAACGGCCCTTCCGGTTCGCGAACTTTGGGAAGAATGCGTCCTTCAATGACGATTTCCGCATCGGCCGGAACGCGCACCGTATTGGTCTTGCATTTCACGACATCGATGGGCTGACCGAGCAATGCCCCGGCAATCTCCATCTCGTCTTCATCAAGGGCTGCGATCGCTTGCGAGGCGAGCAGGCAGACCGGATGAATGCCAATGACGATGGCGATATCCAGCGCATCGCCGGCCTCCTCGGCCATGCGAAAATAGTTCAGGGTATGACGGGGCAACAGCAGAACGCCGATGCGATCGGGCCCGCTGACCTGGCAGCGGTGTATTGCAACATTCTGGATTCCGGTGCGCGGATTACGTGCGATCAGAAGACCCGCGGTAATGTAAGGACCACTATCAAGTTCGTTATGCTTGGGAATCGGCAATAGCTTGAGAAGATCGATATTGCCGGCGTGAACGACGTCCTGCACAGGGCCGGTCGCGACCTCGCGACACGGCAAAGGTTTGCGCGCCGCCTCCTGGAAACGGGCGAGAAGCTCCTCGTCGGTCACACCGATCGATTCAGCAACCGAGCCGCGTGTCGTGAACAGGTTCGCGACGACCGGAATGTCATGACCGTCGGGCCGGGGGAACAGCACCGTCCGATCCCTTTCGAGCTTTTTGGATATCGCGGCCAGTTGATCGACCAGCGAAGTCCCCTCTCGGGCGATCGCAAGCCTGTCACGCTCTGCAAGATAAGACAGCCAACGGCGAAGATCCGCCGTCGCCTCCTGCCTGGCGCCTGCTTGTGGAAGCTTCGCACTTCTGATCGCCATATTCGCTTCTCTAGCTATCGATGCCGCAGCAACAGGGCTGCGACTTGCTTTGTGATTTAGTCAATGGTGATGTTGGCGTCCTTGATGACGCCCCGCCATTTCGCGACTTGCGACGAAATCAGCTCTTTGAACTCTTGCGGCGTCGACTTGGCAGGGTCAGCGCCGATTTCGATCAAGCGCTTGCGAACGGCCGGATCGTCCATGGTCTTGCTGATGTAGCCATGCAAGCGTTCAACGATCGGCTGAGGCGTCCCCTTGGGCACCAGCAACCCAAACCACGCAAACGACTCGAAGTCGGGCAGCCCCTGCTCCGCCATCGTCGGCACGTCGGGCAGAGCAAGACTTCTTTCGCGGCTGGTCACAGCGATGGGACGAATATCTCCTGCACTCAGCTGCGCCCAGACATTCGGAATCAACTGGAAGCTTGTCGGCACCTGACCGGACAGCATATCGACAACGATGTTCGTTGCCGCGCGATAAGGAACGTGATTCATCTTGGTTTTGGAGACCTGCTCGAACAAGGCGCCAGCCAGATGCTGTGAACTTCCGACCCCGATGGAGGAATAGTTGATCTGACCCGGCCGTTCCTTCACGTAGGAAATGAATTCGGGAACGGTCTTGACCGGTATCGCCTTCGGATTCACAACCAACACATTCGGCAGCTTGGCGACGAGCGACAACGGCGCAAAGTCTTTCTCGGGATCGTACGGCAAGTTCTTATAAAGAACCTTGTTGACGGCGAGCGGGCCGGACGCGCTGAGCAGGATCGTATGCCCATCCGGCTCAGCCGTGGCAACAGATGCCGTCCCTAAATTTCCACCCGCACCGCCCCTGTTCTCGACGACAATGCGCGAACCCAGAAATTCGCTGAGCCGCTCGGCAACGATACGCGCAATGATGTCGGTCGCGCCGCCGGCCGGAAATGGCACCACCATCTTCACGGTCTGCGATGGATAATTCTGCGCATGCACCGCGGTTGTGATTGCGAGCAGCGCCGCACAAGCGACAAGAGTCTTCCGCAACACCATAACTTCCCTCCCCGATAGGCTTCTTTCGAACCGTCACACGGTCTCTTTTTTGCGGGGCGACTTTCATACAGGAGAGGCACGAGCTGCAAATATCTATAAATGATCGCCGTATCATCAAAACTGATATCGTTGACGGCGCCGGCCCTCCTGTTGTTACAGGAGCGGTGACGGCAATTTTCATTGGTATACGGCAAGTGACATCAGACCTGATCGTTTGCGATCTCGGCGACGTTTCCTGTGCCGAACATCCATTAAGGCACTCATCTCGATGACCAAAGCTGTAACCGAGGCATGGGGAGCCGGCAGCGCCCAGGGCAAGGCCGCAAAGCGCCGCCAGCGCTATCCGACGTTGGCCTACCTGGAGAAAACCGCCCGCCGGCGCGTTCCACGCTTCGCGTTCGATTTCGTCGAAGCCGGCACCGGCGGTCATCTTGGCGTGCGGCACAACCGCGAAGCCCTCGACGGAATCCAGATCGTGCCGCGCTATGGTGCGGCCGCGTCCGTTTCCACGGACGTTGAGCTGTTCGGGATGCGCTACGCAACGCCGATTGGAATTGCGCCGGTCGGCACCGATGGCTTGATTTGGCCGGGCGCGACACTGGCGCTCGCGCACACCGCGGCAACAGCGCGTATTCCCTACATCGTTGGCACGCTGGCGTCCGCTTCGTTGGAGACGGTGGCATCAATTTGCCCCGACAGTTTCTGGTTTCAACTTTACGGCCTGCCGGCGAAAGATCACGCGGTCAGTTTCGATCTATTGAAACGCGCGGCAGCAGCGGGAGCGCATGCGCTTGTTGTCACGCTCGATGCACCGGTCCGGCCAAAGCGGCCAAAGGACATGCGCAACGGCCTTGTCGTGCCGTTCCGGCCGACGCCGCGAACCGTTTTCGATGTTGCTTCATCGCCGCTCTGGGCTTTGCAACTCCTGAAAGCCGGCACGCCCGGCTTTCCGAATGTCGAGCGATATCTGGGAACGAAACCGACACTTGCGGCATCGGCCGGATTCGTGCAGCGCGAAATCAAGGGCACGTTCAGTTGGGATGAAATGCGTCGTCTGCGCGATCAATGGCCACGCGCACTCGTCGTCAAAGGCGTGCTGCATCCTGGCGACGCCGAGCAGGCGATTGCGATCGGTGCCGACGGGGTCCTCGTTTCAAATCACGGCGGCCGGCAATCGGATGCCGCGCCGCCGGCCATCGATGTCTTGCCGGGCATTGTGGCCGCCGTCGGAACCAAAACGACAGTGCTTTTTGACAGCGGCATCCAGTCCGGGCTCGATGCCATGCGCGCTCTGGCCCTGGGTGCGCAGGCTGTTTTTTGCGGACGTGCTTTTCTTTTCGGTCTCGGAGCGCTGGGCGATAGCGGCAGCGACTATGTCGCCGATCTTCTCGCAGATGAACTGCGCGTCGCCATGGCCCAACATGGCGTTGCCACGTTCGGCCAATTGCGGAATGCGGAGCGAAGACACCCGAGCGCCTTCCGTTTCAAGAACGGTACGCCTCCGGTATAAGTCCGGCCAGTGACGCGACCGGTCCCCGCGTTGCCGAAGACTCTCTCTATGCGAAGGCACAAGAGACCTGTTCCACCGATCCCGAGCAAGGCTGCAAGAAGGGAATGACGCAGTTTCTGGACGACAAGACCTACCGTCCGGGTTTGGGCCATTATCGTCGCGATGGATAATCAAACCACGAAACTCATCACAATCGTGACGATGGAGCGCGAGTGAGCGGCCCGGCGGCAGCGCCGTGCCTTCTTCAGATCCGGTCGTCGAGTGATGCGACGCCCACCTCGTTGGCGACCGCTCGTAGACTGTCGAGCAGCGCCGTGGGACACGGCACTCCCTCGTGCAGACGCCGCGTCCGTGTCGCAAGCGCGCGATCGCCCGGAAGGCGGATCTCGTCAAAGCCTGGACGCAACTTTGATCCGGTCAGTTCGTCGCGGATGCGATCAACATCCTTTTTGAATTGATCCGGATCTCCCATCGCCTTGAGGTCGATGACAATCACTGTCTGCCCGGTATTCGTCGACGTCTTGTCGTCGGTGTTGAAATCGACCACCTCCTTGCCCATGGCTGCGCCATTGAGCGTCCCGGCAAGCAGCCCGATCATGAGCGCCAGTCCGTAGCCTTTCGGTCCGCCGATCGGCACAAGCGAACCGTGAGCTGCCTGTTTCGGATCGGTCAAAGGATGCCCGTCAGCATCGATCATCCAGCCTTCCGGTATGGCATCCCCGCGCTGCGCGGCGAGCTTCACTTTTCCATAGGCGGCATTCGTGGTGGCCATATCGAGCAGCACCGGCCCTCCCGAGCCGCCTGGCACGCCGATCGCGATGGGATTCGTGCTCAGCAGCAAATCGAGCCCGCCCCAGGGCGCCATGTGGTTTGCACTGCCGACGGCCATGTAGATGCCGATCATGTCGTGTTCGACCGGCATCATCGCATAAACGCCCGCAGCGCCGGCGTGATTGCCGTGGTGACAGCCCACACAGGCCACACCGTGCTGCGAGGCCAGCGCGATGGCTTCATCGACGCAGCATTTGACAACCAGATGGCCCATCGCATCGTCGCCATGCACGCGCGCGATACCACCGGAACGCCGGTCCACCCGGATATCGGGGTGGAGGTTGAAACCTCCCGCTTTCAGACGATCGATATAGCGCGGGAGCCGGAACACACCGTGTCCGTCGCTGCCGTGCAGATCGGCCTCGACCATCAGTGACCCGACCATGTCCGCATCCGTCACAGGCATGCCGTGCGCTGTCAGGACATCCGAAATGAATGCGCGCAGGGTTGCCGCGGGAAAGAGAAGAGGCGCTTTGACGTCCATGGGATTACTGTGGTGCCGAAAGGTAAGCTGACCGGGGCCCGGTCATGTCAGGAGGTTTTCAACTTGCGGCCGGTTGCGCGTCGCCACGGCCGCGCCAACGCAGCAGAAAGACGAGCATGCCGAACGTGAGCAGAATGAGCGTGACAGAAGCCGGACGCGCAAACAGCTCGCCCAATCCGGCCATCGAGGCGAACGCGACCGCGAGTTGGTTCTCAAGCGTCCGTCCAAGTACAAAGGCCAGCGCACAGGGAAGGACCGGTATACTCGCGGCGAGCATGATGGCCACCACGCAGGATGCCCCCAGCAGAACGTAGACCGAAGTGAGACTGTTTCCACTGGCGTAGCTGCCGAGGACCGCAGCCGCAGTCACGAAGGTCACGATCAGCCCCTTGGGCAGGCGCAATGTCAACGCGAACTGGCGCGCGAGAACCATCCCCAGGACCATCATGATCAGGTTACCGACGATGAAGCCGGCAAACAGTCCGTAGATCACCTGACCATTGGTGATGAAGATCAGCGGCCCCGGCGCAATATTGTGCATCGTCAATGCGCCCAGCATCACCGCGGCCGGCGCACTGCCCGGAATACCCAATCCGATCAGGGGAATGAGCGAGCCGCCGACCGTTGCATTGTTGGCGGTCTCCGCCGCCAACAGCCCCTGTTCCGAGCCCGCGCCGAAATCCGGGTCGCGCGTGAAGCGGCGTTCGAGCGAATGCGCCATGATGGGCGAGGTTTCGACACCGACCGCCGGCAGGATGCCGATTCCCAGACCGATCGTGGACGCGCGCAGCACGGTCCACTTGTGCGCCAATGTGGTGCGCAGCGTCTGCCAGAGACCAAAGCGGTCGCGGCCCAGAATGGGCTGCTCTCCCCCTTTCAGCGTCTCGACGGCCAGACGCATCACTTGCGGCGCGGCGAAGAAAGCCAGCAACATCGGCACGAGCGGCAATCCGCCGCGCAAGTCGGCGACCCCGAAAGTCAGGCGTTCGCCAACGGCAACAGGATCATAGCCGACCATCGCGAGCATCAGCCCGAGCGCCGCAGCGCCAAAGCCAGAAAAGAGATTCTGCGGCGATAGTAAAATAACCAGAAGCAGACTAAAAATGATCAGCAAAGCGTATTCCGACGGTCCGAAGCTGAGTGCCACGCGCGCAAGAGTCGGTGTCATGGTGATCAAAGCGATCGCCGAGAACAGCCCTCCCAGACCGGACGCGAATGCCGAGAGACGAAGCGCACGATTCACATGCCCTTTCTGCGCCAGGGCGTGACCGTCCAAAGCTGTCATCACCGACGCCGCTGTTCCCGGAATCCCAAGAACGATCGCCGAAATGCTGCCGCCATAGATGCCCGCCACGTAAAGACCGCTAAGCAGGATGAGCGCGCCGTCGGGCGGCATCAGGAAAGTCACCGGCAGAAAAAGAGCGATCGCGAGCGTTGCGTTCAGGCCGGGGATCGCGCCAAAAACGATACCGATGATGACACCGGCGATAGCTGCGAGCAGGCAATCAGGCCTGAACGCGACGACGAGTCCATCAAGCAGCGCATCCCAACCATTCATCGTTCAGAACCCGTGCAACGCTTCAGCAAATGCACGATCGATCGGCCCGAGCGGAAGGCTCACGTAGAGCGCACGCTGAAAGACCAGCCAGATCAGCACTGATATGATCGCCGCGACCGGCACAGTCACCCAGAGCCGCAATCGTTCCAGCGTCCATATCGATGCCGTGAGGGCCAGCATCGTGGCAACGAGGAATCCGATATACGGCAACAATGCTGCATATCCGATCCAGGTCCCGACAAACACGGCAAAGCGACGCCTGCGGGGCGCATCCAGGTCACGCACCAGGTTTTCGTCCCAACCGACCGACTGCGCGAACAGTGCGCGCAGCGCCGCAACTGACGCCGTGATCAATGCAAAGCCAGCGGTCAGCAGCGGGACTCCCTGATCCGGCCACAGGCGCAGACCTTCAATCGACAGGATATCGCGCAGCAACACACACGCGAGAAAAAGGATTGCGCAATGCGCCCCAATACGGACCCAGCGCGCCAGCGTCAGGGGAGCGGAGGAAGACCGCCCTCCCGCGAGCGTATTCTTCCGGCTCACCATTGAGATCGTCATTGGCTTTTCTGCGCGGACAGAAGCTTGGTGACGGCTGCCTGGAACTCAGCATATTTCGATTTGGCTGCCTTGTAGCCGATCGGCTCTACCTTGATGGTCTTCTGCAGAAACAGTTCCTTGCCCTGACCGCTGTTGAGGATGTCGGTCAGACTGTCGGCCAGGCAGGCCTTGATGTTCTCCGGCACGCCGCTCGGCGTGAGGATCACACGATAGGAGCCCCAGAAGTTGCGCCCGAACTCGTAACCTTTGGTACCGAGCGCCGGGATGCTCTCGTCTGCCCAGTAGGGAATATCGTTGGCGAATCCGATCGGCACCATCATCTTGCTGTCGAGATACTGTTTCGCTTCACCATAGAAGCTGGGCGCAAGATCCACCGAGCCGTTCAGCAGCCCGCCTAGCCGCTGCACCCCGCCCGCGAGCGGCACATTGGTCAGCTTGATGCCGTGCTTGTTCGCGAACATCTGGCCAAGCATGCCCTGTTCGCTGCCCGGCGAAACCGCATATCGCAGCGTACCACCGCCGCTCTTCGCCTTAGCAACGAGCGAGTCGACAGTCTGTCCTTTCATCGCCACGAACAGCCATGGATCGAAAGCGATGGCTTCAAGAACTTCGAGGCTTCCCGCCTTGATGCCGTTGCGCGGATCCGCATCGTTCAGAACTGCCGCGATCAGCGGCATCACACCGATCGTGTAGCCATCGGCCGGCGCCTGCGACGCGAGATAATTCTGGCCGGTTACAGTGCCCGCGCCGGTGCGGTTGGAGACGCGCATGTCCCAGCCCTTCACCGCCTTGGCGGCGGCGGCAAGCGTTCTGGACGCAATATCCACGCCCCCGCCGGCGCCGTAGGGAACCACGATCTCAATGGGCCGCTTAGGAAAATCTGTGCAGTCGGCCGCGTATGCGGAGACGCAGGTTCCGATCAAGCCGGCAATGGCCAGCGTAGATGCGAGTTTCATGAGCGTTGTCCTCCCCCTCGACGCACTTACGGCGTCATTTTCTGGACTCTTGTAGCTCTTATAACTCTTATACTAGACCTCGATTCTGCTGCGTCAAGCGATCAACCGCGATGAATGCGGTAGCTTTGGCCGGATGTATCGCAGCGGCTGACGCGCCACTCGACGGGGCGGCGTTGAAGCGCATAGGCAACGCGATCGATCTGCAGAAGTGGCGTGCCGACGGCGAGCTCGAGCAGTGCCGCGTCTTCCGGCTCAGCCCCGACAGCTCTCACCGTCTCATCGGCCTCCACGACCGTGACGCGATAGGCGACTTCATAATGGCGAAACAGGTGATCGGGCAGAGGCACTTCCGTGCCAAGTCCCGGCAGCAGCGCGTCGGAAACAACAACCTTTTCCACGATCATCGGCGTCTCGCGGAACAGACGAAGTCGCCGTAACCGCCTGACCGGAGCGCCCACGGCAATCGCGAGCCGGCGCGCCTCTTCTTCATTAGCTTGACCGAACTCGGCGCCAAGCAGTCGCGCCGCCGGCATCTCCTGGCGCCCGTCGTCTGCCACCATGTTGAAAAACAGAAACAGAGAGCGCCTGTCTTCCATCTCCGAAACGAAGGTGCCAACACCCTGCCTGCGGTAGAGTAGGCCCTCGGCGACGAGCGCATCGAGTGTTCGGCGCACCGTTCCCTGACTGACGCCAAATTCGCGCGCCAACTGAATCTCGCTGGGCAGCATTGCACCGGGCGACCAGACATTCTCGACCAGGCGCTTGCGGATAAGACTATCCACCATTTCGTAGAGCGGCACATCGCGCCGGTTCCGGTGCAAACGTCGAACTTCGCCGCGCGGCGCCACTACGCTGCCTCCGCAACAGATTGCATGGCGAGCATTCGCTCCAAAGCTCTGCAGGCAATCTCCGCTTCCGCCGCAGGCTCCAGTTTAAAGTCGCGCAAGACCGAAACGATGTCGTATTGCCCCATATCAAATGGGTAGTCGGTGCCCAGCACCACCCGCTGCGGCCCGACCTCGTCAATCAGGAAGCGCAGCGGCGAAGGTCCATGCAGGATCGTGTCGTAGATCAGCCGATCCAGAGCCTCTTTGGGATGTCCAGCGTGCTGTGCCTTGGGTTCGTCGCGCACATTCCAGCCATGGATGAAGCGGCCTGCCTGATAGGGCGTGAAACCGCCGCCATGCGACATGCAGAACGTAATACGCGGGTGTCGCGCCATCACCCCGCCGAATACCAAACATGCCGCCGCAATCGTCGTGTCGAGCGGATTACCGATGATGTTCTTGAGATAATAGCTCGTCTGACGATCGCCGCCCGCGACATGGACGGGATGCACGAGGATGAAGGCCGACAGTTCATTTGCAGCGGCCCAGAACGGTTCGAGCGCCGGATCGTCAAGATTGCGGCCGACAATGTTGGAGCCGATCATTATCCCGCGCAGGCCCTTTTCACGCATGGCCCGCGTCAGTTCATCCGCAGCCAGCGCAGGTGCCTGCATCGGCGCAGTCGCAAGCCCCGCGAAGGCGCGCGGATGCGCGGCGCACATCGCCGAGATCTGATCATTCTGAATTTGCGCGACCGCAAGCGCCGCTTCCGGCTCGGCGCTGTAAAGCAACGTCTGCGGGCAGACTGCGACAAGCTGCCTGTCGATACCGAAGCGTGCCATATCGGCAAGCCTGCGCTCCAGATCCCATGCGCCACGAGGAAACGGGCGGTAAGTCATGCCCGGACCCTCGAACACCGAAAAATCGTCATCGATCGGCGTCAGCTTCGGCGCAAGCTTCGGGGTCTCGCGCTGGAGAATTCGAATAGTCTCGATGTCGAGAACATGGGCATGAGCATCAAAGACGAGATTTTCGGACATTGACCTTTACTTTCAATCCTGTCGGTGCGGATCCGGCCGCATGCGCAGCGCAACCGATTTTCATTGTAATTCCAGCCGATTCCACACTCTTATATAACTTATATAAGAGCTATCAACAGAGCACGAATGTCAACAGGCAACCGCGAGCCAGCACGGTCCTCACGGCAGAGGCTGCAAGCATTTTACGGGAACGACTGCGATCTATTGGCAAAGGCGCTTGAACGCATCTATCGCCGCGGGACGCCTCATCCCTTGATCTTCAGGACGTACGAACGCCGGCCACCTGAAGCCTGGCTTGCCAAATCTGCGTGTCGCCGAGAATGAACAGCACATCATTGTTCGGCCCGCCGAAAGTGAAGTTAGCCACGCCCGGCGCCGTGATCTCGCCAAGCAGATCGCCCCCCGGCGTGAACACCTGCACGCCGGTTGCAGACGACGTGTAGACGCGCCCCTGCACGTCGAGCTTGATGCCGTCGGGAGCGCCGGGGCTGACGACGGCGAACAGACGCTCGTTACGCAAGTGGCGGCCGTCATGCACGTCGAAGGCACGGACATGATGCGGCAGCCCAACGTAATAAGTACCCGGAGCCTGATTGGCACCGGTGTCAGTGACGTAGAGAACGGATTCGTCCGGCGAGAAGGCAAGCCCGTTCGGTTTATTGAAGCTGTCCGCGACGACCGCGATTTCGCCCGTGGCGGGATCATGGCGATAAACGTATGCGCCGACCTGCGGCGCACCCTTGAAGCCTTGAACCTCGCCATAGTTTGGATCGGTGAACCAGACAGTGCGATCGCTCTTCACGATCACATCGTTCGGCGAGTTGAAGTGAAGTCCCCGCCATTGATCGACTACCGTCTCGACCGAGCGTGTCTTGAGATCCATGCGGCTGATGCGGGCCGGCATTTCGCGCGTGCCTTGCTCACAGATCACGAGGTCGCCGTCGCGATCGAGTGTCATGCCATTCGCCATGTTCGAGGAAGACCGCACTGTATCGAGCCCTTGCGCCTTGAAAGGAAACTCTTCGCCCACCAACTGCAGACGCTTGATGAAGATGTTCTTGGGCCCGGGCTCAGGTACTGTCGTGAAGTAGAGTGCATGCTCTGCGGCAACATACACCGGACCTTCATGGGCATTCGTCTCTATCAACACGGGTCGCTGAAAGCGCGAGCCGAGCACCGCGCGAAATTCATCGCGATAGACGGTGAACGTCGATCCGTCGTCATGATCGGAAGAATGTGCCATCGTGCCTGACCTTGTCGTAAGGATGGTAAAAGCAATCACAGAAGCAGAACTCTCCGCGACCAACGCTTACGAAGCTGACCCAATCATTAACAAAATCACCGCAGGTCGAACGAAACACGCCAAAGCCTCCTTGGACCACGAGCCAGCGCAACTCCTTGCTTTTGTCCACATAAAATTCGACTACCCGGTAGTCCCGTCCAGTAACTTTGATGCTCAGCTAACACCCATACCAGGGTTGTGATCCGCGCACGCTTCGCAGAAGATTTCAGATGTTCGCTAATTTATCGAGAGGAAGGCAATCGATGGACTGGCTGATCAACGATGCTCTACCGATACTGGCGCGGATTTTCATCGTCTGTATCTTCCCATTCAGTTTCATCGACAAGATCATCAATTGGGACAATGCGCTGAAGCAGGCGACATCAAGCTGGCTTCCCGGCGGCCCGGTTCTCTTGGTCGTCGCCATGATTGTCGAACTGCTTACGCCGCCGATGATCGTATTTGGAATCTATGAGGGCATCGCGGCATTCATTCTCGCCGGTTACTGCTTTGTCACCGGCATTGTCTATCACGCGTTCTGGACCTATCCGCGCTTCTGGTCGCCACAGAGCGAGGGTTATCCGCATATCTGGGATTTCTTCAAGAATTTCGGGCTGGTGGGCGGGCTCATCTTCGTCATGTATGAGAGCGGTTTCATCCAGTCGTTTGGCGCACTGGTTTGAGATCATGGCGATCAAGCGAGGGGCAGTGAATGGCAAATCCTGAAACTCCGAAGATCTCCTATTGGCATCTATGGACCGGCCATGACGGGAGCACGCATCAGACGCGCTGCGAGCTGACCAACTTTGATTGGCAGAGCATGGGCGGCAAGGCGGCCTCCCAGTGGAACAACCACCTGCTGTCAGGCGAGAACAGCCTCTTGTTCTGCGTCCTGCCGGTTGGCTGGAACGGAGACTGGCATGAAAATCCGAAACCTCAATGGTTGTCGGTCTTGTCGGGGCGCTGGTTTGTCGAATCGACCGACGGCACCCGCGTGGAAATGGGGCCAGGCGATCTCGCTTTTGGCGGCGATCAGAACGCCAAGCCGGATGCGCAAGGTCGGGTGGGGCATCGCTCCGGCACAGTGGGCGATGAGCCCTGTACGATCTTGATCGTCCAACTCGATCCCAAGATTTGGGCCGGCGCAAAACCCGGCGACTTCAAGTAGTGAGCAACCCCGATGCCGGTAACGCAGCTCATCGGGATTAGCGTCACGGTCGCCGACTTGGCGGGGACAGCCGCTTTCTACCGCAACTGGCTCAGACTAGAGGTTGGGCCTGAACAGATGCTGGAAGATCAGGCCTGGAACAGTCTGCTCGGACTCGCGCGAGGCACTCAAGCGCGCGCTACAGATGTCACTATAGGACAGCAGGTGATCACGCTCGTGGCGTTCGATCCGCCGGGACGGCCCTACCCTTCCGAGCGCGCCTCGAACGATCAATGGTTTCAGCATTGCGCGCTCGTCAGCAATGACATCGCGAAGGTCTGGGAAAGGCTGAAGGGCGGCTCGCCTGGACAGATCACAAAGGGCGCGCCGGTGACGCTACCTGCCAATACCGGTAACGTCACTGCATTCAAATTCCGCGATCCGGAAGGACACCCGCTGGAGCTGATCTCATTTCCGCCAAGCGTCGGCGATCCGCAATGGCAGAGCAAAGCCGCTTCGGGCATTGCCGGTTACGATCACACCGCCATCTCGATCATGGACGCCAACCGCAGCGTTGCCTTCTACACGACGCTGCTTGGCTTCAAGATCGCTGCCCAGTCATTGAACAAGGGCGCTGATCAGGATCGCCTCGATGGATTGACGGATTGCGAGGTCGATGTGGTGGCGCTCGAGCCCGCATCCGAGGTCACGCCGCATGTGGAGCTGTTGCATTATCGGATGCCGCCTGGCCGGACTTTGACTTCGGAGATGCGAGCCAATGATGTGGCGTCGGCGCGACAAATTCACAGGGTTGACGATCTCGATGCTCTTGTCGGGCGGCTTGAGGAAGAAGACGTGACCTTTGTGTCCCCAGGCGTGGTGACCTTGACGAGCGGCGGAAAGGCCGCCGCCATCCGCGACCCCGACGGGCATATGATCGTGCTCATGGAATGAGAGGAGAAATCCGTCCCGGCGGCCGCTCGCATGCCGCCCCAATGCTGCACACAGAGAGAGCCACATAACATTCGCTTGAGATGTTGATTGGCTTGACCGGTCTCATGCCTCCTCCCGAACACTGCTCTTGGCGACGGCTTCCGGCTTCACGTCCCTGATCCGGGCGCCGACGATACCAGTGATAAGCCGCGCCCCTCGCTGGAACGTGGCGAAACTCCAGGCCCAGTTCACCATCACCAGCAGGCGATTCCTGAAGCCAATCAGAAAATAAATGTGTGCGAAGCACCACAACAGCCAGGCGGCAAATCCGCTGAGCTTGATACGTCCAATCTGCGCCACCGCGCGGCTTCGCCCAATCGTCGCCAGCGTCCCGTAATCTCGGTATCGGAACGCTGGAACGGACTTTCCCGCGGCGCGGGCGGCGATTGCGTGCGCAACATAGTATCCTTGTTGTTTGGCAACGGGAGCCACGCCGGGAAGCGGCTTGCCCTCAGCGTCAACGCAAGAAGCGGTATCGCCGATGACGAAAATATGCGGGCGCCCAGGCAGCGAAAGATCCGGCTCGACTTTGGCCCGCCCCGCTCGGTCGCTCTCTGCGCCGAGCCATCGACTTGCCGGGGACGCTTCGACGCCCGCCGCCCACAAGATGGTCCTACTTTCGATCCGTTCGTCCCCCATGGAAACCCCTGCATCGTCACATCCGGTCACCTCGGTTCCTGAACGGACCTCGACGCCCAATTGCTCCAGCGCTTGCAGTGCGGAGCTTGAGAGCGATTCATCGAACTGAGTCAGAATGCGTGGTCCAGCTTCGACCAACACGATTCGCGCTGAGCGCGGATCGATGTTTCGGAAGTCCGATGCAAGCGCCCGTTTTGCCAGTTCGGCGATCGCCCCGGCCAGTTCGACTCCAGTCGGCCCACCGCCAACAACAACGAAGTTCAACAGCCTGCGGCGTTCGTCGTGATCGGGCTCGATCTCAGCCTTTTCGAACGCGAGCAGGATCCGGCGTCGCAGATAGGTTGCGTCATCGATTGTTTTCAAGCCTGGGGCATGCTGTGCCCAATCGGCGTGCCCGAAATAAGCTTGCTGCGCACCGGTTGCGACGATCAGGTAATCGAATGGGATACTCCGCCCCTCGGCGATCACCTGGTTACGCGCAACGTCGATCCCGGAAACATTCGCGAGAATGACATCCACATTGGGTTGGCGACGAAACACGGTTCGGATTGGTGACGCGATGTCGGCAGGCGATAGCGCCGCGGTTGCGACCTGGTAGAGCAATGGCTGGAATAAATGATAATTGTAACGGTCGACCAGCGTTACGCCGAACGGTTTGCCGGCCAGAGCCTTTGCCGCAGAGAGGCCGCCGAACCCCGCTCCGATGATGACCACACGGGGCCTTTGGATCGCAACTTCGGAAGCCATGACCGGTCTCCCAAACCGGAGCTTTCGATATCCGGCCTTTTCCAGAGGACAAAGTAGGTGGCGTGCCGCTCTTTGAACAGTCTGATGTGTGCCTAAGGGAAATCACGCAGACAAATGGTTTGGGATTTCCAATGAAAATGTTCCGAAATTTCCAATGAATCAGAAATCAACGCTGCTGATAACCACCGACTGCGACACGAGAGAGCATCATTGACCAGCGCGAATCTGTTTCAATACCGACCGCTCATGACAGACCGCGCTCAAGCGAACGATATGGACGCGATCGTGAAACAGGCTTTTACGCGCAAATCACGTCGAGTGGCGATAGTCGTCTGTGCTGCGCTGCCGGCTGGCGGCTGCGACCTGTCTCACTTTCCTGTCCTCGACCCCAAAGGTCCCATTACGCTGGCCGAGCGCGACTTCTTGTTGACTGCTGTCGTCCTGATGCTGGTCGTGATCATCCCGGTCTTCTTGATGACTTTCCTGTTTGCCTGGCGATATCGATCCTCCAATAGCAAAGCCCGTTACACTCCGGACTGGTGTTATTCCGCCATAACCGAGACCGTGATCTGGCTGGTTCCTGCGCTGATTGTCATCATCCTCGGCAGCCTCTTGTGGATCAAGACGCACAAACTCGATCCCTACAAACGGATTGATGCATCGGTCCGACCGCTGGAAATCGAGGTGATCGCTCAGGACTGGAAATGGCTGTTCATTTACCCCGAGCAGGGAATTGCGGTTGTCAACCAGTTGGTGTTTCCCAGCCAGACGCCGATCAGCCTGAAACTCACCTCGGATACGGTGATGAATTCCTTCTTCATCCCAGCCTTGAGCGGTCAGATTTATACGATGGCCGGCATGCAGACGCGGCTCAATCTGCTAGCCGATGCTCCCGGCCGGTTCTCCGGCCGGAATGCCCAATACAGCGGATCCGGTTTTTCCAGCCAGCATTTCCAGGCGATTGCCGCATCGCCGGAACAATTCGAAGCGTGGGTGGCGAAGGTCAAGCAATCGCCGAATAAACTGGACGATGCCACCTACCGCGCGCTTGCTGCGCCCAGCAGCCGCCACCCAGTAACCTACTATTCAACGGTCGAGCCGAACATGTTTCAAACGATCATCATGAAATATACCGGCGGCCACCAACATGCCAGCCACCCAGCCCGCGATTAGACCGGCACTGGAGCTCCCAAATGTTCGGCAACCTGACGATCGACGCGCTGCCATTCTACAGTTGGGTCGCCATGAGCGGTGCGTTGGTGACGGTGGGCGGGGCGTTGGCTGTCATGGCCGGAATTACCTGGCTCGGACAGTGGCGCAATCTGTGGAGCGAGTGGCTCACCAGCGTCGACCACAAGAGAATAGGCATCATGTATGTGATACTGGCGCTCATCATGCTGATGCGCGGTTTCATCGACGCGATCATGATGCGGAGCCAGCAGGCGATCTCGCTCAACTCTGACGGCTATCTGCCACCCGGACATTTCGATCAGATATTCAGCTCTCACGGCACCATCATGGTCTTCTTCATGGCGATGCCGTTTCTGACCGGACTGATCAATATCGTGGTTCCCCAGCAGATCGGGGCGCGTGACGTTGCCTTCCCGTTCGTAAACTCCGTCAGTCTTTGGCTCACGACAGCCGGTGCCGGACTGATCCTGGTTTCACTGGTGATTGGCAAGTTCTCGACCGCCGGCTGGACCGGCTATCCGCCCTATTCGGGAGTTGAGTACAGTCCCGGCGTGGGCGTCGACTACTGGTTATGGGCAATCCTGATCAGCGGCGTCGGCACGACACTGACCGGCATCAATTTTGTCGTCACGATCCTCAAGCTGCGCGCCCCCGGCATGAACCTGATGCGAATGCCGTTGTTCGTCTGGACGGCACTCTGCACCAGCATTCTGATGACCTTCGCCTTTCCCGCCCTGACCGTCGTGGCCTCGCTGCTGTGGCTTGATCGCACGATCGGGATGCATTTCTTCACGAATGCCGGCGGCGGCAACATGATGAACTATGCCAACCTGTTCTGGATATGGGGGCATCCGGAAGTCTACATCTTGATTTTGCCGGCCTTCGGCATCTACTCGGAAGTCGTTGCAACGTTCTCAGCCAAGCGGCTGTTCGGTTACACATCACTGGTCTATGCCACGGCGTCGATCGCGGTCCTGTCATTCACGGTCTGGCTGCATCATTTTTTCACCATGGGCGCGAGTGCGAACGTCAACGCCTTCTTCGGCATCGCAACCATGATCATCGCCGTACCGACCGGCGTGAAGGTTTTCGACTGGCTGTTCACCATGTATCGCGGCCGTATTACTTTCCATCCGTCGATGCTGTGGACACTGGGTTTCATCGTGACCTTCGTCATTGGCGGCATGACGGGCGTTCTGTTGGCGCTGCCGCCTGTCAACTATCTGGTGCACAACACCACCTTCCTGGTCGCGCATTTTCACAACATGCTGATCCCTGGTGCGCTCTTCGGATATTTTGCAGGCTATATGTACTGGTTTCCCAAGGCCTTCGGCTTTGAGCTGAATGAGCGTTGGGGCGTTCGATCATTCTGGTGCTGGCTGATCGGCTTCTACCTCGCCTTCATGCCGCTCTACGTCCTCGGCCTCATGGGCATGCCGCGCCGCATGGAGCATTACAACATAGCTCAGTGGCAGCCCTACCTGATCGTCGCCGCGCTCGGCGCGGCGCTGATCCTGCTCGGCATCATCTTTCTGATCGTCCAGCTCGTTGTCAGCGTCCGGCATCGACAAGGGACGGTCGATCTCAGCGGCGATCCATGGAACGGACGCACGCTGGAATGGCTGACGTCATCGCCGCCGGCACCCTACAATTTTGCTGTCGTGCCCGACGTGCGCGATATCGATGCCTTCCATGACATGAAAAAGCGCGGTGTCGCCTATCGCAGGCCCGACCGTTACCAAGACATCTATATGCCGAGGAGTACTGGCGCCGGCGTTTTCCTCGGCGTTCTTGCCTTCCTGCTCGGTTTCGCCATGGTCTGGCACATCTGGTGGATGGCCATCGCATGCACGATCGGCATGTGGGCTGTGATCATCGCCCGAACTTACAATGACGACACCGAATATCGCCTGTCGGCCGCCGACGTCGAGAAGATCGAAGACCGGCGTTATCAGGCTCTGGCAAGCGCCGCACGGAGCCGGAATGTGATCGCTCCCGGTCTTTCAGATCAACCGGTTACGGAAAGTCCGACATGAGCGCCGAAGCAATCGTTGCGACCGCGGACCCGGCAGCCTCTGAACCGGGGACCTCCGATGTGTATGAGCATCGGGCGTTCGGATTCTGGCTTTATCTGATGAGCGACGCGATTATCTTTTCGCTGCTGTTCGCGACCTACGTGGTGATGGCCTCCACCGGCACGGATGGCGGCCCCACGGGACGGACCTTGTTCAGCCTGCCGCACGCCTTCGGCGAAACCCTGCTGTTGCTGTTGAGCAGCCTCACTTTCGGCCTTGCCTCCCTGGCGATGAAATCCGACAAGCGGGCGGCAATGCTGTCGTGGCTACTTGTTACGTTCGTGCTGGGGCTGGGGTTCGTGCTTATGGAGATCCGCGAATTTTACGGCATGGTGCAGGTCGGTGCAGGCCCGGACCGCAGTGGATTTCTCTCAGCTTTTTTCACGCTGGTCGGCACTCATGGGCTGCACGTGACCTTTGGTCTAATCTGGATCCTCATCATGGCGAGCCAGGTCATTATCAAGGGGCTGACCGCACCCGTCGTCTCACGCTTTTTTCGGCTGGGCCTTTTCTGGCACTTCCTGGATATCGTCTGGATCGGCATCTTCTCCGTCGTGTATCTTCCGGGAGTCCTGTGAATGAACCAATCCGCCGGCAACACGCACGGGTTAAGGACCTATCTTATCGGCTTTGTGCTCGCCCTGAGCCTGACTGCAATTCCATTTGCGCTCGTTGCGACGAATGCGCTGCCGAAGTCGTCCACACTGATCATCATTGGCATTGCCGCCATCATCCAAATCCTAGTTCACTTGCGCTACTTCCTGCACCTGGATTTTAATTCGACGCCGCGCGAGAACCTCCTGGCGATCATGTTCGCCACCATTCTCATCGTCATCATGGTCGGCGGCAGCTTCTGGATCATGTTCGATCTGCATCGCCGAATGTTGACATGATCAGGCAACAATACATCAAACTCCTACCACCGCCCGCTCACGACAGTCTCTGCAAGAGGTGATCGCCCACGCGGATTGCATTGGCAATTGCCGTGAGGGACGGATTCACCGCTCCGATGCTGACGAAGAAGCTTGTATCCACGACATACAGATTGTCGATCTCATGCGCCTTGCAGTTCACATCCAATACTGAAGTTTTGGGGTCCGTTCCGAACCGGCATGTCCCGGCCTGATGCGCGCAGCCGGCGATCGGAATCTCCGTCTTCATGTAGATGTTGCGCGGGATAAGATGGTCGGGATGCATGCCCAGATGATTCAGCATCGACTTGAGCTTGTCGTACAACTTTTGCTTTGGCACCTGGTTGTTGGGAGTGTAACTCAGCGTCAGGTTGCCGGACTTGTCGACAGTGACACGATTTTCCGGATCGGGTAGATCTTCCGTTGTGAGCCAGAAATCCACAGTGTGATCGGCAAGCTTGTCGAGCACGCCCATCGGAAGCAGCGCGGTTTCGATCGGCTTCTCGCCCCGATACATCGGGCCCAGAGACTTGCCGATCATCTGGATGTTACCCATCGGGTAATCGAACCCATCCATTCCAAAATAGAAATCGTTCAGCGCGAGCGTCTTCTGGAATATGGTCGGATTGGGCTCGCGTGAGATCGCGAGCACGGCCTGGCTGTTGTGGAAGATATAGTTGCGTCCTACCTGATCCGAGCCATTGGCAAGCCCGTTCGGGTGCTTGTCATTGGCCGACATCAGCAACAGTTTGGCGGTGTTTGCCGCTCCGCACGAGACGACGACGATATCGCCACGGAAAACCTCCTCCTCTCCGCCAACTTCGGCGACAACCTCTGTGACAGCCTTACCGGCGGTATCCGTCCTCAACTTGAGCGCGGTTGCGTTGCGGAGCAACGTCACGTTGGGGAATTCGAGGGCGGGCCGCACGGCCACAACCTCTGCGTCTGATTTGGCATGCACCAGACATGGAAAGCCGTCACAGGTCTGACAGCGGATACACGTGCTGTATGCCATGTTCCGCTCGTCCATCATCACCGCACAGGGAGCGGGGAAAGGATGATAACCGGCCGCTGTCAGGTCATCGAAAAGTTGCTGAATGCGTGGTTCGTTAGAGACGGGCGGACAGGGATAGGGTCCACTGGCGGGAGGTTCGGTCGGATCCCGGCCCCTCAGGCCGTGGACATGATACATCCGCTCGGCCTTCGCATAATATGGCTCCAGCTCTTCGTATTGGATCGGCCAGGCGGGGGAGATGCCGTCGTAATGACGCAACTCGCCGAAATCCTGCTGCCGAAGACGATACAGCGCCGCGCCGAACATCTTGCTCGCGCCGCCAACGTAATAATGCACCTGTGGCTGGAACGGCCGGCCATCGCGGTCGTACCAGGTGTCGGGCGTAATATAGCGGTTCTGCTCGAAGACTGCTGACACATCCCAGTTTTTCGCCTCGCGCTTGAGCCAGTCGCCGCGCTCGAGGATCAGGATGCTCTTCCCCGAAGGTGCGAGGTGTCTGGCGAGCGTGCCGCCGCCTGCACCGCTGCCGACGATGATGACGTCAAAGCGTTTATCCATACCGATCCCCGCTAGAGACCGACGCTGCTGTGCATGATGCCGCCATCCGCGAAAATTGTGGTTGCGGTGAGATAGCTCGCGCCATCCCCGGCCAGGAAGCCGACAACACTGGCAATCTCTTCGGGGCGCGCCATACGTCCCAGCGGAATCGCGGCATCCAATTGCGCAAGCTTGGCTGGATCGTTCATCGTGCTGAGATTGATCGGCGTCGCAACAGCGCCCGGACCGACCCCCACGACAAGGATGTTGTGGCTGGCAAGCTCAAGACCGGCAGTGCGTGTGAGCATGCGCATGCCGCCTTTGGCAAGGCAATAAGCGGTGTTGCCCGGCATTGGCCAATCCTCGTGAACCGATGTGATGTTGATAATGCGACCGCCATCGCCTTGCTTGATCATCTGTTTGGCTGCGATTTGCGTACCGAAGAAGGCGCTCTTGAGATTGACGTCCATCACCTTGCCGTACTGAGCCTCGGTCGTATCCAGGACAGAGGTACGCGTTTCGATGCCGGCATTGTTCACCATGATATCCAGGCGACTGAACCCGCTCACGGCCGCATCCACGAGCTTCTGCAGATCAGCGATCTTGCTCACATCCGCCTCGACCCCGATAGACTTGCCGCCAAGCTCGGCGATCTGCCGCTCAAGCGCATCGGTCGCGGCCGGGTCAACGACATAGTCTATGACAATTCTGACACCTTGCCGCGCCAGTTCGAGGGCAATGGCCTTACCAATCCCGCTATTGCCACCCGTAACAATCGCCACCTTGTCTTTCAGCGCCATGATCGCTCCTCGATGATCGAGCTGAGGTACCGTTTCCCGACATGTGGCCGGCCAAAAAGACGCGGCTGAACCTGTATGCCGGTGTCAGCGAAGCTTCACGCATCAGTTGGCCCTCCTCGCGCACGCTGTTGTGCGGGGCCAATATTATGCAGATTCAACGCAGTCCCGATCAGGGCAAGATGCGAGAATGCCTGCGGAAAATTTCCGACCTGCCGCTTTGCTTGGGGGTTATATTCTTCCGCGAGCAGTCCAACGTCGTTGCTCAGCGATAGCAGACGCTCAAACAAGGCGCGCGCTTCCGTGTCACGTTTCTGAAGCGCGTAGTTGTCGGCAAGCCAGAAACTGCACGGGAGAAAAGCCCCTTCGCCTGGCGGCAGTCCGTCCACATTTGTCCCTGTCCGGTAGCGTAGAACAAAGCCATCGACGAGCAATTCACGTTCGATGGCTTCGACCGTTCCGCATACGCGCGGATCGGTCGCCGGCAGGAAGCCCATAACCGGGATCAACAACAGATTGGCGTCGAGATCGGTACTGCCGAAACTCTGCGTGAAAGTATTGCGGTTTGAATCAAAGCCCTGCGCGCATATCTTGGCATGCATTTCGTCTCGAACCTGCCGCCAACGGTCCAGCGGACCATCCAATTTAAATCGCTCTGCATCACGCAATGTACGGTCAAGCGCGACCCATGCCATCACCTTTGAAAGGGTGAAATGCCGCGGTCCGCCTCGAACTTCCCACATGCCCTCATCAGGTTGAATCCAAATTTTCTCCACATGCTCAATCAGCGTTTGCTGCAAGGCCCAGCCGGAGGGTGCGGGTGCAAGTCCATTTTTGCGCGCCTGGAACAGGGCATCGATAAGTTCGCCAAAGATATCAAGCTGAAACTGATCGGATGCCGCGTTGCCGACACGCACTGGGGACGAGCCTTCATAGCCGGGCAACCACGAGACTTCCCATTCGTCCAGCTGGCGCTCACCTCCAAGACCGTACATGATCTGGGTCTGATCAGGACTGCCGGCCGCACTTCGCAAAAGCCAGTCGCGCCAGGCACGCGCCTCCTCGACGTAACCTGCGGACATCATCGCCATCAACGTCATGGTGGCGTCCCTGACCCAGCAGTAGCGGTAATCCCAATTGCGCGGTCCACCCAGTTGCTCAGGCAGCGATGTGGTGGGCGCCGCGACGAAGCCGCCGGTTTCTGAGAAGCTCAGGGCTTTCAATGTCAGCAGCGACCGTTGCACGGCACCATTCCATTCGCCTTTGTAGGTGCTTTTTGCAGACCAGTTGCGCCAGAAGCTTTCGGTTCTTTCAAGCATCGGCCGCCAATCCAGGGGCGCCGGGGCAGGCAAATGCGAAGGGCCGTAACTCATCACGAAAGCGATAGATTGTCCGGCCGCCACATCGAATTGAGCTGTTGTTGCGAGATTTTCACTCAGAAGATCGACCGGTGCACGCAGCACCACCTTGTTCGGTCCGGCGACGGCACTAAGCCCTGAATTATCCTCAAGTTTTGTGACCCATGGCACTGATCTGCCGTAGTCGAAGCGCAACGTCATCATCAGTTGCATCGCGACCTTGCCGGATCGTCCTTCGACGATGCGGATCACCGATGGACTGACCTGCCCTAGGGGCATGAAATCGATCACCGCGACGCGGCCGTCTTTGGTTTCGAAAATTGTCTCCAGCACCATGGTGCTGTCGCGATAGCCACGTGTGATGCGCGGGGCGGGGTCCGCGGGACAAATCTGCCAACGTCCATGTTCGGACGTACCAAGAAGGGCTGCAAAACATGCGCTGCTATCGAAGCGCGGCCAGCATAGCCAGTCGATCGAACCGTTGCGGCCAACCAGGGCTGCGGTTCTGCAATCGCCGATCAACGCATAATCTTCAATAGCAAGCGGGCCGTCGGCTCTCCTTGCAGTCATTGTCACGTTCCAGACTTAGGGGTGGGTCACGTTACCAATGCTGGCACGCACCACAACAAGGGCTCAGCACGGTTTCGGCCGGCCCCCATCTCCTGCCACAACGGCGATGGAATCGGCCAGGTGACATCCCGCACATCGCCCGCGGATTGCCTCCATTGAGCATCCTGCGACGACTTCGCCAGACAGTGGGTTAAAGCGCGGGTAGACCGAGTTGCGCTCTGGGAATCGGGTTAACGACGGGTAAATACAGCGTGAACCGAGCAGGCATTGCCGTATACATTTGATTTGCTGGTGGCGCATGAACATAACAGGGTCCACGCCTCCCCGTGTTAAGGTCTGCTAATGAATGCCGACCCCGACGAGACGATCCACCAGCGCCCGATCGGCATGCAGCGTTTCCGGCAGCCCGGACCAGCTGAGTCGTCCACGCTCCATCACCAGCACGTTATTAGCGAAGTCCAACGCGCGTTCGATCTGCTGCTCGACCAGAACGATGGTCACTTCATTGGTGGACGCCAGTTTCGCCAGCAACGCCATCAACTCATCACAGATGACGGGCGCAAGACCTTCCAGAGGCTCGTCCAGCAACAGGATCGAGGGCTTGCCCAACAGCGTCCGGGCCATCGTCAGCATCTGCTGCTCGCCGCCGGATAATTGCTTGCCATAGTTGCCGCGGCGTTCACGTAATCGCGGAAACATCGCATAGGCCTCCTCGAGCGCGGAAACCGGCCTCCCCTTCAGACCGGCGCGCAGATTCTCCTCCACCGTCAGCGAAGCGAAGATGTCGCGTGTCTGCGGCACGTAGCCGATCCCAAGATCGGCGCGCTTGGAGGTGCGTTTGGTCGTCACATCCTCCTCACCCATCCTGATCTCTCCGCCATGACGCGCCGTCAGGCCCATCAGCGTCGCCAGCAGCGTGGTCTTGCCCATGCCGTTGCGGCCGAGCACGGCGAGACGATCACCCGCTTTCACCGAGAACGAAACGCCCTCGATAATCCGCGTTGGCCCATAACCCGCGCTGAGATTTTCGACGTCAAGCGGTGCGGCGGGCATCGGCATAGCTCCCCAAATACGCACGGCGCACGTCTTGATTGGCAGTGACCTCGTCAGGCGATCCTTCGAAAATCAGCCGACCCGCCGCCAGAACCAGTACGCGCCTGGCAAACTTGAACACGAGATCCATATCGTGCTCGATCATCAGCACGGCGATATCGGCAGGCAAACGATTGATTGCCGCAAGGATTCTGGGCGCCTCGTCATGCGGCACGCCTGCGGCCGGCTCGTCGAGCAGCAACACCTTCGGATGCAGCGCGAGGCCAATGGCCAGCTCGATCAGACGCTGTTGGCCGTAAGCAAGCTCGACGACCTTGCGATAAGCGTGCGCGTCGAGACCAAGATTGCCGAGGATTTCGCTCCACTCGGCGCGGACTTCCGGCAACTCCGTCGCGCTGGAGAAAAGCCTGCGTGAGATCCGCTTGCGCTGCATGATGGCGAGCGCAACGTTATCGGCGACCGTGAGATTGGCGAACAGCCGGGTAGTCTGGAATGTGCGTACCAGTCCGCGGCGCACCCGCTCGGGAATGCTGAGACCTGTTATCTCGTCACCTTCCATAAAGAATTGCCCCTCACTCGGCGCGATATCGCCGGTGATCAGATTGACCAACGTGGTCTTGCCCGCCCCATTCGGGCCGATCAGCGCGACACGATCGCCGGCAGCCAGTTTGAAATTGACGTCCCGGGTCACGTGCAACCCGCCGAACGCGCGCGAAACGTTGCGGGCTTCGAGAAGATCGCTCATGCGGCGCTCCCCGGCTGCCTCAAGCGGGAGATCTGCGACAATAAAGGTTCGATCAGACCGCGCGGCGCGAAAACCACGATCAGGATGAGCAGCAGGCCAACCATCGTCATCCAGTGGAACGGATTGGCTGCAGCCACGATATGCTCGAAGATCAGGAAGACGATAGCCCCGGCGAGCGCGCCCCACAGATGCCCGGCGCCGCCGAGCACCAGCATGACCAGCACTTCCGCCGAGCGCTCAAAGCTGACGCTGTCGAGCCCGACCACGCCGGTGCTCATCGCTGTCAGTGCGCCGCCGACGCCAGCAACCGCGCCGGCAATTCCATACATCAGGACAAGGCGCGGATAAATCGAGACTCCGATCATCTTGGCGCGCAAATCGTCATCCTTGATGGCACGGCACATCAGCCCGAACGGTGAATTCACCAGACGCTGCAGGAGGACAAACACAATAATGAGTAGGCTCATCGAGAGCAGGAATGCGGTGCGGCTGTACAGGTCGAAGCTGAAAATGCCGAACACCTTGCCGGGCGTAATACCCGAAAGGCCGTCGCTGCCGCCGGTAAGCCACGACAGCTTGTTGGCGAGACCGGCGACCAATTGCCCGATGGCGATCGACAGGACCAGTTGCGGCAAGGCACGAAACCGCGTGATCAGCGCGCCGGAGATAAGGCCCATCAGCGCGCCCGTGACAATGCCGACGCCCAGCAATGCGATCGGATCGGTCAGCCCCCGAATGCAGGCGATGCCGACCGCATAGGCGGCAACGCCGAACAGAGCGGCGTGACCCAGCGTCGCGATGCCGCAATAACCGGTGACGAGGCAGAGTGACAGGACGAGAAATGCAATGCCGATCAAGCGCGTGAGAAACGCCAGATCTTCCGGGAACAGAAAGTAGCCGATCGCGCCGAGGCCGGCGATGGCCAACGCACTGAATGCCTCCTGCGCGAAGGGCAAGCTGCGCCGGGCCGGAACTTGGTTCATGACGACATCGCTCATGCGTGGGACTTTCCAAATAGGCCGTGTGGAAACACGAACACGATGCCGATGACCGCAAGGTAAAAGAAGAATTCGCCGAATTCAGGCGCGAGATATTTGCCGGTGGTATCGGCGAGACCGAGCAGCATGGACGCCGACAGCGCGCCGACGATCGAGCCGGCTCCGCCGACCGAGACCACGACCAGGAATGTCACCATATAGCGTAACGCATAGAATGGCTCGATCGGCAGGATCTCGGCGCCAACCACGCCGCCGAATGCGCCAAGCCCGATCGCCAGCGCGAAGGTCGCCGCATAGATGACCTCGGTGCGAATGCCCAAAGCGTCCGCCATGTTGCTGTGATCGACCGCCGCCCGCAATTTGATGCCGAATTCGGTTTTCTCGATCAGCAGCCACAGCGACAGCGCCGTGACGAGGCCGCAGGCGATCACAAACAGCCGGTGCGTCGGCAGCGAGCGAAAGCCGATGTCAAGCGGACCATTGAGCAGCGGCGGCAGCGGGATCGATTTCAGGGTCGGACCAAACACGAAGTTAACGACGCCGATGATGAGGAAGGTGATGCCAATGGTCATCAGCACCTGCATCAACGGATCGGAATTGCGATAGATGCGGCGGTACAGCAATATTTCGAACGGGATCGAGACCAGAATGGTACCGACCACCGCGATCAGGATCGCGACACTGTAATGCATCCCCAGATCGCGAAGCGCATAGGACGCCAGATAGCCGCCGATCATGGCAAAGGCGCCATGAGCGAGATTCACCACACGCATCAGACCCATCATGATCGACAGGCCAATGGAGATGATGAACAGCACCATGCCGTAGGCAAGGGCGTCGGTCAGGATGCTGAAAACAAGACGCATAAGTGATCCTATTGCGAACGCATGGCGGAACGCCAAGGCTTTCGTCGCGGCAATACGTCGTGAACGACCTCACCGCGCACCATGGTCAGCAGCACCTGCGTCTGCTTCACCGCACGAGCATCGGCTGCGAAGGGATCGCGATCGAGCACGATCAGGTCGGCAGCCATGCCGGTCGCCAATGTGCCGCGCCAGCCTTCCTGCTTCATCGCGACGGCGCCGCCAGCGGTGTAGCTGTGAATGGCTTCGCGGACAGATACTGCTTCACCCTGCCCGATCGGCGCACCGCTGTCCGAACCCCGGTTGACGGCATCGCCAATTCCATCCCATGGCGACCATGATCCAGTTGGCGCGTCCGAACTGGCGATATAAGCGACACCGGCATCGATGACCGAGCGACCGGGATAGAAAATATCGGCGCGCGGTCCAAAGGCGCTCACAATCGAGCGCCGCATACGCGTAAGGAAGCTTGGCTGTGTTACCACAAGCGCGCCGAGCGCCTTCATGCGTTCCAGGCCACCTTTGGGCGGCACGAAATAATGCTCGATGCGATGACGGGTCTCACTTCTCGGTTGTGCGGCCTGCGCCTTTTCATAGGCCTCAATGATGCAGTTAATGGCGCGATCGCCCGTGCAATGCACCGCGACCTGCCAGCCATCGGCATGGGCGTCGCAAATCACACGCTGCAGTTCAGCCTCGTCGCGCATGAACATGCCGCGGGACGGCATATCGGCGAAATCTTCGCTCACGGCCGAGGTGCGCGCACCGACGATGCCATCGGCGAAGTATTTTAGTGTCATCGACTGCCAATTGGCGTCGCGGTAAGGTTTCAAACCCTTGGCGGCCGCCTCCGACGGATCGAGCTGGTTCATGAAACCCAGCCGCATCGGCAAGACATCGCCTCGAGCACGCATATAGTTCCAGATGGAAAACTCAGCGTCGAAACCGATTGTAAAGCCCACGGCAGCCTCCACTGCCGCGACGAGGCCCAATCTAGCACTGTCGGCAATGGTCGCGCGCAATGCGGCGATCAGCTCCGATCGGTCCAACGGCGGGGCCGCGCGAAACACCCATTCGGCTGCGCTTTCCACGGCGCTGCCGTCAAGCCGGCCGTCGGCGGCACGGCCAAACGTCCCGCCTTCGGGATCGGCGATCGTTTCCGTTATCCCCAGAGCGCGCAACGCGGCGCTATTGACGACAGCGACATGGCCGCAGAAGCGGCGGATCATGACAGGATGTTGCGGTACGGCCGCATCGATCTCGGCGCGGGTCGGCAAGCGAAGCTCGGCAAGACCGTTCTCATCGAGACCGGCCGCATAGACCCACTTGTCTGCAGCAATCTTTTCTGAGCGCGCAACGAGCAGCTCAAGTACATCAGGAATAGAGGTGACTTCGCGTGGCGTGACAGGCACCTGCAAGCGCGCATACGCAATCGCAAACAAATGGATATGCGCATCGGTCAGGCCCGGAATGACTGCGGCACCGTCAAGATCAATCGTCTCGTCGCTAACGGGCGCTTCCTGCTCCGCTCCGCTCCAGACGACTTTGCCATCACTGACAACGATACTGTCCGCGGGAGTTTCATCCCACGCCGACCGGTAAATCCGGCCATTGGTCAGTTGAAGAGTACGCGCACGCTGAGCCATGTCGAAATAATGCGAGACTTTATCTCGGCAACCGGGGCGCGCGCGGCCGATACCGCACGCGCCCCGCAACAATGAGGACGTTCGTTATTGCTTGGTCAGCGCCCAGTCCGGCTGATCCGCGAACACCACTCCGGTTTCCTTGTTAATCAACTTACCGTCGACCTTCTCAACCGTGCGCAGGTAAACGTTCTGGCGAATGTGGCGGGTTGCCGGATCAATCGACACCGGTCCGCGCGGGCTCGTCCATTTCATACCTTTCACCGCATCGACCGCTTTCTGCGGGTCGCGCTGTCCATTGGTCGCTTCAATCATTTTGTAGATGACGCGCGCACCGTCGTAAGCTGCGATACCCGTCATGCCAACATCATCGGGACCTGCGCCAGCTTTGGCCATCGCCTCGAGGAAAGACTTATTTTCCGGGGACTGATGCGACACCGCGTAGTGATAGGTCGATAGCACACCGAGGCTGGAATCGCCGATGCTCGGCAGGTCGATCTCCGTGACAATATCACCGGTCGACATCAGCTTTACGCCATCCGCCTTCAGGCCGTTATCAATATAGGCCTTGAAGAAACCGAAGGTCGGGGGACCGGACGGCAGAAAGCAGAAGATGGTGTCAGCACCCGAAGCCTTGATGCGCTGCATGATGGGGCTGAAGTCGGTGGTGTTGAGCGGAATGCGAATGGCCTCGACGACGGCGCCGCCGTCTGCTTCGAAGGTTTTCTTGAATGCGGCTTCAGCATCAATGCCCGGACCGTAGTCGCTGACCGCAATCGCCGCCTTCTTCGCACCGTTCTTGATCGCTGTCTTCGCGGCCGGCACGGTGTTCTGCCACATCGTGAACGAGGTCCGGACGATATAAGGGCTCTTTTCGACGATCGACGATGTCGCAGCATTCATCACGACGAGCGGGGTCTTGGATTCCTCAAGCAGCGGTGCAATCGCCATAGCATTCGGCGTAAAATAGATACCGGCGAGATACTGAACCTTTTCCTTTATCAGCAGCTCCTGCGCCAACGCCTTGGACTTGGCAGGGTTTGGACCCTCCTCATCCTTGTAGATGAACTCGACGGTATGGTTGCCTACTTTGTTGCCATTCTGCGCAACCCAGGCGTCAATGCCCATCCTGAAGTTCTTGCCGAATAGCGCATATGGGCCCGAGAAAGTGCCGATGACCCCAACCTTGATGACGTCGGCGGATACCGTGCCGACCATGAGGCCGAAGATGGCGAGTGTCAGGATCGATCGAGTGCCTTTATTCATTGCAGTGGTTCCCATTACAAAACGTGGAAAGCGATTGGCAAATCTATATTCAATAAACGTGCCGACTTGGGAGCGCAGGCGTCACAATAGACCGATTGGTATTCAGAACATTTCGAAATACTCCCGCTGTTCCCAGTCGGAAACCTCCGCCTGGAAACGATCGATCTCGGCATTCTTGATGTGGGTGTAATAGTCGACCATCGTTGCACCCATCCTCTCACGGAAGAACGGATCCTCCTTAAGCGCGAAGGTCGCTTCCCGCAGCGATTTGGGCAAGAGATCAGCATGGGTTTCGTACGGCGTGTCCGCTGACGGTCCAGGGTCGAGATTGCGATCGACACCGTCGAGACCGGACAAGATTTGCGACGACATATAGAGATAGGGATTGGCCGCGGGCTCGCCGACACGATTCTCGATGCGTGTTGCGCGGTCACCGGCACCGCCGAGCACGCGCAGCATCGCGCCCCGATTGTCGCGACCCCAGATCGCACGATCAGGTGCCAGCGAGTAGGAGCGATAGCGCTTGTAGCCGTTGATGGTCGGCGTCGTGAAGACAGTCGCCGCGCGCGCATGCACCAAAAGCCCCGCGAGATAACCTTGACCAAACGGCGACAGCAGCTGCGTGTCGTCGCTGGGCATGAAGGCATTCACGCCGGTCGCCCGCGACACAATCGACTGGTGCAGATGCCAACCCGATGACACCACATTCGGGATTTTCGGCCGGCACATGAAGGTGGCGTGATAGCCGTGGCGATGGGCGATCTGTTTCACGGCGCTGCGGAACAGTACCATGCTGTCGGCCGGCGTCAGGCCCACTGTCGGCGCGAAGGTGAATTCGCACTGGCTGGGACCATATTCGATTTCGACAGATCGTAACGGCAGCCCAAGCGCAATGACGTCGCGCCGGATGATTTCGAGCACCGGCTCCATCTGGTCGTAGCGCTGTTCGGTAAGATAATTGTAGCCGTGCGACAAAAGACTGACGTCCGGCGGGTTACCGGGCTGGCCCGCATCCTCCGGATTCATGCGGCTGTTCTCAACGTTGAAAATATGAAATTCAACTTCGAGACCAGCAACGAAATCGTAACCGCGCTCGCCAAGCTCGCCGAGCACCTTCTTGTAGAGATTGCGCGTTGCAAAGGATACGGGGCGACCGTCGGCGAAATGCACATCGCACAGAACCCACCCGGTTTCAGGCGACCAGGGCAGAACGCGAAATGTGGTGGGATCGGGAATCATCAAGACGTCGGCGGCGCCCTGCATTTCCGGAATTCCAAAGCCGCCGCCGGCGGTGAATACCGGAAATACCGTCTTGTGCGACGTGTCCTTGGCGAACATCGTCGTGGTAATCGTGCAGCCACTTTCGAGACACCGCAGCGCCTCGCTGGCGACCAGCGTCTTGCCGCGCAGAATGCCGTGCTGATCCGGAAACGACAGCCGGATCACCTCAAGCTTTTGCTCTTCCACCACGCGGCGCAACCGGGTGGCTGCTTCCTTCTGCTCCGCGGACCACAGACCGTGACGCTCAACGAAACTCAACGCATTCTCCCGCGGCTGTTCTGATCGAAATCACTCTGCCGCAGTTAGGTGGACGACGTTGGACCCGGGCTCGGTCTGATCGGCAGGCACCGCTGCCATCCACGGCGCACCGCGACGACGGGCGACATCGACTTCCATCCAATACGTTTCCCAGCCTTTGGTCGGTCCGATGCCGTCCATGGTGCCGGGGCCCTGAATGCTGCGCGCGGTGTCCGCATCAAGGGACATTAACGGCTTCTGGCCACCGCTGACCTTCTCGATTTCCCGACGCAACAGCTTGCGGTAGGCGATGATCGCCTTGTCGCTTGAGCCCAAATGCTCGCGGGTGCGATTTTGAATCCTGCCCATCGATTCCACTGCCCATTGGTCGTGAACATTGATGTCGGCACCCATGCCGGTATAGGTCTCGCTCTGCTGCTCGTGTGGATTGAAACCGTAATCGTTGGTCTTGTTCCTTCGCGATGTATAGTGGGGCAGCTCATAAAGCTCGAGGCGCTGCTCACGCATCTTTTTCTTGTCGACCGGCTGAGTGTAGCTGGTGAAGATCGCGTACCAGTAGCAATTCTCGTCATCCACCGGCACGTGCCACTGGGTGATTGTCATTTCCGTGCTCATCGGAATCACGAAGCCATGCGGGAATAGCTGATTGGTTACCCGCACATGGGTGCGCTCCTCATCGATCTCGCGCAGCGCAATCAGACGCAGACCATATTCGGTCGCTTCCACATTGATGATGGGGCGATCATATTCACGCAGGATCTTGGTCATCGGCAGTTCAGTGCCGGCGGACGCGCCGCGGAACTGCTTTCCATAGGAAGCCTTAACGTCCTCGTCCTCAAAGAAGCGGTGCAGAAACGAGGCGTGAGCGGGATCGATGCCGACTTCCAGCGCCTGCAGCCAGTTGCATTCGAACAGGCCCTTGAACGCAAACGTGTACTGACCCGGCGCTGCGAAGCAGTCGATTTCCGGAAATGCTGGTGGCTCGCCTTCACCGAGATAAGCCCACAGGATGCCGCCTTTCTCGACCACGGGAAACGCACGCTGTTTGATGCCGGCACAGAGCTTGGAGCTCTTCGGCTCGGCCGGTGTCTCCATGCACTTGCCCTCGACATCGAACAGCCAACCATGAAATGCGCAGCGCAGGCCCCCGCCTTCGAGGCGGCCGAACGCCAGATCGGCGCCGCGATGCGGGCAATCGCGGTCGAGCAAGCCGTAGCGACCCTCCTCGTCGCGAAACAGGACAAAATCCTCACCGAGCAGACGGACCGGCTTGATCGGCCGCTCGCCGGCGAGTTCGTCCACCAGCGCCGCTGGCTGCCAATACATCCGCATCAGTTTGCCCGCGGGCGCCTTCGGCCCGACCCGCGTGATCAGGTCATTTTGCTCTTGGCTCATCATGGTGAGGGCCCTCGAAATGAATGGTGCGCCCAGCCTGCAGCCGGAAGCATGCAAGTCGGATTGTTCGTCTATTGAACTTATGTGCGATTTTATAGCTGGATAGATTCTAAGCAAGCAGATTGTTTTGGCAGCCTCGGCGTGTTTTCTGAGCACCCCACACCACAGGCCTCATTTCCGCTCGGCATTTGCTTGCGCATAGTGAACAGTTGTTCGATATACGCTGGATCGTAAGGAGCTTGCCGTGCCTCGAACCCTCTTCCTCTTCACTGTCTGTATGCCGGGACGTCTGCCGTGAGCGGGCTGCTGATTATTGGCGCGTCCTATGCCGGCGTTCAGTCGGCAATCAGCGCGCGCGAGGCCGGCTACCAGGCCCCAATCCGTATCGTCGCCGATGAGGCCGACCTGCCCTATCAACGGCCGCCACTGTCGAAGGGCTTTCTCGCCGGCAGCGTGGCCCATAGCAACCTGATCCTGCGCGGCGCGGATTTCTTCGCCGCACAGCAGATCGACATGAAACTTGCTGCGCGCGTCGTGCGGATTGATCGCGATGCCCGCCGTGTCGAACTGCAGGATGGCGAACTCATCAACTATGACACATTGCTAATCGCCACCGGTTCACGGGCGCGCAAGCTCGTCATCCCAGGCCATGACCGCGACGGCATCTGCTATCTGCGCACTCTCGACGACGCGGTCACCCTGAAGAGGCGTCTCGAGGCTGCCAGTTCGGTCATCATCATTGGTGGCGGCTTCATTGGCCTCGAAGTCGCGGCCACGGCGGCGAAGGCGGACAAGGCTGTAACGCTGGTGGAGGCCGGCGCGCGGCTGCTGGAGCGTTCGGTGTCACCTCTTGTCTCGCAATTTCTGCTGGATCTCCATCGCAGCCGCGGCGTGGAGATCCGCTTCAACGAGACCGTCATCGGCATCGAAGACGCCGACGGTGCCGGCCATGCCGTCATTTGCAGCGATGGCCGGCGCGTGCACGGCGACCTCATTATCGTCGGCATCGGCGGCATCGCCAATGACGAACTGGCATCGGCGGCAGGCATCCCCTGCAGCAACGGCGTCGATGTTGACTCATACGGGCGCACCGGCGCGCCGAATATCTTTGCCGCCGGCGACTGCAGCAATCATTTTAACAGTTTTGCCGGACGCCGTGTACGGCTGGAGTCGGTGCAGAATGCCACCGACCAGGGTAAATCAGCCGGCGCAACCATCGCCGGCAAGCCCGAACCCTATGTTAGCGTGCCGCGCTTCTGGTCGGATCAATACGATGCCAAGCTGCAGACCGTCGGTCTTGCGGCGCCTGACGACACCGCTGTCGTGCGCGGCGATATCCATGCGGGACGGTTCTCGGTGTTCTATTACAGGGATCGGAAACTGATGGCGGTGGACAGCATCAACCGGCCGGGCGACCAGATGATCGCGCGCCGGCTGATTGCCGCCGCACGGTCGCCATCGCCGGAACAGGCGGCCGACATGTCATTCGACCTGAAGACAGTGGAGCAGTCCCGTGAAACGCGGGAGGGAATAGAGCATGCCGAAGCTGAAGCGCAGCGATCTTGAGGCGCGTGGCAATACCGACTTCGTCGAAAGCCTTGATCGTGGCCTGCGGGTATTCGAGTTATTCGGCGCCAACCGGCGCCCAATGACATTGAGCGATCTGGCTAATGCCGCCGACTTGCCCCGCGCCACTGCGCGTCGGATCTTGTTCACCTTGGAGCGCGCCGGTTACGTTGCCTGCGATGGCAAACTGTTTACGCTGACACCGCGCGTGCTGGCGCTTGCTGCATCCTACCTTTCTTCCAATCAGGTTGTCGCGGTGCTGCAGCCGGTGCTCGACCGGCTGTCAAGTGACGCCCAGGAGATCAGCTCGCTGGCGATCCTTGACGGCAGTGACGTCATTTTCATTGCCCGCGCCAGTCCAGCGCGGGTGTTTTCGGCCGGCATCGACCTCGGTTACCGGCTGCCGGCTTTCTGCACGTCGGTCGGCCGCGCCATGCTTGGCCAATTTTCCAATGACGACCTCGCGAAGGCGCTCGACGGCATGGCATTGACGGCGCTGACTCCCTTTACAGTCACCGACAAGGACTTGCTGCTGGCGACCATCATGACCGACCGCGAAAAGGGCTATTCGCTGGTCGACCGCGAGGCCGAGCCGGGCTTTCGTTCGATCTCGGTGCCGGTTAGGCGCTATGACGGCACTATTGTCGCCGCGATCAACATGGGTGCACATGTCGACCGTATTTCAACAGGAGAGATGATCGACCGCTTCCTGCCACTGCTGCACCAGGGCGCGGATTCGGTAAGATCCTTGCTGCTGTAAGCGCAGCGAATTTGTTGCCACGATCGGACAATTCAGATGCCGCATATCGTTGTTGAATATTCGAGCGAAGGGCACGCCCGGTTCGACGTCATGGAGCTGATGCAGGCCTTGCATGGCGCGGCAGCCGCCACAGGCGTGATCGAGGCGGCCGATATCAAGATCCGCGCGACGGCCTTTGCCGATTACCTGGTGGCGGGCCGGCGCGACGGGTTCTGCCACGTCTCGCTCTATTTGCTGGAAGGTCGCACCCCGCAGCAGAAAGCGCTGTTGAGCGAAACGCTGCGCGCAACATTGGCCGGATTACTGCCGCAAACGAAAAGCCTCAGCGTCGACATTCGCGACATGGACGCGTTCGCCTACAAGAAGCGGCTTAACGCCTACTAGCGGACGGCGATAGCTCCTCGCCAAATCACGCCTCAAATGCGGAGCGAATGAGTGCAGCGCAGGCCAAGTGTTAGGTATATCGAGGAAATGGCGCGCCGCACCGGGTGATGATAAGAACTATTCCTACTCCATAGCCCTCTCGAGCCCTCCTTTTCCCAAATAGCGAAGGCTTGCCCGGCGCAGCATCTAAGAAGATAATTCTGCCTTCATCGGTCTCACGCGATGTTCTTGCCGAGCGGCTACGCAAGCGTCTCCGCCATGTTACAGTGCCGCGCAACTTTTCGCGCATGCACCCGACTATAGAGACGCTGCTCCGGAAAGATGAAAAGCTACGCCAGGAAGCTGCAAATTCGGCATTTCAATTTTCCTGGAAGCAGCCGAAGTTCGATACTCCTTTTGAGCGTCGTCTCTTACTCCTCAACGGCCTATTCCTCGGATTTGCAAAGGTGGGAGGAAATGGATGGGTACGGGGTCATGACGCGCGGGAGCTCGCCATATACATGGGCGATGCGAGCGTTAGCTTTGAGCTCGACGCCCCCAGCCAGAGCCGGACCAGACGGCACCTCGCGCCCAATGAGGATCGTACGCTATGCCTATGTCTCTCCACCGCGCACAGCGCTCCGCCTGGCATCTCGTTCTCGTGGCGCGACGAGGAAGGACGCACACTCGAGCAGCAACTCACAGAAATCATAATAGGCATGGCAGTTGCGGGCGAGCATCTGCATCGCAAATGGCTCGAACAACAAGCCGCCTGGCGACGAAAGCAAAAGGAAGAGGCGGAGCTCGAAGCGCAACGACGCAAAGCGGATGAAGACAGACGCGAGCGCGAACGTATCGCCGCCTTGGAAAAAGCCAAGCGCGACGCCCTACACCGCGACGCGAAAGCTTGGCGAGAAGCCGCCGATATACGGGCGTATGTGGAAGCCGTTCGCCGGGCTGCAGACGCGCCTGATTTGATTGAGAGCTGGGCGAATTGGGCCCTACTGGAGGCGGACAAACTCGACCCATCGCGTCCGGCTGCGCCCTAGCGGTATGAAAGTTGGGCCAGTAGGCGAAAAAAAGACCGACTTAAGCCTGCGCTGAGAATGGTCGATAGAGAGTATCCTCTCGTCCTTGGATGTGAACGAGTCTCTCGCCGTCATCACAGCACTCAAACGCTAACCATGTGTGATTCGAACCCGTCTCTTGTAAGTAATCGCGAAAAAGACCGGAAAAGGATTTTCGGAGGCCAGAGACTAACCGCCGAATAGCGCCAGCTTCCTATGCGTGGTGGACTTGCCAGGACTCGAACCTGTCTCCATCTCATGATGGAACGCGTCGACTGGAAACACGCGAACCTAGAAAGCGACTAAGGCATTTATCAGGAGCTTATCGAGAGTCCTCGGGGGTCGCGGACACGCATCCCCGTTGCGTAGACGTCAAAGACCACGCCGTAAGATGACGTTGACGACGCGACAGCCAGTGAACTGCGCTGCTTGGCTGGTTTTCGACCGGCTGTCAAAATGGAGACCTTGCTATTTAAGCGCGACGGCTAGAAGCGCTTGGTCGACAGCACGTCGAAGGTCTTTGCAATCGTATCGACAGATTTGTCGTAGGTCGCGAGCGCCAGCGAAGCGATCAGCGCATCGACAACTGCAAGCTGCGCGATCCGGCTGGTCATCGCCTCGGTGCGGAACTGCGTCTCCTTTGCCATCGTGTGGAGAACGATATCGGCATGGCTCAGCAGCGGCGCCTTGCCGTAATTGGTGATGCAGATCGTGGTCGCGCCGGCCTGTTTGGCGAGCCGCGTCGCCGTCACGGTTTCGATCGTGCTGCCGGAATGCGAGATGGTGATGGTCGCAACATCGCGCCCGGTCAGCGATGCGCTGATCGCCTGGACATGCGAATCGATCACGACTTTCGTTTCGATACCGATTCGCATCAGTCGGTAATTGGTATCCTCCGCGACCGGCGCCGCGCTGCCGACGCCGTAGACCTCGACCCGCCGTGCCTTGACGATGGCCTTCACCGCCCTCGCCATCTGCGCGGTATCGAGAACTTTGAGCGTATCCTGCAGCGCCTGGATATCGCTGGCGAAGATTTTCTCCAGAACCGCGCGAGTCTCGTCGCCGCGATTCAGGTCCTCATGGATGAACTGAACCGGCTGAACCAGGTCGCGCGCCAAGGCGATCTTGATCTGCTGAAATCCGCGCGCGCCAAGCTGCTGGCACAGCCCAACCACGCTGCCTTCGCTCGATCGCGTCTTCTCGGCGACCTCGGTCACCGACATGTGCACAACGTCGCCGGCATTCGCGAGAATGAAGTCAGCAATGCGCTGCGCTGTTGGCGACAATCTCGCGCGCATCGCAGAAAGGCGTCCAACAACGCCAGTAAGCGCGTCCGCCTGCAATCCATTCGTTTCCGAGGCCCTGTTCGGATTCACCCCTTCCGGACGAACATTTTTTCGCGGCCGGAACGCCGTCGCCTTTTTCATATTGCCGCCTGCATGGCTTGTTGAGGAGTGATCTCACGATAGCCGTCGATATCATCCACTCCCAACATGGCGCCCGGATGAACACGCACGAACCGCAAGCCCATTCGCCGCGCACCGGCACCGTCGGTGTCCGGATTGTCGCCAATCACGACGCCCTGATCGCTGGCGATCCCGAGCAGATCCAGCCCCTTCAGAAACAGCGTCGGCTCCGGCTTACCGATGACGCGATAAGACAGCGGACCGGTGCAGGCCAGCAAGGCCGACAGCAATGCTCCGGTTTCCGGAACGATCTCACCGGCAAGACCGGGATGCGTGTGATCCGGATTCGAGACAATGAGTCTTGCGCCGGCCCGTATCGCGTTGGCGGCCTTTGCAAGTCGCCCATAGGTGAAACGCTGATCACGCGCGAGAACGACGATATCCGGGCGGCCCTCGCTGAGCCGAAGGCCGATGCCGCGCGCATAACGATTCAACGCGACGCTGCCGATCAGCATCACCCGCGCTTCCGGTTCCTCCTTCATGATGCAATCCAGTGTCGTCGTCCCGGCCAATACAATGCGCTCTTCCGGCACCATCAGCTTCGCCGCGCGCAAGCGGCGCGACAATTGCGCAGGCGTATGCTCCGCATCGTTCGAGACGATGACAAAGCGCCGCTCCAATCGTTCGATGAGTTGCACGGCGCCGGGCAGCGCCTTTGCGCCGCTCATCAGCGTGCCATCGAGATCGACCAGATAACCAATTTTTCTATGCGCGCTCATGCCGGCGATTCCAAAGCGTCTCGCATCCTTCGTAATCGTATTCTGAGATATTCTCAACATCATAAACAAAAATATTGAGATAGTTTCATCCAACTGTCACAGAGCGCTGTTTAGGTGTGCGGGCTTGCAAAGGGGAGATCGCGAGCGATGGCTGCCCTCAGCATTCGCCAGGCCCATAAATCATTCGGTCCAACGGCCGCAGTCCACGACTTTTCGCTGGACGTCGGCGATGGCGAATTCGTCACGCTGCTCGGCCCATCCGGCTGCGGCAAGTCGACATTGCTGCGCCTGATCGCGGGCCTTGAGACGCTTTCGTCCGGCGAGATCCTGCTGCAGGAGCGTGCGATCCACGACCTCGCGCCGTCGCAGCGCAATATCGCGATGGTGTTTCAGTCCTACGCGCTTTACCCGCACAAGACCGTCGCCGAAAACATCGCGTTTCCGCTTCTGATGCAGGCGCCGCTGCCGCTCCGTATTCCCGGTTTGCGCCGTCTTGTCCCCGGCTGCGGCGCGCTCGGTCGCCACATGACGGAGAAGGTCGCCAGCGTCGCGCATATGCTGCAGATCGCTCATCTGCTCGCGCGCAAACCGGCGCAGTTGTCCGGCGGCCAGCGCCAGCGCGTTGCCCTCGCCCGCGCCATGGTGCGCGAGCCGCAATTGTTCCTGATGGACGAGCCGCTCTCCAATCTGGATGCGAAATTGCGGACATCGACGCGTGCCGAGATCGTCGACCTGCATCGGCGGCTGGGAGCGACATTTATCTATGTCACGCACGATCAGACCGAAGCGATGACGATGTCCGATCGCATCGTGCTGATGCATGAGGGCCAGATCCAGCAGATCGGAACGCCGCTCGAACTCTACGAGAACCCGAAGAACCTGTTCGTTGCGGAATTCATCGGCCAGCCAAAGATCAACCTGCTGCCGCTGCAATTTGCGGATGGCATGCAGATCCTTGCGGACCAGATCGTCCGCGGCCTTCCCTCCCAGATCGATGGCATGCCGCTGCCTTCGCATAATATCCTTGTCGGGCTACGGCCCGAAGCCTTCACCTTGTGCGACCCGGGCGAGCCCGGAGCCCTGAACGGCAGTATCCATCTCGTCGAGGCACTCGGCAATGAAACGCATGTCCGGCTGATGCTGCGCACGACCGAGATCATTGTTCGCGTGCCCGCAGCCAGCGCTCGTGGCTTGAAAGCCGGCCAGCCGCTCGCCATTCGTCCGAACTGGAACAGCGCGCTGGCCTTCGAAGAGAGCGGTCAGCGCGTCAAGGCCGATGCATTGCGAGCCGCCGCATGACGACGACGAGCACCATAGCCCTCTCGACGTCGAACGCGCAGACGAAGCGCGAGACATCCGTCCCTCTCATCGCGAGCCCGTTCTATCTTGCCCCGGCCTTCATCCTGCTGGCCGTCTTCTTCCTGCTGCCCGCGGCGGCTACCATCGTCATCAGCTTCACCGACTGGTCATTGAGCGGCAAGCCCGTGTCTTTCGTCGGCCTGCAGACCTATCGCGAATTGCTGACCAGCGACGATTTCCAGATATCGCTGCTGAACACCCTGAAGCTCAATCTCTTCGTCATTCCGACATCGTTCATTGTCGCGTTGCTGCTGGCGCTGGCGATCCACAATTCGGCGAAGGCCGCGCCGTTCTGGCAGACCGTCTACTTCCTGCCGGTCACGACCACCCTCGTGGCGATGGCCTTCGTCTGGCAATGGGTGCTGCATCCGGAAATCGGCGTCGTCGCCTGGGTTCTGACGCATCTCGGATTTTCGCCGATCAACTGGCTGAACGACCGCAGTCTCGTTCTTTATACCATCGGCTTCATCAGCCTGTGGCAATTGGTCGGCTATTACACGGTTCTGTTTCTCGCCGGACTCATGGCCATTCCCCGCTCGCTCTATGAGGCAGCGGAAGTCGACGGCGCGCGGCGCAGCTTCGACCGTTTCCTGCATGTAACGTGGCCAATGCTGGGGCCGACGGCTCTGTTCGTCTTCATCATCACCGTCATCAAATCGTTCCAGATTTTCGACGTGGTCCGTGCTCTCACCCGCGGCGGCCCCAACAAGGCCAGCGAAATCATCCTGCACACACTGTATCAGGAAGGCTTTGTGTTCTTCCGCATGGGCCGCGCGGCTGCAATTGCGACCCTGTTCTTCCTGGTGATGCTCGCCCTCACCCTCTGGCAGATGCGGCTGCTCGATCGCCGCGTCCATTACGGGTGACATCGATGCGCCTGCACACGCTTCTTATCAATCTCGCCCTCGCAGCTGGCGCAATCGTAATGCTGCTGCCCTTTGCCTGGATGCTCAGCCTGTCGGTCAAGGACGAGTCCGATATCTTCACCTCCGATCTTCGGTTTTTTCCGACCGACTGGGACTTCGCCAATTATCTGGAAGCCATCACCACCGGACATATCGGCACATTCCTGATCAATGGCGCCATTGTCACGCTGTTCATTCTGGTTCTGCAGATTCTGACGATCGTTCCGGCCGCCTATGTGCTGGCGCGCAAGCAATTCCGCCTGCGGCCGCTCTTGTTCTCGCTGGTGCTAGCGGTACTGCTGATCCCGCCGCAGGTCACCGCCATTCCGGTCTATCTGATGATCGCGAAGGCCGGCCTGATCGACAGCTACGCCGCGCTGATCGTGCCTTTCGCGACCAGCGCCTTCGGCATTTTTCTGCTGCATCAAGGCTTCCGGACACTGCCGCAGGATCTGATCGACGCGGCACGCATGGACGGCGCCGGCGAGTTTTACGCGTTGTGGACGATCCTCGTTCCGCAACTCCTGCCGATGATCGCGGCCTTCGGCGTGTTCTCCGTCGTCGTACACTGGAACGATTTCTTCTGGCCGCTTCTCGTCATCACGCGCATCGAAAACGCCACGCCGCCGCTCGGCATTTCGATCTTTGCCTCCGATGAGGGCGGCAACGATGTCGGCCCAATGATGGCGTCGGCCACGCTCATCGTCATGCCGCTGATGTTCGCATTCCTGATCGCGCGTCGCCGCTTCATCGAAGGCGTCACGCTGTCGGGCATCAAGGGTTGAAAGCCCAACGCCTGTCCCCCACCATTCCGGAGAACTGATATGAATATATTGTCGAAAAGTCTGATCGGCCTGGCCCTGTCGGGCTGCGTCGTCACGCCACTCGCCGCGCAGCCGGTCGAGATCACGCTGGCGCATCCCTATGGCAAGATCTTCCGCCCGATTCACGAACAGATCATAGCGGAATTCAACAAGGTCCATCCCGACGTCAAGGTCGTGATCGAGGCGCCACAGCCCGACTACGAGCAGCTCGTGCAGCGCACGTTGTCCGGCATCTCACAGAAGAATGCGCCGGTCATCTCGTTCCAGGGTGTCAATCAGGTCCGGCAATTCGTCGATGCGAAACAGGCTGTCGATCTCAGCCCATTCGTGAAGGACGATCCGCGCTGGAAGGACAAGGGTTACTATCAGCAAATGATGGCGCTCGGCCGCTTCGGCGATCGGCAGATGGCCATCCCGTTCGCGATCTCAACGCCGATCATGTATTTCAATGCCGACCTGTTCCGCAAAGCCGGACTTGATCCAAACAATCCGCCGAAGACCTGGCCCGAAGTCATCGCCGCGGCGAAGAAGATTCAAAGTACGGTGCCGAATGCCACCGGCCTGTTCTACGACTACCAGATCACCGGCAATTGGGGCTTCCAGGTCCTCGTCTATTCGGAGGGCGGCAGCATGATGTCGGCTGACGAAACCGATGTCGCCTTCGACAAGGAGCCGGGACTACGCGCGGCGAAGCTGCTGCGGTCCTTCGTCGACGAAGGCGTGATGAAGGATTGGAATCGTGCGCAGGGCGAGCAAGCCTTCATCGCCGGCAATGTCGGCTTCTATTTCTCGTCGACGTCATGGCTGAAGGGCGTCGAGGACAAAGCCCGCTTCGATATGCGCACGGCTTTCTATCCGGAAAGCTCCACTGGTCAGCGGCGCCTGCCCTCGGGTGGCAATGCCGCCGTGATCATCACCGACGATCCGAAGAAGGCGAAGGCAGCCTATGAATATGCCATGTTCGCGGCCGGCCCGATCGGCACCGAGATCATGGTGAAGGGTTCGGGCTATATGCCGATGCACGAAGAAGGCACCGCCCGCCTGGCGAAGTTCTATGCCGAGAACCCGAACTTCAAGACCTCGGTCGAGCAGGTGCCTTTCATCTTCACCTGGTATGCATTCCCCGGCCAGAACACGCTGAAGATCATCGATGTCATCAAGGACAATCTCCAGTCGATCGTCTCCAAACAGGCAACGCCGGAAGCAGCATTGAAGAACGCCGCCGATCAGGTGAAGAAGCT
This sequence comes from Pseudorhodoplanes sinuspersici, assembly GCF_002119765.1. Classification (NCBI taxonomy): domain Bacteria; kingdom Pseudomonadati; phylum Pseudomonadota; class Alphaproteobacteria; order Hyphomicrobiales; genus Pseudorhodoplanes; species Pseudorhodoplanes sinuspersici. The sequence goes on from NZ_CP021112.1 coordinate 211,629, forward strand.
CACCCACGGCAGCTGATTTTTTCCGACCCGATGTGACAGCGGGCCGCGCATATAACGGCGCGGCTCGCATTTCATTGAGACAGAGTGCCATCATGAAGTTCATTCACCTGACCGATCTGCATCTGGTGCCGCCCCGTCAAGCACTGTACGGCCTTGATCCGAACGAACGGCTGCAGGCCGCGATCGCCGACATCAACACTCATCAGCCGGATGCGGAGTTTGTCCTGATCACCGGCGACCTCACGCATGATGGCGAACCGGCGGCTTATGAGGCATTGAAAGCCGCGCTCGAACAACTGACGCCGCCGTGTCATCTGCTTCTTGGCAATCATGATATCCGCAGCGCTTTCCGGCAAACTTTTCCAGGCGCGCCGGTCGACAAAAACGGATTTGTTCAGAGCGTGGTTGCGACGTCGGCCGGGGCGCTGGTGCTGCTCGATACACTGGAAGCGGGGACGCATGAGGGTCATCTGTGCGCGGATCGCCTGACGTGGCTGGAGCGAACACTTGCGGCCTTAAGCGGCGAGCCGGTGCTACTCGCGTTGCACCATCCGCCCCTCGCCCTGGCGATCCCCACTATGGACACGCTGGCGCTGAGACAATGCAACGAATTGGCGACGCTGCTCAAACAGCACGGCAACATCCGCCACATGTTTTTCGGCCATGTGCATCGTCCGGTGCACGGGATGTGGCGCAGCATTCCGTTCTCGACATTACGCGGCCTCAACCACCAGGTGGCGATGCATTCCGATATCCAGACAGGCATTCCCGGCAGCCAAGAACCACCGGCCTATGCCGTGGTGTCAATCGGTCAGGACTCGATGGTGATCAATGTCCACGACTTTCTCGACGCGAGCCGCCGTTTCGATCTGTTCGACCGTAACGCCGAACGGGGTTAGGTCGCAGCGACCTGGCGTCGAACGGCATTCTTATTGTCGTGGCGGGCAGCAACCATCTGACGGCCGGAATTACTTGTTGCACCGCCTTTGCTCCAATGCCGCACCGTGAATAATGAGCTCGCCCTTTCAGTGATGGTCAAGCTCGGGATATCCGGATTGAGCGCCGCGCCTGCGAACACGTGACTCAATACCAAGGATAGTCCGCGACGCGCGCGAATGGCCCGCGTGGCCAGTGCCGCCTAGGATTCGAACCTGTCTCCAATTGCATGATCGCAAAAAGCTAGGAAAAGGATTTTTCGAGACCAGAGACTGAGCACCATAAAGCGCCGACACCCGCGTAGCTCATGTTCACAGAGACTCTTCCCGCGCCAGAAATAGACCGCTCACGCGCGAAAATCGGCGAAAATTCGGAAACATATGCAGAGATCGGAATGCGTGGTGGCCCCGGCAGGATTCGAACCTGCAACCAGACCGTTATGAGCGTCGGAGAAAACGCGCTGGCATTGGTTTTCTTGCATTTTCTTGCGGTTCGACCGCGTTCATAGACGTCTATCGTCGCCGTTTCTGAAGCGCAACTGGCGCGGCAAATCTGATCGGCCGTCTGAACGGCGGGATCATAGCTAAGCCCAACTTCGGTTATGAGGCGATTGTGTCTTTTGGGTGCCCTGCCCTCTCGCGTAAGCGCGGAACACAGCACGCCGTTTAATGTATCTGTCCAGACAGCAGCCGCCCGGCGCCTGGGACGAACGGCTCGAGCTTGAGTGCCTCCAGCATCCGAAAGGTCGTGCAGGTCGCAGCCGAAACCACCGGCACGCCGATCTTGTCCTCAACGATCTGATGGGAGTTATTGACATTATAGTCAGTTTTTTGTCTCATTTGTCAAATTGGCAAAGCCTGGCGGCGACAAGCCAGGAGGCGGAAGTGCCGGCGGACCGAAACAGAGTCGTTCCAACGTCTGGCGTCTTCCTCGCTATGGGAGGAACAGCAATGACAAGGCGGTTTGTCATTCCCGGAATTGGCTATCGTTCGGACGAGGAAAAGCAACGCCACCTCGCGAGCGGCGCCTGGCTGCCGACGACCGCCGGTGAATCCCTGCGTGACGCGGCTTCGGCCGTACCTGAGAAGGCCGCGGTCATCGCCGAGGACGGCACCTACACTTTCAGGCAATTGGACACGCTGTCGGAGTCGCTGGCCGCGGGCCTGATCGAAGCCGGGCTGAGACCCGGCGCCCGCGCGATATTTCAGGTTGGCTCGGTCAAGGAGATTTTTGTCGCGCTGTTCGGCTGCTTCAAAGCAGGTATCGTGCCGCTTTGTACACTTCCGCAATATCGCGAGATCGAGATCAAGTCGCTCGGCGAGCGTTCGGGCGCCACCGCCTATTTCGTTCAGGGTGACGTATCCACCAGCTTTGATCAGATCGGATTTGCCCGGTCGATGATGTCCGCGATGCCTGCGATCAAACATCTGATCGTGACCCGCGGAGACGTCGGAGACGGCCTGTCACTGGAGATGCTTGCGAAAAAGCACGACGTGGAGACGGCACGCGACATCGTGCGTCCGCACGCTCCCTTTCCTGATGACGTCATCATGTTCCAGCTTTCCGGCGGCTCGACCGGCCTGCCGAAGATCATCCCACGGTTTCACTCGGAATATCTTGGCTCAGCACTCGCGCTCTCCAATGCCTATCAACTCGACGAGAACGACGTCGGCATGTGGGCGCTGCCGCTGATCCACAACGCCGGCATGCTGTTCACGGTGATCCCGACCACCGTGACGCGCAGGACAAATGTGATCCGCAACAGTTTCGATGTTGAGAAATTCCTCGCCGCGATCGCTAAGCACAAGGTGACCTTCACGGGCAGCATCGGACCGGTCGCGCCGCGCATCATGGAATATCCGCGGATCGGCGATTTTGATTTGTCCTCGCTGCGGCAGTTCTTCACGCTCTCACGTGCCGATGCGCTCGAAGCGCACACCGGTATCGTCTCGGGCAACATGTTCGGCATCACCGAAGGATTGCTGACTGCCTGCGCGCCGACCGCCCCTGAAGAAGCTCGGCACCGCGGCTGTGGCCGGCCGATCGCGCCCGGCGACGAGGTTAAGCTGCTTAAGCCCGGCTCGGAGGAAGAGGTCAAGCTCGGCGAAGTCGGTGAGCTTGCCTTCCGTGGCCCGAACACATTGGTTGGCTATTACAACGATCCGAAAGCGAACGAAGCCTGTTTCACGTCCGACGGATTTTTCCGCACCGGCGATCTGCTGCGCGCCTTCGAGGTGGGCGGGCATATCCACTATGCATTCGAAGGGCGCATCAAAGACAACATCAACCGCGGTGGCGAAAAGATCGGCGCCGAGGAACTGGAAAATCTGATCGCGGCCCATCCCGATGTGCTGGACGCGCGGGTGGTCGCGATGCCGGACAAGATATATGGCGAGAAGGTGTGCGCCTATGTCGTGCCGCGACCGGGACGTTCCGCGCCAAGCGTCAAGACGCTGGGCGCATTCCTGCTCGAAGTGGGACTTGCGAAATACAAGCTGCCGGAGCGGGTCGAAAGCATCTCGGCCTTTCCGGTCACGCGGGTCGGCAAGGTGGACAAGGCCGCGATGCGCGCGGATATCGCAAGAAAGCTTGCAGATGAGGAAGCTGCCCAGGCTTCCATTCTGCCGGAGGCAAAAGAAGCATGAGCCTATCACTCAAGATCGCGATTGTTGGCGGCGGCCCTGGTGGACTGCTCTTCGCCAAGCTGGTGGCTCGGGAGAATCCCGGCTGCCGGATCGACGTGTTCGAGCAGAATCCCGCCGATGCGACTTATGGCTTCGGGATTGTGCTGGCCGATGTCGCCCTCGATTTCCTGAAGGATGTCGACGACGACCTCCACACTGACCTTCTCGCTGCAGCTGAGCGGCAGGACACGATCACGCTGTATCATCACCGCCAAGCAGTGCCGATCCGGGGCAATGTTTTTCTCGGCATTCCGCGCGTGCGCCTCTTGAACATCATGCAGAGCCACGCGACCTCGCAGGGCGTCAACATCGAGTACGCAAAGCGCATCGCATCTCCCGACGCGCTCTCCGGTTACGACCTGATCGTAGGCGCCGATGGTGTCAACAGCGCCATTCGCGATGCGCTCCAGCACGAATTCCAGGCCGTGGTGGAACCGCGCGTCAACAAATGGGCCTGGTACGGCACGCGCCGCCGGTTTGATTCCGTGGAACTGATCTTCGAACAGACACGATACGGCATCTTCATCGCGCACAGCTATCGCTATGCCCCGGACCACGGCACCTTTGTGATCGAGTGCGATCCCGACACATGGAAGCGCGCAGGCCTCGATGCGAAAAGCGACGACGAAAGCCGCCGCTTCTGCGGCGAGATTTTTTCGCGCTATCTGGAGGGCGAAGAACTGATCTCGAACCGCTCGCTCTGGTTCAATCCGAGCTTCGTAACCTCGAAGCGCTGGCATTCCGGCAATGTGGTGCTGATCGGCGATGCGTTGAAGACGGTACATCCCTCCATCGGCTCTGGCACCCGCATGGCCTATGAGGATGCGGTTGCGCTGGCGAAAGCGGTCAATGAGGGAGGCGGCGACGTCGGCGGCAGCCTCGCCGAATTCGAACGCGCGCGCAGACCGACCGCCGACGGATTCCAGGATGCGGCGATGCGATCCATCCTATGGTACGAAACGGCAGAAACGCGCCAGCACATGACGCCGCTGGAATTTGCGTACAGCTACATGATGCGCACCGGCAAGGTGAACCGCGACCGGTTACGCAGGATCGATCCAGATTTCCTCGCCGCCTACGAGGCAGAGATCGCGGGAAAGGAGCTGGCCGGTTAAACTCTGTACCCTCGACCGAGCCTATTGTGTCTGCTGCCGGTATTGCTCGAGCGGTCGACGCAGCGCGTCCGGTATCTCGATCGAACGGCGCTCAGCGCGAGAGACCATGATCGGCGTCACGCGAGCGACAAACAGATCACGGGCGGGATCGATGATACTGCGGCCGGTGACAGCGACATCGAAGGTGCGGCTACGGATGTCGGTCACGAGACAGGTCATGTCGAAGACTTGCTCGACTTCCAGCATGTTGAGGAATTCCAACGAGAGCGCCTTGATGGGGGAATCGAAACCGAGGCGCCTCATGCCCCCGAACATCGGTTCGCCGAGCAGTGAGGAAACGAGCCACTGATAGGCGGACAACGCAAATTCCGAAAAATTCGGCGTATAGACGACGCCCGCCGGATCGCATTCGCCAAACCTCACTCGCCGCCTGACCACAACCGGCAACGTTGAAATCACTTTTTCCGAGAAGTCCAAAACACGCCTCCGCTCGCATCACCATCCGTCGGAATAGTCTGCGGCAACCTGGGCCATCGACAATTCGATTTTTGGACGTTATTGTCAGTTATTCAACGATAACGACAAAACATAAGAACGCAAGGGAGGACGCCATGACATCCAGACTTTCGCTGGTTGCCGGACTGACACTCGCGGCTCTGCTGCCGCTTTCCGCACAGGCCCAAGAACCCGTGCGGCTCGGCTTCCTGTCCTCGATGAGCGGAACGTTCGGCGTGCTGGGCACCGAACAAAAGCGCGGTTTGGACATCGCGCTTGAGCATCTCGGTAACAAGCTCGGCGGGCGGCCGATCAAGCTGATCGAAGTGGACGACAAATCGAGCCCGGTGGAGGCGGCGGACGCTGCCAACAAGCTGGTCGAGCGCGAAAAGATCCAGGTCGTGACCGGCCTCGTGGTCTCCAATTCGATGCTGGCAGCAATTGATCCACTGCTGAAGAACAACGTGTTCGTGATCGGCGCCAATGCGGGACCATCACAGCTCGCCGGTGAGAAGTGTAACCAGAACCTGTTTGTGGTCGCCTTCGCCAACGAACAATGGGGCACCGGCCTTGCCGACTACCTGAACCGGACCGGCGTGAAGCGCATGATGTTCCTCGGCATGGATTATCAGGCCGGCTGGGACCACGCGAAATCCGTGGCGAAGAACTTCAAAGGCGAGAATCTCGGCGAGATCTATACGCCACTCACGCAGATGGATTTCTCCTCGGTGCTGACGCAGGTGCGCGCCGCCAAGCCGGACGCGATCTACGCCTTCTACGTCGGCGGCGCCGCTGTGCCATTCATGAAGCAATGGAAGCAGTCCGGCCTCAGCAAAACCGTCAAACTGTACTCGATGGGCGCAATCGCTGATTCCATGCTGCTGCCGGCCATGGGAGACGCGGCGCTCGGCCTGGAGACCGCCTATAGCTGGAATCCCGAAATGAAGACGCCCGGCAACCAGCGCTTCGTGGAGGATTTCCGCAAGAAACACGGCCGCAATCCGACGCAGTTCGCCATGTTTCAGTACGACGCGATCATGCTGCTGGACGCCGCAGTGAAGGAGGCAGGCCCCGAAGACGCCGACAAATTCCGTGTGGCGCTGAAGAAAGCCAACTTCCAATCGCTCCGCGGCAACTTCAAGTTCAACAACAATAACTTCCCGATCCAGGACATCATCCTGCAGCGGGTCGAAAAGACTTCAGACGGCAAGTTCGACGTCAAGTTTCTCGAGGTGATCAAGAAAGACGTGCAGGACCCTCACCACAGCTCCTGCCCGCTCAAGAGCTGATCCCGCAGCCTCCGCCGGAACCTTGTCGTCATGTCGATTGCCTTCCTCGCAGAGCAATCCTTCAACGCTCTGCAACTGGGACTGATGCTGTTCCTGATGGCGGTCGGCGTGACGCTGGCCTTCGGCACCATGCGCGTGATCAATCTGGCGCATGGTTCCTTCTTCATGCTGGCCGCCTATTTCTACGCCTGGATCATCGCGCAGACCGAAAACGGCGTCGTAGCCTGGATCGGCGCGCTCGCGGGTCTCGCGGTTCTCGCCGTTGTCATTGAGCGGGTGATCATCCGGCCTCTCTATCTCCGCGATCACCTCGAAGAGGTGCTTGCGACTTTCGGACTCATTCTCATCTTCAACGATCTCGTCATGATGATCTGGGGACGCGATCCGGTTTACGTGCCTCTGCCTGATGCCCTGTCCGGCCACATCATGCTGGGCGACATCGCCTATCCGGCCTACCGGCTCGTCATCACGGCGGTTGCCATCATCATCGGCCTCACAATCTGGTATCTGATCGCCCACACCCGCACCGGTGGATTGATCCGAGCCAGCGCCGACAACCGCACTGTGGTTCAAGCGCTCGGCGCCAACGTCGACCGGCTGGGCGCAGGCGTGTTCGCGCTCGTCGCCATCCTGGCCGGCATTGCCGGTATCATGACCGCACCGCTGATCGCCGTAACCTCCGGCATGGGAGACACAGTGCTGATCCAGTCACTGGTCGTCGTCATCATCGGCGGACTCGGATCAATCATTGGCGCGCTCGTGGGCGCTCTGCTCGTGGCCTTTGTCGAGGTCTTCGGTCGCACCTTTCTGCCGCTAGCTTTGGGCAGCACGACCGGCTTCGCGCTTGCCAACATGGCAATCTATCTTCTGATGGCTGCGACGTTGATCTGGCGTCCGTTCGGAATTTTCGGGAGGCCGCGATGATAAAAGTGCCGCTTCCCATACGCATTGGCCTTGTCTGCATCGCGGCAGCTGCAATCGCGGCACTTGCCGCGTTTGGAGATCAAACGACACTGCGCTTTGCAAGCCGCATCGCGATCATGGGGCTTGCTGCCGTGGCCGTCGATATCGTGCTGGGCTATGCCGGTCTTGTGAGCCTCGGACATGCAGCCTTTTTTGGCCTCGGCGCCTATGTGACGGGCGCGCTCGCGTTGAGCGGCCATATGGAAGGTCTGATCGTATGGCCTGTCGCCGTCGGCGCTGCAATGCTTGCGGCGCTTGTTATCGGCGCGCTAGCGCTGCGTACCACCGGCGTCTATTTCATCATGATTACGCTCGCCTTCGCGCAGATGTTCTATTACGGCGCGAATGCGGTCCCCGGCCTCGGCGGTGCTGACGGCTTTCGCCTCCCGTCGCGCTCCACGATCGGCGGGATCCCGCTCGATAATCCGCGCACCTTCTTTCTTCTGTGCGCCTTTGTTCTTGTTGCAGTACTGCTGTTCGCGCGCCGCGCGTCATTCTCTGCATTCGGCTATACGCTGCAAGCGGCGCGTGACGATGCCATACGATCTGCTGCTTCCGGCATCGAAAATTATTGGCTACGCCTTGCAGCCTTCACCATATCTGGCGCAATCGCGGGCCTCGCCGGCGTGCTCTCCGCCAATCTGACGCTTTATATCGCGCCCTCCTCCGTCTTGAGCTGGCACCTGTCTGCCGAATTGCTGGTGATGGTCATTCTCGGCATGGCCGGGACGCTTTACGGCGCCGTGGTTGGCGCCGCCATCTTCCTCGCGCTGGTCGAGGTCATCTCGCACTACACGGACTTCTGGGCGATGTATGTCGGCATCGCGGTGATTGCCCGCGTACTTCTGATCCGGGATGGCCTTCTCGTTACGCTGCGCCGGCTGGTGACAACGTGACCGCACCGCTCCTCACCACACGCGGCGTTTGCAAGCGCCTCGGCGGCCTGCTTGTAAGCGATGACATCTCGATCGACGTCATGCCGGGCGAATTACACGCCATCATCGGGCCGAATGGGGCCGGCAAGACCACACTGCTGAATCAGATCGGGGGTCAGCTCATCGCGAATACCGGCACCATCACGTTCGACGGCACCGACATCACGTCCCTGCCGGTGCAGGATCGAGCCCGGCTCGGCATCGGCCGCACGTTTCAGGTTCCAAAAATCTTTCCCAGCTTCGCCGCCGCGGACAATCCCGCCATCGGTGTTCTCGGCCGCAGGCGCCACACCTTCGGCATGTGGACGCATGTGCACAAACTTGGCGATCTCGGGGCGCAAACGGACGCTGCGCTCGCCGCCGTCGGCATCGCCGAAAAACGCTACGCACAAACCGAACTTCTGTCCCATGGCGACCGGCGGCTGGTTGAGATCGCAACTGCTCTCGCAGGACAGCCGCGCCTGCTGCTGCTCGACGAACCGATGGCCGGACTTGGGCGCGACGAATCCCTGCGGATGTCCACATTGCTCAAGACGCTGAAGGGCGGAGCCGCGATCGTCATGGTCGAGCATGATATGGATGCGGTATTCTCGCTCGCCGACACGGTCACCGTTCTTGCTCATGGCAAGGTCATCGCGTCCGGGCGACCAGCAGATATCCGCAACGATCCGCAGGTGCGCCTCTCCTATCTGGGAGCCGATGACGATGCCTGAGCCGCTGCTTGATGTGAAATCGCTGGCCGGCGGCTACGGCGCGATCGACGTGCTGTTCGACGTCGACCTTCGCATAGAGCAAGGCCAGGTGGTCGCTCTGTGCGGGCGGAACGGCATGGGAAAGACGTCCACCATCCGCGCAATCATGGGTGCATTGACGCATCGCGCCGGCACTATCCATTTCGCAGGGCAAACATTGGTCGGTATGCCCTCTCATCAAATTGCGCGGCTCGGCGTCGGCCTCGTTCCGGAGGGGCGCCAGTTGTTCCAGAGCCTGTCGGTTCGGGAGAATCTCGAGGTTCTTGCGCGCGGTTCGTCCGGCGGCTGGACCATGCAGCGCGCACTCGACCTGTTCCCGCAACTCGGCAAGATGCTGGAGCGGCCGGCCTGGCAAACCTCGGGCGGCGAGCAGCAAATGATCGCGATTTCCCGCGCGCTCATGACCAATCCTAAGCTGCTGATCCTGGACGAGGCGACCGAAGGCCTTGCGCCGCTGGTGCGCCATCAGATCTGGCAGACGCTCCATCGTTTGAAGACGGAAGGTCTAGCCCTGCTCGTTGTCGACAAGAACCTGCGCGCGCTCAGCCGAATCGCAGACTTCTGCTACGTACTGGAACGTGGCCGGACCTCATGGAGAGGCACCGGAGAACAGCTTGCGGCCGAACGGGAAAACGTCGAACGTATGCTGACCGTTTGATCGGAAAAGTCGATATGCCCTCAGCGCCGCGCAAGAAGCCTTCAGTCAAGACCGTCGCGGTGAAAGCCACGCGCGGCGGAGCGCAGGAACCAGGCCGCAAATCGGGCGTGCGGAAGGATGTTCTTTCCTCCGAGGTTCTGGATCGGGCAGTCGGCTTGTTCGCCCAGCGCGGCTTTGCCGGCACGAGCCTCAAGGACGTGGCCGACGCCGTCGGCTTGAGCCGCTCAGCGATCTACTACTATTTTCCCAGCAAGGATGCGCTGCTTGAAGAACTGCTGACCGGCGTCACCGTCTCCGCCGCCCGAATTCTGGACAACGTCGAGAAGCGCAGCGATCTGACCCCGATCGAGAAGATCGGCGTCGCCGCCCACGATCTCGTCATGTGGGTCACGGAACGTCGGCTGCACTTCATTGCCATTGACCGGAGCGAGAACGAGCTGCCACCGCCAATCCTGGCGCGTCATCGCGAGGCGAAGCGGCGCGTGCTCGGCGGCATGATGCGATTGATCGACGAGGCAGTGGCCGGAGGCGAAGCGCGCGCCGTCGATAGCCGAGTCACCGCTTTCGCCATTATCGGTATGTGTAACTGGACAGCCTGGTGGTTCGTGCCCGACGGTGAACTGACGGCCGCGACCGTTGCCGACCGGATTGCCGATCTGGCCATGCACAGTGTGCGGCGGGCCCGTCCAGCCGATGCGGCGTCGAACGATATCCGCAGTTTGACCGCCGAGATCCGGGGCATTCTGGGGCTGATCGACCGGGGAGCACCCTGACGCCATTTTTCGGCATCTATGTCAGTCAATTGACATACGCGTCAAATTGATCGATACTCCACAATCTGAAGCCCCACAAGAGGCTAGATGGAGGATTTTGCGATGACCGCTCTCGCCCCGTCTCTCTCTGGACGTTTGTCGCTGCACGGCGTCGACCACACCGCGCGCCCCACCTGGAAACTGCGCGAAACGGTGGAATTTTATCGCGACATCCTCGGCCTTCCGCTGGTGCACGCCATCACCGCCAAGGGATGGGGTCGCGAGAAGGAACAGCACGCCGATTTCATTCATTTCTTCTTCGAGAGCGGCAACGAGAGCTGCATCGCTTTTTTCTACTATATCGGCACGCAGCAACCGCCCGAACTGGTGGTTCCAAAGGGTTACATGGCGATGGCCAACCACACGGCCTGGCGCGTCGAAACGGAAGATGAATTGCTGGCCTGGCAGAAGCGCCTTGAAAACAAGGGTGTTCGGGTTAGCCGGTTCGTCAAGCACGAGATCCTTGAATCGATCTATTTCCGCGATCCGAATTTCTATCCATTGGAAATCACCCGCTCGCTGCGCGACATGGAGCAGCTCGATGCGGTCGATGCGACGATGACCATCGATGCTGCACTCGCACTGGAAGACAGCGGCCGCTGGACCAACATCGAGCAGCTCTGGCGCGCCAAGGCTGACTTCGTGCAGAAGCGTCAGCAGGAAGCCGCTCCGGCAGCCGCGTCATGAGCGGCTTCTACGTTCTGGATGTTCCGGAATTCGCTCCACTCGTGCATGCGGCGGAGCAGCACGAGCGCTGCCGCGTGCATCCGGTCATTGCTGGCTATCGCTACATCGAGTTTGACGGCGAGATCGAGATCAAACGCGATACAACAGGCCTTGGCGAAGCCGTCTGGTTCGGCTGCCTCACGGCCGGCCTTGACGGCAAGATCACGTCATTCACATCCGACGCGATCAGGCTTGCGCCGACCAACGAGCCGGTGCTCGGCGTCTGAGCGCCGGCAGTTGACGCTCGCATCTCAGCCGAATTTTTCCCTCACCCACTCTACAATGGTCTTCGCAGCGGCAGTGCGGCCGGGTTCTTCGCCTTTTTCCAGTGCGCGCCCGTGATGGTCGCCACGGAAGCGCTGGCGGACTTTGTCTGACGACGCGATAGTTTCGAAAATGGCGGCGCAATCAGCGGGAAAGACTGTGTTGTCGCCCGTATAATCGATGAGCAGACAGGGCTGTTCGACGGCCTTTGCCGTCTCGAACAGATTGGCCCGCGACGAATGCCCGGACCAGGTCGACAACCAGGCTTCGGGCGTGCAGAAACGGGAAAATCCCACCGCGCCATAATTCGTTGCAAACGGATCCTTGCCCCAGACGGAGCCCAGCTTCCGATCGGACGGATCGATCGAACGGTCCCAGCAGCGCAGGTCCGCATCGGTGCGCCAGATGGTCATGACCGACGTGTGTGCGCCCTTGCGGCGATCGGAGACAGAACCGCTCTCCTTGGCACGTTTGCGCGCAGACAGACGCTCGCTGATCATATTGCGAGCGATAGCATCGAGCCGCGTGACCCGCTCGGATTGCGCTTGGCGGAAGCGTTGAATGAAGTCGGCAGTGTATTTCGAACCGTCCGGTCCCTCTTGGAACCCGTTCGCCGGATTGAGAAAATCGAGCGAAGGGTCCACGGACAACGCATCATGCTCATCGGTGACTGACGGATCGATACACTTGAGCAGTATTTGGCCTTGGCCCGGATGTGGCGAGACGAACACGACGCCATCGGCAACAGGCATCGTGGCTTCGCCAAGGCCGGTCGGCCTTCCGCCCGGCGTCTTGTCGAAGCGGCTGGCTGAATCTTTCAACGATTGCTGATTGTAGAACGCATACAGACTCGCCCCGCCCGAATTGCCGATGAGGATGATCCGCTTGAATCCAGCGTCTTTTAGAAAATTCAGGCCGGCTGCGACGTCGAGTAGCGCAATCTCGTGCTCGAGTCGCATGTCATTTCCAACAGACCGTGCCGTCTGCGTGAATACGGCGTAACCGGCCGACACAAGATCGGGCACCAGATAGTGCGTCGCCAGAAATTCGCGAGGATGCATGATGCACAGCACGGTGTCGGCAGATTGCTTCGCATATAAAAATCCATTGACGGCCGCCCCATCCTGCGTCTGCAACGGATGCACCGTGACCATCACATCGGCTGGCAGGCCCGTCATGGTCCAACTTGCGTTGCGAAAGCCGGCCGTCGCTTCCCGAGCCATCCCCCAAACCTTTCGTCTGATATGTTTAATTATCGACGTTATCGTCTAATTCACAAGATGTCTACGGCCTAACGGCAAAAGCGAAGAGATGCGGTTCTGGACAGTTGTGGCGCTCGTCTTCATAGGGCGCCGCACTGGCTGTAGCCCTTGGCCACCGACACCGACCGCGGATCCCGACCACAATGTAGACTTTCACTAGCAGCCGGAACGGCCGGTTGATCGCCGGCGGCGGTTCTCTCGCTCGGACAGGGGTGTGTTTCGCGAGCAGGAGATTTCGTTGTAGCCAGGCATGCGGCCGAGAGCTTTTCCAACAAGGTGATCAGCGACCGGTTCGGCACCGTCTTTGCAATTGCGACACACTGACGTGGAACGCCGCGGAGCTGGTATCATCACCCCTTTATCGTAGACTCTGAAAATCCCAGCCCACGGTTCAGTTTAGCTGCACTCGCCAGCAAGAGCCCGGAAAGCTTTGCGTGACCCTTCTGGCTAAAGCGCGCCTTGGGCACGGTGATGCTGAGGCATCCGATCGCACGACGTTCCGAATTAAACAGCGGAGCGGCCAGTCCCACCGCACCTTCGATCTTCTGCCCATGCGTGAGCGCATAACCGCGTTCTCGGATATCGCGCAATTCCTTCATGAACATGGCTTTCGGCGGCAATTTGTCTCCAGATACTGGAGAGCGGTCATTGTCCTTCAGCGCCGCTTCGATTTCCGGCTCGGTCAGAAAGGCCAGCACCGCACGTCCGGTGGCACCCCAAAGAAGTGAATGCGGCTGATACATATCGATCTGATAGCGCAGTGGATGCGACGAATATTCCGCATACAATGCCATAACCTTGCGCGAAGCCGGGATGTAACGCAGCAACACGCATGTCTCGTCACTTTCCTCAACCAATGCGCGCATGATCGGCCGCGCTAGGTCGACGATCTGCACCTTCGCGGCCACCAGCGAACCGATGCGCATGAATTCCGGTCCAGGACCATACATCGCGCGTGATGGCGCGCGTTCGACAACGCCCTCCTTAATGAGAAGGCCAAGAAGGCGGTGCACGGTGCTTGCCGGCAGATTGAGTGACTGGCACAGCCACTTGATCGAAACATCACCGTCGGCCTCGGCGAGACACGCCAGCAATTTCACAACGCGCGTGACGGTTCCAGCCCCGGACATTTCCGATGCGCTTGTCGCCGGTGCACCGGCTGTCTTGAGATTGTCCTTCATTGCGGTGTTCAGACCCCGAGCTGCGCTCATTTCGCGATGCGCTATTACCAACACAAAACGACCGCACGTTCAATGAATTTTCCGATAAACGGAAAAATTGATCATTTAACGGAATTGCCGTAGTCAATGGGGTAAGGACTGAAGGCTGCGTCAAGTCAGCCGACGATAACAAGCTGGAGAGGAAAAATCCGAGATGGGTGCCACGATGAACTTGCGTCTTGTGTTCGGCCTGATCGCGCTCGCTGCCATTGGCGTGCCGGCGGCCTCAGCTCAAACTTTCCCGTCGCAGCCTATCCGCGTCGTCGTGCCCTTCCCCGCGGGCGGTGGCACAGACATCCTGATGCGGATTATCCAGGATAAATACGCCGCGCGGCTTGGCCAGCCGGTCGTCATCGACAATCGCCCGGGCGCCAGCGGCAATATCGGCAGCGGCGTGGTGGCGAAATCGACGCCGGATGGATACACGCTGCTCGTGCAGGGCACGATCGTCGGCATCTATCCGACCGTGTTCTCAAGCCTGCCCTATGATCCGTTCAAGGACTTTTCCTATATCGGCGGCGTCGCCGAGTCGCCCGCTGTCGTCGTCGTCAATCGCAATTCGCCGCTCAAGACGATCGGCGATCTCATTGAAGCCGGCAAGAAGAAGCCGCTGAATTTCGCCTCGGCCGGCGTCGGCGCGCCGCAACATCTTGCCACCGAGAAGCTGGCGCGGCTCAACAAGACGCAGCTGACCCATGTGCCTTATAAAGGCTCGGCCACGGCGACGGCCGATCTGCTCGCCGGCGTTCTGGATTTCGGATCGCTCAGCCTCAGCTCTGTGCTGACGCTCATTCAGGAAGGCCAGCTGCGCGCGCTCGCCGTCATCAGCGACAAGCGCACCAAAATGCTGCCCGACGTGCCGACGGTTAAGGAAGCCGGCTTCGGCGATGTCTCCGGCACCATCCGCTTTTTCCTTGCCGCTCCCGCCGGCACGCCGCCCGCCACCGTGCAAAAGCTCAGCGGCGATCTGCAATCGGTCGTGAAGGACCAGGACATCCAGAACGAATTCCTGAAGCGCGGCTACGAAATCACCCTCGCCAACGCGAAGGAGGTCGAGACGATGATTGGCGGGCAGCGCGACACCTGGCTGTCTGTCATCCGTGACCTGAACCTGAAATTCGACTGACATCGTTTCAGTGATTGCGAGCCAGCGCTGATGGTGACGAAACCGGTCGGCTTCATCGGATGTGGTCATATGGGCAGCGCAATGGCGCAGCGGCTCATCGATGGCGGCTTCGATGTCCTGATCCACGATATCGATCCGGCGAAGGTTGCGGTGCTGGCTGCACACGGCGCACGGCCAGCGCAGAGCGTGCGGGCGGTTGCGCGCGAAGCTTCTGTCATTCTCGCCTCTCTGCCGTCACAGGATGCCAGCTGCGCCGTCGCCACTGAGATTGCCGAAAGCGGCGCAGCCGAAGTCTATATCGAGACCTCGACCATCGGACAGCGAACTATCAAGACGATCGAAGCCATGCTGGAGCCACGCGGCATTGCGATGCTCGACATGCCGGTCACCGGTGGCCCAAGCTGGGCGCGCGAAGGACGATTGACGGGAATTCTGTCCGGGGCGCCGGCAGCGCGCGATGCGGCGACTCCCATTCTGAATTGTATTGCCGGGCGTCTCATTGTTGTTGGCGACCACGCCGGTCAGGGTCAGATCGCGAAGGTGATCAACAACATGCTGTCGCTCAGCGGCATGATGATCGCATGCGAGGCGATCGTTGCCGGCGTAAAGGCCGGGATCGACGCCGAACAACTGCTAGAGACCATCAACGCCGGCACTGGCCGCAATTCCGCGACGGCGGACAAATTTCCGAAGGCGATCCTGCCCCGCACCTTCAACTTTGGCGGACCACTCGGGCTCGGCAACAAGGATCTCGCGTTGTTTCTGGAACTGACGGACACCGGCCATCGCTCCGACTCGATCGGCCACTCCATTGCCGCGCTTTGGCAGCGCATCACCGACGACATCGGCGAGAGCGCCGACCTGAGCGAGATGGTCAAATTCTTCGAAAAGCGCGCCGGCGTCGAAGTCCGCGGCCGGACGGGCGCTGCAATCACATCTGATCAAACATGAACGTGAGAAAATGGAGCCTCCGATGACACTGCGTCTCTTCGCTCTGGCCGCGAGCCTGCTCGCCGCACCATTGACCGCATCTGCGCAATCCGATTATCCGAACCGGCCGATCAACATCATCGTCAACATCACGCCGGGCAGTGGCACCGACCTCATCGCGCGAACGGTCGCCGACGCGATGAAGGACACGCTGAAGCAGACGATCGTGGTGGAGAACCGCCCCGGCGCTGGTGGCTCGATCGGCGCTGCCGTGGTCGCAAACTCTGCGCCAGACGGCTACCGCCTGCTCGTCACCTCGTCGGCGATAGCCGCCCTGCCCGCGATTCAACCGACGCTCAGCTACGATACCGAGAATGATCTGACGCCGATCATTCCGCTTGCCGCGCTGCCGGCGGTCGTCATGGTCTCGCCGAGCAAGGGCATTCGCACGCTCAACGAACTTATCGAAAAGGCGCGCAAGGCGCCCGGCGAAGTAATGTTCGGCTCGAGCGGCGTTGCCAGCGCCTCACATCTCGAAGTGGAGCGTCTGCGCGCTGCCGCCAAAATCAAGCTGACGCATGTGCCCTATCGCGGCGCGCCGGAAGCAATCGCCGATACCGCTGGCGGCCGCGTAGACTTTGTAATCGCGCCGCTCGTCTCCGGTCGCTCGTTCATGGATGCCAAGCAGCTGATCGCGATCGCATCCACCAGCAGCAAGCGTTCGTCGCTGATCCCCGACGTTCCGACCATTGCCGAGTCCGGCCTCAACATGCGCCTGGGCGCTTGGGTCGGTCTGCTTGGGCCCAAGGGTATGCCGCCGGAGCTGGTGCAGAAGATTCATGATGCGGCGGCTAAGGCATTAGAGTCGCCAGAAGTGAAGGATCGCTTCAACAAAATGGCGGCCGAGTTGATGCCGATGTCCTCGGCGGAGTTCAGGAAGCTGATCGTGGACGAAATCAAGAGCAATAAGGAATTGCTGGCCGAAGCGATACCGGCCGACAAGAAGCCGAATTGAGGAGGCTCGCTGTCAATGCTAGGCGCGTTTCACGAGGACTTGCGTTTCGCGAAATAGGTTTCGGTATCGTATTGCGCACCGACATGCAGACCTCCGTCCACGATCACGTGCGTGCCGGTACAGGCGCGCGCGGCATCGGAACAGAAGAACAGAATCGGGGCGGCTACTTCCTCCGGCGACAGCCAGCGGCCCATCGGAACACGGCGCGGCACGTCGGCGCGGCTTTTCGCGTCGATCTTCGCATCCATCTGCGGCGTCATGATCGGCCCCGGCAGCACCGCGTTGACACGGATATTGTCGCGCGCCAACTCGAATGCGGCGTGACGGGTGAGACCGAGCACACCGGATTTCGCGGCAGTGTAGCTTACGCCATTGTTGAACGACATCTGGAAAGCCGCCAGCGAACCAACCGTCACGATGCTGCCGCCGCCAACGCGCCGCATTGCCGGCGCGACCGCCTTGATGCCGTAGAACGGTCCGCTGAGATTAAGCCCCACGACGCGATTCCAGTCGTCGGCACTGGCGCTGTCGATGGTCGTCGGGGTCCCGCCGCCAGCAACGCTGATCAGCATATCGATGCGGCCGAACGCTTTCTCGACGGCCGCGACCGCCTGCTCGATCTGATCGAGGTTCGACACATCGACCTGATGAATCGAAAGCTCATCGCCCTTCCCGGCCTTGAGCTGCTCGAGCCGCGTCTGATCGCGATCGAAAGCAGCCACCTTCGCGCCGCTCTTGAGCAGCCGATCGACGGTGGCCGTTCCGATGCCGCCCGCGCCGCCGGTGACGATCGCGACGCAACCCGAAAAATCGAAGTTCATGAAGCTCTCCAGCTGTTTTTCATTTTTTCCGGTAAACGGAATCTTATCCTGTTGAATGGAAAGTCCTGACTTGTTACCACAGGGGCAACGAGCCGCAAACGCTTCCACGTGCTGAGCCTCGTTGATCATTTCGGAGCCGCGAACAGATGCCGTCTGTGTTCACCGAACGTCTTTGCACCGCCATTCGCCGCTGCGATGGTGGCGATGTGGCGATGCGGGCGCTGATCGGCCGCGCCATCGCAGATACGCTCGGTGTCGCCGCCGCCGGTTTCGCAGAACCCGTGACGCGGCTGACGCTCGAAGCCTATCGCGGACAGGGCGCCGTCACCTGGTCCGGCGCCGTTTGTGAGAGCGAGGAAGCGGCGGTGATGATCGATGCGATCGCCGCGCATGCGCTCGATTTCGACGATGTCTATCTCGAAAGCGCGATCCATCCGAGCACCGTCATTCTTCCCGCCATCCTGCGCAGCGGCCGGGGTCACGCGCCCGATGAAATCATCGCTGCCTTCAGCGCCGGATTGATCGCGGCGCAGGCGGTCGCGGCGCGGGTCGGGCTAGGCCATTATCACAAGGGCTGGCACGGCACCGGCACCATCGGCGCGTTTGCAGCAGCGGCAGCAGCGGGGCGCCTGCGGCGCTTCGACGAGAAGCAGCTGGCGACGATGTTTTCAATCGTCGCTTCGCAATCAGCTGGACTGAAAGTCAATTTCGGCACGATGACGAAGCCCGCCCATGCCGGCTTCGCCGCGTCCGCCGGCGTACGCGCGGCGCTGTTGACGCGCGCAGGCTTCACCGCCGCCGCCGATATTTTCGGCCCCGGCGGCTATGCCGAACTCTACGGCACGCCCGATGGCCTTGAGGAGCCTTCCGACGAGGCCTATCGCCTGCGCGCCGACAAGGTTGCGCTCAAGCTCTATCCCTGCTGCTACGGCACGCATCGGCTGATCGGCATCGCCCTCGATGCCCGCGCCAAGCTTGGCAATGCTTTCTGCGACGAGCGCCTGCGCGTTCGCATCACCGTGCCGAAAGGCAGCATCGATGTGTTGCGCTACGATCGCCCGCGCACCGGCCTCGAAGCCAAATTCTCCGCGCCCTACAGCATCGCCGTATCGCTGCTCGACGGTCTGCCGACGCTCGATCACTTCACCGATGCGGCGGTGGCATCGCGCGGCGATGTCAAAGCCTGTATGGAGCGGATCGACGTCATCCAGAATGCGGCGCAGGACAGCGGCGGCGATATCGAATTTGGCCATGTCACGCTCGATGTGATCGGCAGCGACGGCGCCACGCGCGACAGCTTCACCCGCCACGCCATTCCCGGCTCGCCGGACGATCCGCCGTCGCGCGCCGACGTGATCGCGAAATTCCAGAGCGTCACGGCGATCTTCGAACGCGCCTTCAGCAAACCGTTTCCGATCCTGCAACAGGCCGCTGATATCGCCGAGGTGCGCGCCTGGCTGCCCGACCAGGACACCCGCGCATCCCTGCAGCGCGCGGTCGCCTTCCGATAAATACGCGCCGAAGCCGCGCATCATCTTCCCAAGGAGAACAACAATATGTCGTACAATGTCGAAGACATCGCCAAGGTGATGCAGACCCCGCTGAAGCTCAACACCAAGGCCGGGGCGAAAATCTTCATCATTACCGATACCAAGATCGATCCGGTGCTGTGGCAGGGCCTGTCCAAGGCGGCCAAGGATCTCGGCATGGAAGCCAATGTCGGCATCATGGAGCCGCGCGCGACGCATTCGTCCAATCCAACGAGCCCGATCCATCGCGCCGCGCTCGATCCCGATCTCGACCTCGTCGTCTATCTGACCTCGACCGCGATGGCGCATGCCACCATCACCGAAGATCTGATCGAAAACGGAAAGCAGCATCTGCTGATGGAAGAGCTGACGCCGGCGATGCTGTCGCCGGATGGCCCGGCCGGCGCGGATTATGGGGCGATCAACGAACTTGGTCTGCGCATTGCCAAGGTCTTCACCGAGGGCGACACCTGCCACGTCACCTGTCCGAACGGCACCAACCTCACCGCCAGCATCACGGGCCGGCCCGGCCGTTCGATCGCCGGCATCCCGGTTCAGCTGAAGCCCGATGGCGGCGCCGGCTGCGCCTTCCCCGATGGTGAAGCGCATGTCTGTCCGGTCGAAGGCACCGGGAATGGCGTCGTGGTGTTCGACCTCACCGCGCATTCGGTCGGTTCGATCAAGGAGCATATGAAGCTCACCGTTGTCGATGGCATGGTGACCAAGATCGAGGGCGGTCGTGAAGCGGCGATCTGGCGCGAGATTCTGGAAAAGCATGGCGACGCCGCCAGCTTCAATTGCCCGGCGGAAATTTCGATCGGCCTCAATCCGAAAGTGACGCCGACCGGCGTGATGCGCACCGACAAGAAGATGT
The DNA here is from genome assembly GCF_002119765.1 of Pseudorhodoplanes sinuspersici. NCBI lineage: Bacteria > Pseudomonadati > Pseudomonadota > Alphaproteobacteria > Hyphomicrobiales > Pseudorhodoplanes > Pseudorhodoplanes sinuspersici. The sequence goes on from NZ_CP021112.1 coordinate 232,035, forward strand.
ATGCAACCTCGCATATCGGCATGGGTGATACGGTGGCGCTGGGCGGCACCTGCCACGCCAAGCTGCGTCTCGAAGGCGTCATCAGCAAGCCGGAAATTTCGGTCGATGGCCAGACGCTGACGCGCGGCGGCAAGATTCTTGTCTAATCTCTGGCTGACGCGAAAGACCTTTCCCATGCGCATGATTACGGCGGCAAAGACCATCGACGCCTTGTCGATCGCCGAGGCCGCCTCCGTCATCGCACAGGTCTATGCCGGCCTTGCCGCCGGCCATGTGGTGGCATCGTCGCCCTCGGCGATGCGCATAGCCGGGCCGCCGCATCGCATCCAGGTGAAAGGCGCAGTATTGCAGGATCTCGGCATTGCCGGCGCGCGCTTGAGCTCGCTGCGCGATCCGCGGCTGATCCTGTGGGATCTGGAAACCGGCTCGCCGATCCTGCTGCTGGAGGAAAGCTGGCTCTACACCTTCCGCACCGGCATCTCCGGTGCAGTCGTGGCGCGCTGGCTGTCGCCCAATCCCAATCCGCGCATTGCTTTGATCGGCGCCGGCAAGATCGCAACCCATATGGCGCGCGGCTTTGCCGAACTCTGCAATCCCTCATCGATCCTCGTGGCGTCGCGAACAGCGCAATCGGCGGAGCGTCTGGTCTCTGCCGTCGGCAGCAAGGCTTGCGACATCGCCATTGCGCCCAGCATCGAAGACGCGGTGCGCGGCGCCGATATCATCGCCACCATCACCACGGCCAGCGCGCCGCTGGTCGATCCGTCCTGGATCAAGCCGGGTGCGCTTGTGCTGTCGATGGGCGGCGTGCAGGAATTTTCGCCGCAGACCTTTCAGGCAGCCACGCATCGCTTCGTCGATGATCTCGATTACGCGCTCTATCAGGGCGATCTCGCCAGCTTCGTCAAAGCCGGCGCGGTTGCCGAAAGCGACATCAGAGGCACCATCGTCTCAATCGGCGAGGTCGCGGCCGGCCGATGGCAGGGTCGAGCGGCCCCTTCCGAAACCGTTTACGCGGTGATCCAGGGTTTGACCGCGCTCGATCTCGGACTCGCCTATCGCATTTATCGGAACAGCGCGGACTGATCGCGCCGCGCAGACCAGCTGGTTCGCTCACTCTTGCAAGTTGGGCTGCGCCTGCTGCGCTTGCTCGCATTACCGGGCGCACAAGCTTGCACCCCTGCCCCGCTCACGCACCGTTCCGCTTGCGCAAGTTCGGCGCATCCCCTAGCCTCAATCACATAACGGAATAACTTTCCGATTAACGGAAAGATTAGGGAGGATGAAGAATGCGCGCAGTCATTCGCTTGCTTGCGTTGATGCTCGTTGCCGCCGCAGCACTTCCCGCTGCGGCACAGGATTATCCCAATCGACCTATCCGCTGGATCATTCCTTATGCTGCAGGCGGCGGTTCCGACACGCTGGCGCGCATGATCGCGCCGGAAATGTCGAAGCGACTCGGCCAGCCGATCGTGATCGAAAACAAGCCGGGTGCTGCCTCGGCGGTGGCCGCAGCCGAAGTCGCGCGATCGGCGCCGGACGGCTACACCATCTTCTCCGCAGATAACGGCACGATGGTTTACAATCCCGCGCTCTACAAAAAGCTGGCTTACGATCCGAAGGAGTTTCGCCCCGTATCGATGCTGGCGCGCTCGCCGACCATTCTTGTGGTCGGGCCATCGACGAAAGCCTCCAGCGTCAAGGAGCTGGTCGCATCGGTGAAGTCGCAGCCCGGCAAGATCAGCTACGCCTCCGCTGGCCCCGGCAGTCCACATGCGATGGCGATGGAGCTGGTGAAAGCGACCGTCGGGCTCGACATGATCCATGTGCCCTATCGCGGCGGCGCACTCAGCATTCAGGATGTTGCGGCCGGACAAGTGCCGATGTGCATGACCGATTTTTCCAGCGGCTCCGGCATGATTGCATCGGGCAAGGTGCGCGCGCTGGCGGTGGCCAATCCCAAACGCATGCCGCAACTGCCGGACATTCCGACCTTCGATGAGCTGGGCTTCAAGGGCATCTATGCCGAGGCTTTTGCTGGCGTCGTCGTGCCGGCCGGCACGCCCGACACTGTCGTCGCCAAGTTGCAGACGGCGGTTCAGGAAGCGGTGGCCGAACCGACGATCCAGAAGCGCCTGTTCGAGATCGGCCAGGAGCCGGTCGGCGGCACCGCCGAGCAATTCGCGGGTGTGCTGAATGCAGAAACGACGCGCTGGCACAAGCTGATCAAGGATCTCAACATCTCGCTGGATTGAGAACGCAGAAGCAAAGCGCCGCACACATGCCCGTCATCCGGACAGCCTCCGATCTTCTGACCTGGTATCGAATCGATGACTTCACCGATCCATGGGCCGATGCGCCCTGGATCGTGTTGATGCATGGCGTCGCCGAAACAAGCGATGCCTGGTTTGCCTGGATTCCGCATCTGGCGCGGCGCTATCGCGTGCTGCGGTTCGACATTCGCGGTTTCGGTCAATCGTCGCCGATGCCGCGCGATTATGACTGGCCGTTCGAACGCATCGGCGATGATTTGCTGTCGCTGACGAGCCAGTTGCAGATCGAGCGTTTTCATCTCGTCTCCGCGAAAGTCGGCGGCACCATGGCGCTGCATTTTGCGAGCCGGCGGCCAAAGGCGTTGCGCAGCCTGTCGGTGCTGGGCACGCCGGTCGTCACCGCCAGCGCAACAGAAGCCGGCTATTCGCCGGATGAGATCGATCGGCATGGCGTCGGCCATTGGGCGCGGCGCACCATGGGCAATCGCCTTGGCACCGCGTTGCCGCCCGAAGCACATGAATGGTGGGCGAAGATGATGGAGACGACACCCGCCTCGACGCAAGCGGGCTTTCTGCGCGTCCTGCCACAGATCGATGTGCGGCCGCTGTTGCCGCAGATCGCCTGCCCGACGCTGGTGGTGATTACCGGCGATCCGAATAATCCGGCGCAGAACCTGACGGGCGTCGCATCAACCATCGCCTGGCAATCGACGATCGCGAAATCGGAATTGCTGGTGATCCCCAATGACTCGTTTCATGTCGCAGCGACAGCGCCCGACCGCGCGGCGGAAGCCGTGCTGAATTTCATCGACCGGCACGAGCCTGCCATGTCGACTTCCAAAACCATCGCAAGTGCCGAAAGGACCTCCCATGTGTGATTGCCCCGAACATATCCGCCCGGGCTGGAAGGGATGGATTCCGTTGCCGGCACGAAAGCCTGAGCAAGGGCGCGGCGCATGGACCGATCTGACGCATGTCATCACCGAGGATCTGTCACGCTCGCCGGCTTTTCCGAAGCCCGTGATCCGGCAGATCGTCAAGATGCCGAAGGACAATGCCAACGTCACCGAATTCCAGATGGTCTGCCATCACGGCACGCATGTCGATGCGCCGCGCCACTTTTTGAATGATGCGCCATCGTTTGATGAGATTCCGCTCGACCGGCTGTATGGTCCGGCGGTGATCTGGCGGATCGAGAAAGGCCCGTTCGGCTTGATCACGCCGGAGGATTTCGAAGCGGCGAGTCCCAAGCTGCAGCCGGGCGACATGCTGCTGCTCGATACCGGCTGGGCGCAGCATATCAATACCGAGATATATGAAGACCATGCCTCGCTGACGCCGGAGGCGGCGGAATGGCTGGTTGCGCATCAGATCAAGCTGCTTGGCATCGATTGCAGCACGCCGGACCTGACGTCGCATAAGCGGCCGAAGGGCTTCACCTGGCCGGTGCATGAGATCCTGCTGTCACAAGGCGTTCTGATCGCGGAGCATCTGACCAATCTGCGCCCGCTCGCCAATCAGCGGGTCGAGGCGATGTTTCTCGGCATCCCAATCGCCGGCTCGGATGGCGCACAGGCCCGTGTCATCGCGCGCCCGTTAATATAGCCACATGCCTTTCTAATTTGAGAGCGCTTATTCGGCGCCGCGGTCAGTCCTCATCAGATCGATTGTTCGGCCCAGCCGACGGTCAAGAGCTCAAATCTGATCAGTCGACGTAACCGTCCAGAGACGGTGAGATAGAGCGCGAGGATGGTGATCGGAGGATCGTTCTCATTCCGCCAGTTGGCGTGAGGTAACCAAGGGTTGATCAGCACCATCTGGTCGTCAGTAATCGGGCAGAGCAAGCCATTCACATCGTAAGCGCCGTCCTTTCCTTCCACTTTGATGCGGGCATGGACATGCGGGTGGCGCGGACGTGGACCGGCTGGTTTGTGCGGAAAAGCGTCACGCGGCCGAACAAGCCCTGATGAACGCCAATAACGCCGACCATCTTTCCTCTGTGCTCGCTCTCATGGGCCAGCTTTGGCGGCATCATCCACTACATCGGACAAAAAGGTAAGTTGTCGGACCAGCGGTAAGCGCCGACGGAGGCGCGCGGGTATGGTCCCGACCGACGAATGATGGCATCCAATAGAATTAACTCGATCAGGAGGTTACGGCATGACTTCTCCCAGAATGGAACTGAGATTGGTCGAGGATGTGGTGGCGGCGAACGGACGCTTGTTGTTTCCGGACGATGGCGCGCACCGCATCTGCTACGTGGTCCATGGCGAGATCGCTGCCGACGGAGCCAAACTTCGGGACGATCAAGCCATCTGCCTTTCCGGCGCGGCGGAGTTGAAGGCGGCTGCAAGCGGCGCGACTGTCTGGCGCTACGAGTTCGCAGCGGCGAATGTCCCGATCGCAACTCTTGCGTCGCATGCCGGTGTCACACGGGAGAAGCTGCGACAGACGATTGCGTGGCCCATCGCCGACCGAGTTTTGATCCGTGCTGACAGCGTGTCCTTCCCGCCAGGCGGCTGTGCCTATCTGCACAAGCACCAGGGACCCGGCATCCGCTGTCTCATCGAGGGCGGGATCAGAATAGATGCCTTGGGCCATTCGGCTAGCTATGGGCCGGGAGCAGCCTGGTTCGAGACTGGGCCCGATCCGGTATTCGCACAGGCGGCCGCCGAGCGTCCGAGCCGGTTCATCAGAGTCATGGTGCTGCCGGCAGATATCCTCGGGCGCAGTTCGATTGCGTACGTGAATCCTGAGGACCGCGAGAAACCGAAGTCCCAGGTCTACAAGGGCTATGTCGACCAGGTCATCGACATTTGACATTCCCTCTCGAGCTACGGAACCGAGGCATGCCGGCCCCCTCGAACATGCGGGAAGGCGGGCGTCTTTTTGTCGATCAGTTGTTGCTCCACAGCGTTGACACGGTCTTCGCCGTTCCTGGTGAAAGTTACCTTCCCGCTCTGGACGGACTGTATGCCGTAAAGGAACGCATCAGACTCATCACTTGCCGCATGGAGGCCGGAGCTGCCAACATGGCGTAGGCCTATAGCACCTCTCTTAACGCGCCTTGTGGAATGCAGCGGGTGTCCTGAATTGCGTGCAAAACTGGATTATGAAAAAATGAAATCCTAGGCGTGTAGGCAGAATGTCTATTGTTCCGTGGAGCTTTCCTCCGTGGGAAACAATATTTCAAAGAGATTCAATAGTTGCGCCGCCAGATCACTTTTTTGATTTTGCACGAAATCCGGCCACAACGAAGCTGACGAGTTGCTCGGTAATGTCGTGCACGCTCGATGTATCGCACAGTCCCCCGGAAATCCGGCGCAGCCGATGGTTTCGCGAGGTATCGAGAAGGATGTGGAGCATCGAACCGACCATAAAATCGAAGCCCCAGTACATGTCTGCGCGGTCGCATCCAGGAACGGCTTCCGCGAGCGCGTTCACGAATTGCGACGCAACCTCGTCGGTTTGCTCGGACACGACTTCCTCGACGAACGGCTGACGAAGTGCGAAAGCGAGGATCAGCATTCGCGCATAGTGGCGCTGCACCCCTGTGCCTTCCATGCACGCGGCGACTGTGGGCTCGATCATCGCCCGCACTACGTCTTCGAGCTTCAGCTTGCGCTTGCTTGAGTTCTTCGTCACCGCGTTCAGCGCCGAAATCCGCTGCTCATTCAGCGGCGCGATCACCGTGGCGATCGCGTGTTTGATCAATTGCTCCTTGGTACCAAAGTAATAACTGATCGCGGCGTGATTAACGCGGGCCTGTTCAGCGATGTCGCGAACCGTAACCTGATCGAAGCCTTTGTCGGCGAACAATTCGATGGCGCTGTACAAAATTCGCTGCGGCGTGCCGCCCTCCGTCAAATCGGCCCGCAACTCCTTCTTGAGCGCCACCTTGGTCCCCATGGTCTTTTCCATTGACAACAGCCTAGCCTCTCCTGTTTGATTTATCCAAATGGATAAAACAAATGGTTTAGGGAGCAAACACGATGGAGCCACAAGGGCCGAATCTGCCATCCGAGTGGCCTAAAACCCGGCCAATCGGCGTTTCCGTCAGTATCATGCTGGAAGGGTGGACGGACGACGCTGCGCCCGGCATCGGTCCGATGGGCAATCCGCTGCGCGCTGGCGTCTTCGATACGCAGGCCAAATCCTGGGCCGAATACGGTGCACGTACCGGAGCATGGCGGCTCCTCGACGTGCTCGAAGATACTAAGACGCATGCCGTTTTCTATGTCAGCGGTGTGCTCGCCGAGCGGCATCCGGCACTGATGCAAGCGATAGCGAAGTCCGGCCATACCGTTGCGGCGCATTCCTGGTCTCAGCACATCATCCCCGCCTATCAGACCCGCGAAGAAGAACACGCCGACTTGAAACGTTGCATCCAAGCCTTGCAAACATCGACTGGAAGCCGCCCGGAGGGGTGGATCAGTCCACGCGCGACGCCAAGCCAGAATACACCCGAGTTGCTCGCGCTTGAAGGCTTCTCATGGATTGCCGACGCCTTCGACCGCGACCTTCCGTACCGGATCGACACAAAGTCCGGCCCCATCACCGCCGTTCCATTTACGATGGAGGTGAACGATTTCCCGCTTTGCATCCGGTACGGACATTCGCCTGACGCCTTCGTGCGGACATTGCAGGCGCTGCTTGATGGGTGGTCCGAGATCCGCAGTCCGTTCGCCTGCATTGATTTGACTGCACACGCACACGTCTTCGGCCGTCCCGCCGGAGCGATCGCTTTCAAACAGGCCATCAGGCTCGTGCAGCAGAGCGCGGTTAGCTGGATGACGACGCACGCCGAACTCGGCCGCCTGTTCCAACGCTGAACCGCAAATCTGCCCGACGGCACCGGCCAGCGGCGACAATACTCTATCGTTGCACAACAGGAACTATGAAGATGCTCACGCTCTACAACGCCGCCCATTCGACATGCAGCCAGAAAGTCCGCATCTGCCTTGCCGAGAAAGGCCTGAAGTTCGAGGATATCAAGCTTGATATCGGAAAGGCCAAGGAGCATCTGCGTCCTGAGTATCTTAAAATCAATCCGAACGGCGTCGTGCCAACCCTGATCGATGACAGCCAGATCATCATCGATTCGAGTGTGATCTGCGAATATCTCGAAGAGAAATACCCCGATGTGCCGCTCTCCCCACCCGACCCCGTTGGGCGGGCCCGTATGCGCGCATGGATGCGATTTCTCGAGGAGGTGCCAACGGCGGCCGTGCGCGTTCCTTCCTTCAACATGGGGTTCCTGCCACGATACGAGGGAATGGACCGAAAGACATTTGAAGGCGCAGAATCCGATGTGCGGCCGATCCGCAAGCAATTCTATCGCCGCATGGGGCCGAACGGCTTCAAAAAGGAGGACGTCCAGGCCTCGCTCGAGCAAATGAGTAATACTTGCACGCGCATGAACGCCGCGCTCGAGAAAGGGCCTTGGTTGCTCGGCAGGCAATATACGTTGGCAGACGTTATTGTGGCGCCGCTCATCGATCGCATGGCCGACCTCGGAATGAGCTCGATCTGGGAAAAGACCTTTCCTCACGTTACCGCATGGTATGAGCGCACGAAAGCACGCCCCTCATTCCAGCAAACATTCTATCCAGGCGCACGCATGTCCGAATTCCTGAACCTTACGCCGGCAATCAAGGAGGATGCGCAATGAAGCGATTGACTGTTGCGATGGGCATGTTGCTCGCGGGATTCACCGCGGCATCGGCACAGCCGTTCCCAAACCGCCCGATCACAATCGTCGTTCCGTTCGCCGCAGGCGGCCCGATCGACACCACGACCCGGATCGTCGCCGAGAAGATGAAGGACACTCTTGGGCAGCCGATCGTCATCGAGAATGTCGGAGGAGCCGCCGGAAGCCTGGCGGCCGGCCGGGTCGCAAAGGCTGCACCCGACGGATACACCCTGATCACGGGAATCTGGGGGACGCATGTCGCCAATGGCGCCATCTATCAGCTTTCTTACGACGTAAAAGACGATTTCACACCAGTCGGCTTGATATCGTCGAACCCGCTCCTGATCGTATCGAGCAAGCAATTGCCGGCCAACTCGTTGCAGGACCTTGTCTCGTGGCTGAAGCAAAATCCGGACAAAGCGAGCCAAGGCACCTCCGGCGTCGGCAGCGTCGGCCATGTTGCGGGCGCCTTCTTTCACACCAAAACGGGCACCAAATTCCGATTCATCCCCTATCGAGGTCTGGCGCCGGCGATGCAGGATCTCGTCGCCGGCAACGTCGACTTGATGTTCGACACTCCTGCCACTTCTCTACCACACGTGAAGAGCGGAAACATTCGCGCCTATGCCGTAACGTCACCCCAACGCATCAAGGCCGCGCCAGATATTCCGACCGTGGATGAGGCAGGCCTTGCCGGCTTCTACATTTCGACTTGGACCGCACTCTTTGCTCCCAAAGGAACTGACAAAGATATTGTGTCCGTTTTGAACAAGGCCGTTATGATTGCATTAGCGGATCCGGCTGTCCAGAAGCGGCTTGCTGAAGTTGGCCAAGAGCCATATCCAGTTGAGCAGCAGACAACGGAGTATCTTGCACGGTTCCAAGCCGACGAGATCGAAAAATGGTGGCCAATTATAAAAGGTGCCGGAATCAAAACTGACTAACTCCGAACAAATCGATCTCTGATGCCCGCGGCATCCCCAGCACTTTGGATTGCTTGGAATCGGACTTCGTTTTGCGCGCTGCCTATCAAGCACCGCTTTTCAGAAGTGCGCGTAATACCTCTAGTCTAACAGATCCGCCTTGATCGCCCTTGCGCCATTAATAGAATTAATCACGTCCAAACGACGCTCCCCGCCTCGATCTGTGCGACCGAGCCGCGGGGAACGTAGGCCAGCCGCAGCGGCCTGTCGCGCGGTTCGTCATTTATTATCTCTGCCTTCGGCCAACGTTATTTTTTAAGCTCGGACCCAGCACGGAAGATGTTGGCTCGCTGTGTCGGGTCCGCAGGAGTAAACCGCCGTGAACCGAAAAATTGCACTTCTGTCTGCATTAGCAATGTCGCTCGTGCTATCACCTGTCCAACTCCGTGCGCAGGGCGCTCCGGTCGTCCTGAAATTCGGCAGTTTTGTCTCTCCAAAGAGCATTACCAATTCGGTTTCGGTCCCGGCCTTCATCAAGGAAGTCGAAGCGGCATCCGAAGGCGCGCTCAAGATCGAACACTATCCCGGTGGCACGCTGGGCTCGAACCCAGCGACTCAGCTCAAGCTCGTCGAGGACGGCGTGCTCGATGTCGCCGAAGTAGTCGCCTCCTACACTCCCGGCCGCTTCAAGGAGCTCGACATGTTCGAGCTGCCGTTCCTGTTCAACACTACTGAAGAAGCGTCTCTGACCGCTTGGGCACTGTATCAGAAGAAACTACTCAGCGGCTTCGACAACCTCGTGCTGCTCGGCATCGCCGAGGTCGGCCCATATACGCTGCATTCCCGCAAGGATGTTCCAACCCTTGCCAGCGCTTCGGGCCTGAAGATCCGAGCCGGCGGACCGATCTTCGGCGACACCATCAAGGCGATGGGTGCGGTGCCGATCGGCGGCATGCCGGCGCCGGCCATTGCCGAAAACATTTCGCGCGGCGTTCTCGACGCGACCTTGATGGACGGCGGCAACCTGTTCAACTTCCGCATCACCGACGCCGCGGCATTCCATGTTACTAATGTCCAGCTCGGCAACATCGCGGTCATGTTCCCGATCAACAAGGCGAAATATGACTCGCTGCCGCCCAAGGCCAAGGCCGCGCTCGACAAGTTCGGTGGCGTCTGGTTCTCCAAGCTGCTGGCCAGCAATCTCGACAAGCAGGTGCGCGGGACCTTCGAAAGGCTTGCCAGCGAGCCCAAGCAGAAGCTGATCACCTGGAGCGACGCCGACATTGCCGCGCTCAAGGCAAAGACCGCATCGATCAAGGATCCGTGGGACAAGACGGTCAACGGCGTGAACCTCTATCAGGAACTGCTGCAGGCCTTGGCCAACGTCCGCAAGGGCTCGTGACGCGTCGCCATCCTGACGACAACACGGGAGCCTCCGCGTGATCGCCGGGCTGACTGATCGGATGGCGCGCCTCGGTGCCATCATCGCGGCCACCGGGCTCCTGGCCCTGACCGTGCTCGCAATCGTGACGCTGCTGGACATCGCCGGTCGCGAGATGTTCAGCACGCCGATCAATGGCTTCAGCGATATCGCCGACCTGATCGTGGTTTTCGCTGCCGCCTCCTGTCTGCCGATCTCGCTGATCGAACGCCATCACGTCTCCGTGCGCTTTCTGGGCAGGATGAACTGGCGGCTGCGCGAGATACTGGATCTGCTCGGACACGTATTCACCCTCGGCGTGTTCATCCTGATGGCCTGGCAGGTCGCGGTCTATGCCGGCGAAGTCTATCAAAGCAGCCAAACGACCTGGCTGATCCGCATTCCGATCTGGCCATTGTGGTTCGCCACCAGCGCGATCATCGCGTTCTGCGTGCCGGCGCAGGCGATGATCGTCATCGCCCAGGCGCAGCGCGCCTTCTCGCCGGTAGCGCTTGCCGATCAATATGGCGAAGTCAGCGACGCAAAGCCCGGTACGGAACCGCTGTCATGAGTCCCATCGAAGTCGGTCTGATCGGCTTTGCTTGCCTGATCGCGGTGATCTTCCTGCAGGTTCCGATCGCTATCGCGATGGCGGTGACCGGCGCCGCCGGCTACCTGATCCTCACCGGCAATCTCTCCGGCATGATCTCCCTGTTCGGAACGGAGACGGTCAACGTCCTGATGAACAAGGACTTTGCCGTCATCATGTTTTTCCTGCTGATGGGCGGCTTCGCCGGAGCGGCCAATCTCTCCGCCGACATTTACCGCTTTGCCAATGCGTGGATGGGACACATGCGCGGTGGCCTCGCGATGGCGACGATCATCGGCTGCGGCGGTTTCGGCGCGATCTGCGGCTCCTCGATCGCCACCACCGCGACGATGGCGCGGATCGCCATGCCGGAAATGGAGCGGCGCGGTTATAGCCTTGCGCTGTGCACCGGCTCGCTTGCCGCCGGCGGCACGCTCGGCTCGCTGGTGCCGCCATCGGTGATCATGGTGATCTATGCGGTGCAAGTCGAGCAGTTCATCATCGATTTATTCATCGGCGCGATCCTGCCAAGCATCCTGTCGGTGCTACTGTTTATCGCCGCAATTCGCATTCAGCTCTATTTCCAGCCGCAGATGGCGCCGCTGTCGCCGCGGATGAATTTCGGCGAGCGGATAGCCATCACGCGAAAGACCTGGGGCGCGATCTTTGTCATCGTGGTGGTGATGGGCGGCATCTATACCGGAGTCTTCACCGTCAACGAAGGGGCCGCGATCGGGCTGGTGCTGGCGTTGGCCTTCGCTGTCGGGCGCCGGCTGCTGACGGGCGAGACATTCTGGAAAACCCTGCGCGAGCAGGCGGGCTCGATCGCGCTGCTCTATCTCATTCTGATCGGCGCCAACATCTTCGGCTATTTCATCACGCTGTCGCATATGCCCGAGGCGATGGTGGAATGGGTCAAAGCCTTGGGCATCCCGCCGATCGCGGTCATCTTCGTGCTGATCGTGATGTATATCGTGCTCGGCTGCGTGTTCGACGCCTTATCCGGCATGGTGCTGACGCTGCCGTTCGTAGCGCCGCTGGTGGCGGGTCTCGGCTACGATCTGGTGTGGTGGGGTATCGTCAATGTCATGCTGATCGAAATCGGCATGATCACGCCGCCGGTCGGGATCAATGTGTTCGTCATGCACGGGTTGCGAAAGGATATTCCGCTCGCGACCATTTTCAGAGGCATCACGCCGTTTTTGCTCGCCAATCTGGTGGCGCTTGCCATCGTCGTTGCATTCCCGGAGATGGTGACCTGGCTGCCGAAAGCGCTCAAGTAGCGTAGTCGTACGCCTTGAGGCATCCGAGTTGCGCACCGTATAACAGTACGTATGGAAACCCGCCAGCTTGCCTACTTCCTCGCAGCCTGCCAGCAGCAAAATCACATGCTGGCTGCCGAGGAATTGGGGATCGCGCCTTCGACGCTGTCGCAGAACATCACAGATCTCGAGCAGGAACTCGGCCTCGAGCTATTCAGGCTGGGCCAGGCCGGCTTCTATCCGACGATGGAAGCCCGCGCGCTCTATCAGGACTTCGAGCACGCGCTACGTGCGATCGAGACTGCGAGCGCCTATGCGCGCCGCAACGGCGAGTTGCACGAGATCCGTGTCGTTTCGTCGCTTAAATTTGCCCTCGGCCGGCTGTCGAAATCTGCCGGGCTTGCGGCCCGCTCGCTTGTCCGCATCCATCCCGAAATTTTCTTCGACATCGAGTTCGCATTGCATGATTCTGGCGCCGGCGGCCATCCGTCCGTCGCTGACGCAAGTGCAGATATCGTCATCGAATACGGCAGAGCGAATGCACGCGAAAAGGGCGAGGTGATTGCCACCGACGCGTGGTTCGCGGTGACCGGGCTCCGGCTCCCGCAATATTGGCGGACCAATGATTTGCTCGATGTCCTCAAACGGGTTCCGCTGGCGCTACCGAGACTGCCGGAGGAGGCCATTACTGCTGCCACGGCCTTCTGTCGTGATCGCGGCCTGCCACTGCCCCTGCGTCTCGACGAAGATATCGGAGGATTGCCGCAACTTGCACGGAGCGGCGATCCGTTCTGCCTCTTGGTGCCGCAAAGCATATTGTCCTCCCGATTGAAGCAACTGAGACTGTCTCTCATACCGCTGCCGAAAGATCTAAGCACGCCGATCGTCGCCCGCATTAGCTGTTCGCATCCCGCCGCGCGCGACTTTGTCATCCGCATGCGCAGTGTGCTGGCGCGCAAGGAGATCAACAATATTTACAGTCCCTCGGTCTCGCTGAAGCAGGCCCGCTATTTCCAGTCGCTCTATGAGCACGGCAACATGACCCTCGCGGCCCGCAGCCTGAATGTCGCGCAGCCGGCGTTGTCATTTCAGTTGAAGAATCTCGAGCGCTCGGTCGGCACTCGGTTGTTCGAGCGTCGCCGCGACGGGTTGTCCAGCAACTCTGTGGCCGACCGGTTCGCGGCGGTGCTGCAGAAAGCCGACCATCACATCGACGCCGCCATTCGCAAGGCCAATGAGCTTACGGCGAGCCAGCGGCACCGCATCACGCTCGGAATCGTACCACTGGCCGAACGGAGAGGTGTACTTGTCGAGGCTTTGAAGGCCGCGATCGCTGAGTGGACGGCGCTGCATGACGGTGTTGATCTGCGGATCTGGGAGGCGCCCACCGAGACGCTGCACAAATGGGTGAATTCCGGCACAGTCAATCTTGCTCTCGTCGAAACGGTGATGCCACATTCGTCCCGGATCGATCTAAACAGCCGCGACCCGCTCGGCGTCGTCACCACGGGTGATACTTTGCTGCTGCCGCCCGGCGTTGTCGCCTTTGCGCGGCTTGCCGAGTTGCCGATGCTGTTGCCGTCAAGAGAGTTCGGCATCCGCCGGTTACTCGACGAGGCGGCGGGAAAGGCCGGAATCCGGCTGCGTGTGCAGGCGGAAGTGAACTCGCTGATGATGGCGATGGCAATGATCGGCGACGGCGACTGCGCCACCGTTATGCCCTACGCCACGGTGCGCAAGGCCGTCTCGGACGGGGAGGTGCAGTTTCACAAACTTGTCGATCCAGAGGTTTGGCGCAAGCTATGCGTGATATTCCCGGCCGAGCGGTCGCTGACCGAAATTGAACGCAGCTTCGTCCGGGTATTCCGGCGTCAGCTCGCGCTCCATGCAGGCGACCGCGCTGTGGTTCAATAATCCGCAATTGTCTTTCGCACGCGGTCCATCACGCCTTTCGGCAGCAATGCGAATTCCGATCGCGAGTTGGCAGCACCGTCGCCGGGTCGGGTGGCGGCGACCATGCCGATCTTGGTCACCAGCAAATCCTCGTGCACCGGGTCGCAGCGATCGGCTTTCACGCCGGGCAGGACGATCAGGTCTTCATGGCCACGGAAGCGTGCGGCCAGCGACCATTCGACGGCGGTCGGATCTTCCGGATCGATGTCGTCATCGACCACAATCACGTTCTTGAACAGGTTGACCTGACCCATCGCCAGCAGGATCGCGCGCTTGCCTTCGCCCGGCCGCGGCCGGTGCATGCTGATGATGGCGTGCAGGCGGCCCATGCCGCCATCGGTGACGAGCACGCGGCGGACGGAAGGGATGATGCGCTGCAGAGCATCGCAGGCGACGGCCTCGATCGCGACCGCCCCGAGCAGGCAATGCTCCGGCGTAAATGCCGGTAATATCGACTGAAAAACCGGATTTCGGCGATGCGTGACGCAGCCGATCTCGCCGCCGGTGCCCGGACCGTAATCTACGTAGAAACCGTGAAACTCGGACACCAAGCCCTCCGGAACACGGTCCTCGGCGCGCAGCTCGCCTTCGAGGATGATCTCCGCATCGGCCGGCACCTCCAGATCGACGGTGCGGCATTTGACGAGCCGCAGCGGCTCACCGAGCAGACCACCGGCCACGTCATATTCGTCGTCACCCAGCCCCAGATACATCTGCGAACCGAGCAGCACCTGCGCGCAATTGCCGATCGCCACCGCGATCGGCAAGGCCCGGCCCATCGCGGCGGCCTTGTCGGCCAGGATGTTGAGATGATGGTTCTTGGCAATCCCGGCCATGATCCGTCCGCCGCCGTCGAGCCGCAGGCGGGCGATCGAGACGTTGCGGCGCCCGGTCTCCGGATCCTTGGCGACGATCACGCCGGCTGTGATGTAAGGGCCGCTCTCGCGCTCGAACCAGGTCGGCGCCGGCAGCAAGGACGGCAGATCGAGCGGGCCGTCATGCACCACCTCCTGCACGGGGGCCGGCCCCTCCTGCATCACCGGCGCGATCGGCCGCCGCAGTGCCTGCAGGATGAAGCGGTGCAGATCGGCACGCGGCGCGCCTAGCGCCGTTGCGAGCCGCTCACGCGAATTGAACACATTGCCCACGACCGGAATGCTGTGGCCCTCCACGGCCTCGAACAGTTGCGCGTCGCCCTTCATGCGCTCCATCAGCACGGCGGCGATTTCAAAGCGGGGATCGACGCTGCGGCGGACGCGATGCAGTTGGCCGTCCGCCTCCAGCGTGGTGAGAAAATGACGAAGCGCCTGCGATGCCATCGTTCGTGATCCGCTCAGGCGGGAGTCAGGCGGAAGTGCCGCACCTGCTTCGCCGCCGCTTCGTCATAGGCTTCGTCGTAGCCGGCGTCAGCGTAGCGCATGATCCCAAGCGACGTATCGTTGTCGAGCGAGAGCTTCAGGCGCTCCTCCGCCGCGCGGCTGCCATCGGCGATGAGGGTGACACCGGCGCTGGTCATATAACCTGAATATCCGCCGCCGCCGGAATGGATCGCTACCAAGTCGGCCTTGGACGCGCAATGTGCCATGGCGTTGATCAGCGGCCAGTCGGCGATGGCGTCAGAGCCGTCCTTCATATTCTCCGTCATGATGTTGGGGTGAGCCATCGCGCCAGCATCGAGATGATCGCGCGTAAATGCCACCGGCCCGTCGAGCACGCCTTCGCGCACCATGGTGTTGACCGCCAGTGCAAGCGCGGTGCGATCGCCATGACCAAGCCAGGCAATGCGCGCCGGCAATCCCTCGAACGGGACATACTGACTGGCCAGTTTGATCCAGTTGGTGACGATCTTGTTGTCGGCAAATCGCTTCAGCGCGAACTCGTCGATCTTCTTGATATCGGAGGTGGAATTGGACAACGCGATCCAGCGGAACGGGCCGATGGCGCGCGCGAAAAGCGGCCGCAGAAACGCCTCGGTGAAAATCGGGATATCGAAAGCGTCGGCGACGCCACCATGCTTGGCCTGGGTGCGGATCAGGTTGCCATTGTCGAACACCACCGATCCGGCCTTCTGAAAGCCGAGCATCGCCGTGACATGCTTGGCGATCGAGCGTGTCGATTCGCTCATCAGCCGCTTCGGATCGGTCTTGCGCAGCGACCGCGCCTCATCCAGCGTCATCGTGTCCGGCACATAGCCATAGACCAGATCATGCGCCGAGGTCTGGTCGGTGACGATATCGGGCACGATGCCTCGGGCGAGAATATCAGGATAGATCGTCGCCGCATTTCCGAGCAGGCCGACCGAAATCGGCTTTTTCTCGGCGCGCGCCTTGTCGATCATCGCCAATGCCTCATCGAGCGAGTTCGCCCGCTCATCAAGGTAGCCAATCTCCAGCCGCCGGGCGATCCGCGCCTCGTCGACGTCGATGCACAGGATCGCCGCCTCGGCCATGCGGCCGGCCAGCGGCTGCGCGCCGCCCATGCCGCCAAGTCCGGCGGTGAGGATGAAGCGGCCTTTCAGGTCGCCATGGAAATGGCGTTCCGCAATCCGCATGAAGATTTCATAGGTGCCCTGAATGACGCCTTGCGAACCGATATATTGCCAGTCGCCCGCGGTCAGTCCGCCCCAGCAGATCAGCCCCTTCTTTTCCCAGTCGTAGAAATTCTCCGCCTTGGCCCATTGGCCGATCATGTTGCAATTGGCCATGATGACGATCGGCGCATCGGCATGGGTGCGGATCAGCCCGATCGGCTTGCCCGATTGCACGATCAGGGTGTCTTCCTCATCCATGGTCCGCAGCGTTTCAACGATCTTGTCATGCGAGGGCCAGTCGCGGGCGGCCCGACCGAGCGCCGCATAGACGACGAGATTATCGGGGTCTTCGCCGACCGCGAGCACATTCTCGAGCAGGCGCAGCAGGCCTTCCTGACGCCAGCCTTTACAGCGCAGATTACTGCCGGTCGTGACTGCGAATTCGCGCTTCATTGTCTGTTTCCTTACCGCTTGGCCGCCAGCGCATAATCGGCGATGGAAATGCCGAGCGCCTTTTCGCAGATCGGATAGACACTCGGATCGGTCACGCTCGACGACAGCGGAATGTGCTCTCTGGCGACGCGCAGGATCACAAGCTCCTGGCCTTCGTGGATTTCGCCGACGCTCATCGGCACGCCATCCGGGCTGAATGTGGTGATGACGTCGGGATAGGTCGCAAGACGTTTGCCGCCGGCATCATCCACCGCCATATATTCGTTCATCACATGCAAGGTGAAGGACGCAGCGCCCGTGCCGACCGTCAGCGTACCGACATCGAAGGCTTCGCGGGTATAGGTCACGGCCTTTTTCGTCACCTTGCCGCTGCCGATCACCGCGCCATTGGTCTGCCGGCAGACGGCATCGATGATCGCCGTGCCGCCCCTGGATTCGGCGCCGATGATCGCAGCGCCCAGATCGAGCGCCATGGTGATTCCGCCAAGCGCGGCATGGTCGCGCACATAGGATGCCGGCACCGGATTGCGGCAGGAAGCGATGAAGCCGCCGGACATATCGGCAGCGGTGCGCAGGATCGGCGAGACCTTGCCGGTCGCACCGCGCACGATCAGTTCGATATAGGCGTTGTTGGCGCGGTTACCGCCGACCGCCGACTGGATCATCGGCTCCGGCGAATTGGCAAGGCCGATCGAACCCATATCGCCGGTCGGATGCGCGCGCAGATCGCCGACAGCATCCACAACCTTGCAGCCGAGCATGGCCGACGGCAGCCAGGCATTCAGCGTCGATGATTTACCGTTCTGTCCGATGATCAGGCCGGCGATCGGCGCGCCCAGTTCGTCTTCCACCAGCCGCACGGCATTGACGTAATCGACGCCGAGCATCTGCCACGGTGTGGTCGAGGCCGGCGCGCCGATCGCCGCAGCGGTGGCGACAAAATCATCCGGGTCCAGTTCGTCGATCGAGACAAGTTCGGGCTGGCCGGCATTCACCGCAGCGGTGCCGAGCATCCGGCCGTGATCGGCCCAGCCGCCACCACCGCAGGCAAACACCGCGCCGCCCTTGATCGCCGCCTCGATATCCTTCTCGACGAGTATGCGTCCCATCATCTTCTCCTAAGCGGCGCGCGGCGCCGGTGACATTCGATCAAAGCGCATCACGGCGTCGGCGATCACCGCGGTCCCGGCCGCCAGTGCGTCAGGCTCGGCCCATTCTTCCGGCGCGTGGCTTTTGCCATCGCGGCAGGGAATGAACAGCATCGCCGCCGGCGCGATCCGCGCCACAAAGGCGGCATCATGTCCCGCGCCTGACGCGATATCGGTGCTGCTGAAACCAAGCGCGTTCGCGCTGTCGCGGAGCAACTCGCGCAGGCCCGAATCGCAGGCGGTCGGACTGGTATCCGACAGGTGTTCGAAAACCGCGCGCTCGGTGCTGCTGTCGACGGCGAATTGAGCTGTCTCCGCATCCAGCCGTGCAAGGAATTCGTCCATCAGCGTCCGATTTTCGGACCGCGCATCGATGACGATCCGCGCCTCCTGCGGCACAACGTTGGACGCACCCGGAGCCACTGATACGATGCCGATGGTCGCAACGAAGTGACCCTCGCCGCGAGCAACCAGTTCGCGTGCGATGCCGTCGACAAACACGGCCGTCTTTGCCGCAGGCGTGAAGGCATCGCGGCGCAGATGCATCGGTGTTGTGCCCGCATGATCGGCGGCGCCCCGGAACACGATCTCGACGCGCGTGATGCCGACGATGGCGGTGACGATACCGACATCGATCCTGCTATCCTGCAGGACGAGGCCCTGTTCGATATGGAGCTCGAAAAATGCGGCAATGTCGCTGCGTCTGGCATTGGTGAGCGACGACACCTTGCCGCCGACGCGATCGATCGCATGCGCCAGCACCTCGCCGGACGGATCGTTATAGCCGAGCATCCGCGCTTCCATCGCGCCGGCCATGCCGCGGCTACCGATGCAGGACAGGCCGAATTCGCTCGGCTCTTCGGCGAGAAAGTCGACCACTTCGATGGCGTGGCGCAGCATGACACCCCGATCGGCCAGCGAGCGGGCAATTTCCAGCGCCGTCAGCACGCCGGCGATGCCGTCGAAACGCCCGCCGGAGGGGACGGTGTCGGAATGCGAGCCGATCATGATGGTGCCGAGCGACGGATCAGAGCCATCACGGCGGCCGATCAGATTGCCAGCCGCGTCAATGCGGGTCGCGAGCCCGGCCTCCTCGAAGCGGCGGCGCAGCCAGGCCCGCCCCTCGTCGAATAATGGCGAGAAAGAGCGGCGCGTGTAAGGCTTGTCCGGCTCGGTGATCGCCGCCAGTTGCATGAGATCGTCCCAAAGCCGCGCGCCGTCGATCGGAAGGTTGCTGGCCATTACGATCGCTGTCCGGCGCGAGCAGGCCGCACGAACTGGCCCTGGCCCGGTGGCGTCACGTCCTTGCCATCGAACACCATCCGACCGCGCAAGAAGGTCGCGACCGGGCGGTAGGTCAGCTCCATGTCCTGATAGGGACTCCAAGGCACGACGTTATGGCCGCTGGCGGCCGCATCGTAACGCCCCGGCTGGTGCGCCATAACGGTGATGTCGGCATCGCGTCCGAGTTCGAGTGCACCCTTCCGATGGCCGAGCCGGAACAGCCGGGCAGGATTGGCGGCCAACAGCCGCGCCGCCCAGCTCGGACTGAGATTGCGATCCAACAGTCCCTTCAGCAGGAAGGAATAGAGCACTTCGAGTCCCGGCACGCCCGAGGCATTCTTCAGCATGTCAGGATCGGTCTTGCGTTCTTCCGACCAACTGACGTGATCGGTCGACACCACGGTGATGTTGCCAGCGGCGAGATGATGCCAGAGCTTGTCGCGTTCGGCCCGGCCGCGCACCGGCGGATTGATCTTGGCCTTGCCGCCGAGACGCGCGACATCGTCCTCCTCGGACAGGACGAGATAATGGATGCAGGCCTCGATCGTGGTGTCGAAGCCCTGCGCCCGATAGGCCGCGCACATGTCGTAGCCGCGACCGATCGAGCAATGCACGATATGGCCCGAACACGCGGTCGCCGCCGCCAGTTCATAGACTTCGGCGGTCGCCAGCGCTTCGGTATAGGGCGGGCGCGAGCGCGCATGCGCGCGATAATCGGTGCAGCCCGAAGCCTGCACCGCCTGTATCGCCGCCCGCACCGACTCGTCATTCTCGTTATGAACGCCAGCGATCAAACCCTCGCGCGCCACCGCGGCGAAACAATCATGCAGAAGCGGGGTCGGAATGCGTGGAAACCGGTCGGGATGGGTCTCGAAGGTGGAGAATTTGAAGCCGGCGGCACCGGCCTGCGCCAAAGCCGGGATCTGCGCCGGGCCGGATTTCGGGTCGATGGTGGCGTATAGCGCGAAATCGACGCGGGCCTGTTCGACCGCCTCGCTGGCCTTGGTGGCGAGGCGCTCGGGCGTGCAGACCAGCACGCCGTCGTCGTAGGGCATATCGACGATGGTCGTGACCCCGCCAGCCGCCGCTGCGCGGGTCGACCATACAAAATCCTCCTGTCCCTTTTGCGATCGCGAATGCACTTGCGCGTCGATCGCCCCCGGCATCACGAAGGCCGAGCCGAAATCATGCCGCTCCGCCGCCAGCGGCGGCGCGCCCGATCCGACACGCTCGACAAGGCCGCCGCGCACGGCAACATAGCCACTGTCGATGATGCTGCCTGGCAGCACTACCCGTCCGGTGACGACGAGGTCGAAATCCGTCATGGTATCCACTCCATGACGAGAGCTTCGGGACCGTCGCCCGAAACCTGAAATGCATTCTGCAGAATGCTGTTATCGAATTATTCGAAGGACCGGGGCTGCCTCCCGAGATATCTGGTAGTTGCTCAAATCAGCGGCGTTATCTGCTCCTTCACACCGAGCAGCGCTTTGCCGTACACTTCGTAACCGACCTGCGGCAGCGCCACGGCATGTCGCGCAGCGACAGCGGAATCGCGCCAAATCCGCTGAAGCGGAGATGTATTGGCAAATCCTCCCGAGCCATGAGCGAAGAGGAGAATGTCGATCGCCCGCGTAATTTTCTCCGCCACCAATCCGGTGTCCGCCCTCACCCGTGCGCGGATCATCGCGTCTGGATAGCGACCGGCAATCGCCGCATTGTCGATATCGGCGGCCGCCCGATAGGCGTGCAGATGTGCGGTATCGATGAGCAGCGCTGCTTCGGCGACTTGTAACTGGAAGGCTGTCGACTGTGCCTGCGAATTAAAGAATGTGTATGAGACGGGTTTGTTCGGAGCTTTCGACAGAACGAAATTGAGCGCAGCGCGTCCCATGCCGAGTTGAGGCCCGACAAGAACCAGCGCCAATAGCGGCACGAAAGCAGAGCGGTAAAGCGCCTCTTCCTCTTTTCTTTCGGTCGGATAGTCGCCCTGGATTGCCGCCGGCACCGACATTATACGGTGGTCGGGCACGAATACGTTTTCGGCAATCAGACAATTGCTGCCCGAGGAGCTCATTCCGGCGACGAACCAGGTTTCTTCAAGCTTCAGTTCTTTGCAGGAAAAGAGCGCGAGTCCCTGGTCGACCGCCTCTCCAGCCTCATTCACAACTGGAAGGCCGAGCACCGCCCAATCGGCATGCCACGATCCGGAATTGTAAAACCATTTTCCGTTGACGATGAATCCGCCGTCGACACGCCGAGACGTCGCGCTAGGGGTCAAAACACCCGAAACCTTCGCGTCCGGATTCTTTCCGAAGACCTCGTCCTGCGCACTGACCGGGAACAAGCTGGTCAACCAGGCGCAGACATTAGAGAGCGTGACGATCCATGATGTTCCACCATCAGCCTCTCCGACAATGGCGGACAGGTCGAGCATCGACTTCATGCTGCTCTCGAGACCGCCATAGCGCCTTGGCGTCGCAATCTTGAACAAGCCGGCTCGTGTCATGGCATCGATGACGGGCTGCACCACACGGCGCTCATCTTCGCCCTTGGCGGCGTGCTCGCGTATCAGGGGTTGCAGCTTGCGCGCCTGCTCAAGCACGTCATCAATCAACGGATCAGCGCGAAAGGTATTTTGATTGACGATGTTCACCATTTCCTCCCTAGCTCGCGCATGCAGAAATTGCGTCAGCGATCGTGAACTTGCGGCCGGCGACGAGTTTTGAATTTGTCCCGAATTCTCTGGCCGTATAGATGAGCGGCAGCTCATCGTTGTGGTGAGCGGCCCTGATCAAGCCGAACAGCATCGCGTGATCGCCACCGCTGACTTCCTGATGAAGATCGCAAGCGATGAAGCCCGCGACACCGGAAAGCTTCGGCAAATCGTCCTGCCAGTGCCAGCTAACTCCTGCAAACCGATCATCGGAGCGGGCCGCGAATTGAAGCGCGATCTCAGCTTGGCGGTGACCGAGAAGATTTATCGCAAACCGCTTCGAAGACCGGATGCTGTTCAGAAGCGTCGAGCCTTCGATCAACGCAATTGAAACGAGTGGCGGATTCATTGAAAGCGACGCAAGCGACGAGACGGTTGCGCCACGCGGTGCACCGTCGAGCCGAGTGGTCACGACCGTCACCGGCGCAGGGACTTTCGCCATCAGCCGCTTAAATTCGTCAGGTTGCACGGATCCCCCCGGACAATGCCTGCTCAGAGCAGCCGATCAATGCTTGACGTCCTGCGCTTCGTAGTTATGCGTAAAGTCGGGCGGCGGCGTCGGGCCCCACAGAGAAGGCATCCTCGGCCGGGTGATCAGCGCCCTTCCAATCCTGATCGACAGGGATGTAATCGATATCCGAGGAATATTCGGAGTAGCTGCCCCAGGGATCGCGGACGTAATGGAAATAATTGGAACCAAGCACGTGCCGGCCCAACCCCCAACCGGCGGCAAAGCCCTTGTCGGCCATTTGCATTGCGCCCAGTCCGACCTCGTTGATCGATCCTACATCCCAACTGAGATGATGCAGTCCCGGTGCGTTCGATTTGGCGAGCGCAATCATATGATGATCGCTGCCATGGATACCGTGCATAAAAGCTATTCCATCACCAGAGCGGTCACTCAGCCTAAGACCGACAACGGTGGAATAGAAATTGATCGCCCGGCTCACATCGCTGGTGAAGATCAGGATGTGGGCGAGCCGCCGCGGTCTCACCAGCGGAGCCTGCGAGCGCTTCGGGGCGCCCTGTACGCCTGGCGGCGGTGACGGATTCAAGAAACTGGATTTCTCGTTCGGCGAGGTTTTCTCGGCGACCCGAATTTCAATCAGGATGCCATCGGGATCGCGAAACCAAATACCGTTGGTCTCGAAGCCGGCCGGCGGATCGAGCTGCTTGACGTCGGATTGTTGAAGCTTGACGCGAAACCGCTCGATGTCATCTTCGAAGGCACCGAATGAGACGTAAGTGAGTTTCTTGCTTGACCCCTCTCCTATACGGCCCCAGCGATGGCCGTGACCCACAGTATAGAGGCCAAGGCTATTGCCCTCTTCTCTGATGTCGAGCCCAAAAGCAGTATAGAACATCTCGGCCTGTTTGAGATCAGGCACGACCATGTTGAAATGGTCGACCGAGTGGACACCAAGTTCGCCGGAGCGGCGTGCCGGTTTCACAAAGCCGGTAATCTGGGTCATGTGCATTTCCTCCTGGCGCCGTTTTTTTATTTTGCGCACCGATCGATCGACGAGTTCTATGCCACGGAGCGCAATTCCACCGCTTCGTCCTGGATTGGGTTCACCAATATGCCAAGCTGCTCGACCTCGATCTCGCATACATCGCCCGGCTTCATATAGAGAGGCGGCTTGCGGGCGAGGCCCACACCCGAGGGCGTACCGGTCACGATCAGGTCACCGGGCATGAGTGTGATGGCTTCGCTGATGATCGAAACAAGGCTCTCCACGTCGAACACCATCTCGTCGGTGGAGGCACTCTGAACGACGTTGCCGTTGAGACGTGTCTCCAGACGAAGGCCTTTGCAGCCGGGCGGCAATTCGTCGGCAGTCACAAAGGCCGGACCAAACGCGCCCGTATTGTCGAAATTCTTGCCAACCGTCCATTGCGGCGCCTTGAACTGATAGTCGCGGATGGATCCTTCATTGGCGATCGAGTATCCAGCCACATGGTCGAGGGCGGATGACTTGGGAATGTATCGTCCTTGGCGGCCAATCACGGCAACGATTTCGCCCTCATAATCGAACTGCTCCGATACATGCGGGCGGATCAGCGGAGCTTTGTGGCCGACCAGGCTTGATGGGAATCGTGCGAATAATGTCGGATAATCCGGCTGTTTAAAGCCGCTTTCAGCCGAGTGGTCGGCGTAGTTCAGGCCGACACAAATGATTTTGCCGGGGTTTGGCAGCGGCGGCAGCAACCGTACGTGATCGAGATCAATCATCCTGCCGCGCCGGAGCTGTCGGGCGGCCTGCTCGAGAACCACTCTTCCCTGGGAGATCAGATTTCCAAGGTCACCGGGGTAATCATCGTCCTGAGAGGTTAGGCCGCGGTAGGCACCGTTGCCGGTATCGATTGCAAGGCCGGCGTGGCAGTCATCCGTAAAGGTTATGAACCGCATTGAGGGAACTCCTGCTTCCGCTCTTCTAATGCCGCGCGCAGGTCCGCGTCAACGAAAAATATATTTTCCAGATTAAATTTACTTTTTTGCTATATATGTTTTGCTGAATCAAAGGCGTAAATGGTTTCATGAAGACGAGTTCGAGCTTAACCCAAGCAGCCTACGACGCCCTTCGGGCGGAGGTGTTGACCTGCCGGCTCGCGCCTGGGACCAAACTCGTCATTGCGGATTTGTGTGAGCGGCTGGGCTTTAGCCTGGGCGCCGTTCGTGAGGCCCTCTCTCGCTTGACATCGGAGGGGTTTGTTATTGCGGAACCCCAACGGGGTTTTCGCGTATCGCCAATTTCAGAAGCGGAGCTCAGGGATTTGACCGAGGTCCGCGCCGATATCGAAAGCCAATGCCTTCGGCGTTCTATTGAGGCCGGAGATATTGCATGGGAGGGCCGAGTTGTGGCGGCTTACCACGAGCTGGCGCGAACTCCGGAGCGTGTTGCTGACGATCCCGAACGGAACAGTGAGGCTTGGGCCCAAGCTCACGGCCGCTACCACGCTGCGCTTGTCGATGCGTGCGACAGCGCTTGGCTGCTGCGCTTACGAACGCTCCTTTATGCCCAGTCCGAACGTTACAGACGATTGTCAGTACCGCTCGCTCGGCAAGAACGAGACCTTAATCGGGAGCATCGCGAAATCATGGAAGCGACTATCGGGCGCGACCCAACGCGTGCAGTGTCATTACTTCGGGAGCATCTCCTGACAACCACGCGCATTCTTCTGTCGTCGCAAGTTGTCAACCAGCCCGCGACGACCATGCCTGAAGCCGTCTCGAGCTCCTAGCGCACGTACAATCTTCCGATCACCTTCCGCAGCACATGCAAAAGAGATTTGATCTCTGCGTCGTCGCGACAGCAGTCGCAATGCTGACTCACAACATCCAATTGCCGCGATTCGAGAAAACCATCCCACGATTGGTGGCATAGAATGCTGTTGCCTTCCGGAGGTGAGATCGGACTTCGGCTCGTGTCGAGTGCGAAGGGACTGCAACAGCCTAATGAAAATAGCGACTTAGCCGACGGCAGCGAACCGCGAGCGGGCCTTGTGAAGCACGACGAGCTCGGCAAGCGACGTGACGGCCAAGTCCGGCTCCGCTTCAGTCGCGAGCGTCGCGCCGCTTCCTTTCCGATTATGGCGGCGGTTCACCCAGATCGTGGAGAGCCCAAGTTGACGCCCCGGCATGACGTCGTGATGCTTGCTCTGCGCCACGTGCAGGATGTCGTCCTTGGCAAAACCCTGGCGCTCCAGCTCTTCCAGGGCGCGCGTGAAGTGCGGCAGGCCAGGCTTGTAGGAGCCGACATCCTCCGCAGTGACCGTAAGCACGAACGGAACTTCAAGCAGACGCAACGTGCGCGTGAGCGACGAATTGTCGACGTTGGACAGAATGGCGAGCTTGTAGAAGCGCGACAGGTAGCGAAGGCTGCCAACGGTGTCGGCGAAAGGTGGCCAGTGGCCCACGGATTCCGCAAAAGCCTTTGCGCGGCTTTCATTCTTCTCCCAGCCGAACGTCCCCTCGATGTCGTGCCAGGTTCGCGCCAGCAGCTCAGGATACAGAAGAGCCGGACGGACTTGCTGGTGCTTGGCCTGATGCAGGGCAAACGAGGTGATCACGAGATCCAGCGGAGTCGCCCCACCCAGCTCCGCCATCCAGGGACGAACCAGTTCCTCCATTCCGGTTTCCCAGTCGATGAGGGTTCCGTAGCAATCGAAGGTGAGAACTTTGAAGCTGTCGAAGTCGAGCATGTAAGGCATTCTTCCCGGCAGGGTGAGGCGATCGTTCTCAGCGGATCGGCGGCGGATAGTGAATGCCGCCGTCCGTCCAGAGACGATTGAGCGTTCGCGGCAGCTTGAGAGGAGCGACATTGCGATCCCAGCTCTCGGCATAGTTGCCGACCTGCCGCACGATCCGCGCCGACCACTCGTTGTCGATGCCGAGCATCTTTCCGAAGTCGCCGGTCTTGCCAAGGAAACGCTGCACGTCGGGGTCCGGATTCGAAGCGGCCTGATCGATCGTCTTGCTGGACAGCCCCATCTCCTCGCCGATCAACATCGCGAAATTCGTCCAGCGCACGATGTCGTACCAACGCTGATCTCCCTTTCGGACCACAGGACCGAGCGGTTCCTTGGAGATGATCTCCTGAAGCAATTCGAACTCTTCGGCGCGCGACCCAAGTCCGGCACGGAACGCAGCGAGCGCCGCCGTGCCAATGGTGTAGGCGTCGCAGCGGGACGAAAGGAACGCCGAACGCAGCTCTTCGAGGTTGTCGATCACGAGCGGCGTCAGCTTCATGTTGTTGCGGCGGAAATAATCCGTGAGGTTGAGCTCGGTCGTCGTGCCGGGCTGAACGCAGACCGTCGCCCCGTCGAGACCCTTGGCTGATTTCACGCCGAGCGATTTGCGGACCAGAAAGCCCTGGCCGTCATAAAAGGTGACACCCGTGAACTGCAGACCGAGCGCAGCTTCGCGCGCGAGAGTCCAGGTCGTGTTCGACGCGAGAATGTCGATCTCGCCGGTCTGCAGCATCGGCAAGCGGTTTTGCGTCGTGGTGGCCACGAATTTCACCTTCGTGGCGTTGCCGAAGATCGCCACGGCGACGGCGCGGCAAACGTCGACATACAAGCCGCTCCATTCGCCGCGCTCGTTCACCGCCGCAAATCCCGGCAGGTTCGGCGCGGCCCCGCAGATGATCACGCCGCGAGACCGGATCGCGTCCAGTGTGGGTGAAGCACTGCCGTGCGCCGCAGCATCGCCGACGGCACCGATCGAAAGGCAGATCGCAGAAACGAACACGATATTACGCAATATCGACATCCCCCTGAAAGACGCTTCTCGCTTTTGGTGTTCAGTCCTCGTCCGGAGAAACCAATGTCTCCGGCAATTGCTCGACCATTCGATCCGACGCATCGGCAATTTGCTGGCGCGTCAGGTCGACGGCGACTTTCACCTTGCCCGCGCGCAACGCGTCGACGATCATCTGATGGCTCTCGCCCCAATCGGCCGACAGGCCGACTGCCCGCCAGACCGGAAGAACGTAACGGTTGATGGCAACCTGCAGCGCTTCGATCTGACTCAGCAGACGCGGACGTTCCGCACGCACGTAGAGGCGGTTGTGGAATTGCCAGTGAAGGGCCGCCGCCTCCAAGCCGAGCCCGGCCGCCTCGACCCGCGCAAGAATCGCTTCGGCCTCGTCGTAGTCGTGCGCCGTGAGACGCGGCGCCGAAAGCTGGAGCGCATGCGGTTCGAGCAGCAGCCGCATCTCCATCACGTCGCGGAAGTCGTCGCGCGTGAGCGGTGCGACGCGGATTCCCTTGTTGATGCGCTGAACTGCCAGTCCTTCGGATACGAGTTTCATCAGCGCTTCGCGCACCGGCACACGCGAGACGCCAAAACGCGTGGCGATGTCATCTTGGTGAAGCCGCTCGTTCGGCCCGAACACGCCGGAAAACACGGCTTCCCGCAAAGCGCGCGCGATCGCGTCCGGAAGCCCGTCACGCGACGCCAAATAACGATCCGCCAATGTTTTGAGGGTCTCAGTCATTGCCCTTGCTTTCGAATAATGCTGAATGTATTCATTTTCTAACCCGTGTCAAACAATTTCGAGTGTAAAATGACGCGATGCTCCTCACCGGAGAGCGATTTGAACCTGAATGCCGTTCTCGATCGCGTGCCGAAGTCTAAAATGCGACGGCTGCCGACCCTGTCGCTCGGCGACCCGCTGCTGCGCGCCTGGGTCTATCAGGCGTTGGCGCTTGGAATTGTCGCGCTGACGGTCTGGTACCTCACCGCCAACACGTTGCGGAATCTCGAGCTGCGTGGGATTTCGACCGGCTTCGAATTCCTCTGGCGCGAAGCGGGCCTTCCGATCGCCGAGACGCCGATCGACTACGCCCCCACCGATAGTTACGGGCGCGCGCTGCTGATCGGGATTCTCAACACGCTCAAAGTCGCGAGCCTCGGAATCGTCCTCGCGACCTTACTCGGCACGATGATCGGGATCGCCCAGCTTTCCCGCAACTGGCTTCTGGCGAAGATCTCCGCACTTTATGTCGAGCTGCTGCGCGACCTGCCGCTCCTTCTGCAGCTTCTGTTCTGGTACACCGCGCTTCAGGCGCTGCCCGCGGCACGGCAAGCCTTCAATCTCCTTCCCGGCATCTTCCTGTCGAACCGCGGCTTGATGCTGCCGGCGCTGTCGATCGACAATTTTCAACACCTCGCCGTCGCGATTGCAGCAATCGTCATCGTCATCGCGGCGGCATTCTTTTTCCGCCGCTCGCGGTTCGCCAAACGTCAGGACGGGCAGCGGCGGCGACTCTGGCCGTCCGTATTGATCCTCGCCATGCTCCTCCCGACCGCCATCTTCTGGCGCTTAGGTACGCCATTCCAGGTCGATCTCCCCACTCTGCGCGGCTTCAATTTCCGCGGCGGGACGCTCGTCTCACCGGAATTTTTCGCGCTGTTGTTCGGCCTCGTCACCTACACCGCGGCCTTCATCGCCGAAATCGTGCGCGCCGGCATCATCGCCGTCAGCAAAGGCCAATGGGAGGCCGGTCGCGCGCTCGGCCTTCATAACGGGCTGATCCTGCGCAAGATCGTCATGCCGCAATCGCTGCGGCTGATCATTCCGCCTTTGACGAGCCAGTATCTCAACCTCGCCAAGAACTCCTCGCTCGCCGTCGCCATCGGCTACCAGGACATCGTGTCGATCGCCAACACAACGCTCAACCAGACAGGTCAGGCTATCGAAGGCATCGCCATCATCATGATGGTCTATCTGACGATCAGCCTGTCCATCAGCCTCTTCATGAACTGGTACAACGACCACGTTGCCTTGAAAGGGCTCTGAGGATGAATCAATTGACCTTGCGGCCCGGCAATCTCAGTGCGGCCATCGCACCGCCGGAACGACCAACGCCCCAGCGCTGGATGCGCGCGCTGAACTGGTTGCATCTGCATCTTTTTTCGTCTTGGCTGTCGACGGCAACGACGCTTACCTTGGCTTATCTTCTCGTCCGCGGGCTCATCACCGTCATCGACTGGGGCATTCTGCTGGCCGTGTGGTCTGTCCCGCAAGGCGACAGCGAGGCATGTCGTGCCGTGCAAGGACTTGGCGCCTGTTGGGCGGTCATCGGCGAGAAATATCGCTTCATTCTGTTCGGAACCTATCCCTATGCCGAACAATGGCGCCCTACCTTAAGCGTTGCCCTTTTCATCGGCCTTTACGCGCTCTCGGGCTGGCGACGCATGTGGCGGCGCGAGCTGTTTCTGATCTGGATTGTCGGCTTGTTGGCGGTGATTGCGCTGATGCGCGGCGGAATGGCCGGCCTCAGCCATGTTCCGACGGAGCGGTGGGGCGGGCTGCCGATCACGCTGATGCTGGCAACTGTCAGTCTCGTTGCAGCCTTTCCGCTCGCGATAGTCGTCGCCCTGGGGCGACGGTCGGACATGCCGGTGATCCGGTGGCTCTGCATCGCCTATGTCGAGCTCATACGGGGCGTGCCGCTGATCTCGCTGTTATTTGTCGCCAGCGTAATATTTCCGCTGTTCCTGCCGGAGGGCATCGACTTCGACAAGCTCGTGCGTGCACAGATCGCCCTCATCCTGTTTGCCGCGGCCTATCTCTCCGAGGTCATTCGCGGAGGCCTGCAAAGCGTCGGCACGGGCCAATACGAGGCTGCCAATGCGCTTGGGCTCGGCTACTGGCGAAAGATGGGGCTGATCGTTCTTCCTCAAGCGCTGCGACGAACCATCGCTCCCCTGGTTAACACTTTCATCGCGCTATTCAAGGACACTTCGCTGGTTCTCATCATCGGAATTTTCGATCTGCTGTCGGCCGCAAAAACCGCGATCGTCGAACCGGCGTGGCAGGGATTCGGCGTCGAGGTCTATCTGATCGTGGGAGCAATCTATTTTGCCTTCTGCTTTGCGATGTCCCGATACAGCCGCTCGCTCGAGCGTCATCTCAAGGCTACCGAACACGCTTAAGGGAGATTCAGTGCCGATGCGAAGAGCCATCGCGGCCGATCAATTTGAACACAGCAACGACACGCGAGAGAGCCGGCACGACGCGGTTCAGTTCGAGGGCGTGCACAAATGGTTCGGTAACTTCCATGTACTACGCAACATCAATCTAATCGTTCAGCGCGGCGAGCGGATCGTGATATGCGGACCTTCCGGCTCCGGCAAGTCGACCATGATCCGCTGCGTGAACCGCCTCGAGGAACACCAGCAAGGCCGCATCGTCGTCGACGGCACCGAGCTCACGAACGACGTCAAGAAGATTGACGTCATCCGCCGCGAGGTCGGAATGGTGTTTCAGCATTTCAACCTTTTTCCGCACCTGACAATTCTCGAGAATTGCACCCTCGCCCCCATCTGGATGAAGAAAATTCCGAAGAAAGAGGCGGAAGACATCGCGATGCAATATCTGCACCGGGTTAAAATCCCGGAGCAGTCGCACAAATATCCCGGCCAGCTCTCCGGAGGGCAACAGCAACGCGTCGCCATCGCGCGGTCGCTCTGCATGAATCCGAAGATCATGCTTTTCGACGAACCGACGTCCGCCCTCGATCCTGAGATGGTCAAGGAGGTGCTCGACACCATGGTCCTGCTCGCCGAGGAGGGCATGACCATGCTTTGCGTCACCCACGAAATGGGATTCGCGCGCCAGGTGGCCGATCGCGTCATTTTCATGGATTGCGGGCAAATTGTAGAAGCAAATACACCCGATCAATTTTTCAGAAATCCACAGAACGAGCGCACCCGGCTCTTCCTTGGTCAGATTCTGCAATAAAAACCTCCGCGTGGTTCCCTCCTGCCAATAGAACTACGGACGATAATCTCATCTCCGATCTGGCACGTGCGTGCCGCCACACATCTTGACGCCGGGTGCTCTTTCCGGTCCTGGTTTCGACGAATTGGAGGAACGATCTCGTCTCTTGCGTAAAGGACGCACGTTTCTGCTGGCCATCACTGGATGAGTTAGCCCGGAAAGCAAGCTCACCAAGACCGATGGATAACCGAGAGACCTGCACACTTTATCCGATTGCCGTTGGATCAAATAACAAGGCGCTCAACAGGAATGACAATTGGCAGCTCACTTGTCATCATGCGCTTTGCGTTTCGCTGCTCAGAAAGCGGTTCCTGATCCACCGTTCCAGGTCGTCCATAACCGTGAAAACGGCGGGAACGTAAACAAGGCTGAGAACGGTTGAACTGACGAGCCCTCCGATAATGGCGATCGCCATGGGCGCCCGCGTCTCAGCGTCGGCTCCAATGCCAAGCGCAATCGGCAACATTCCAGCCCCCATCGCTACCGTGGTCATCACGATCGGCCGAGCGCGCTTACGAGCTGCATCCAAAAGCGCCTCGGCGCGGTCCAAGCCACTGTCTCGCTGAGCAACAATCGCATACTCGACCAAAAGAATTGAATTCTTCGCCGCAATCCCCATGAGCATCAAAATGCCTATTAGAACGGGCAGGGAAATTGACGTTCCCGTCACGAGCAGCAGACCGAGTGCTCCACCTAGTGACAACGGGAGTGCAGTCAGGATCGTGACCGGTTGAACGAATCCGTTGAACAGGAGAGCAAGGACAAAAAAGAGCAGCGCAATGCCTGAAATAATTGCAAGCGTAAAGCTGCTGAAGAGCTCCTGCATGCGCTCGGCATCGCCCTCCGGCTTGCGGATCACAGACGCTGGAAGCTGGCTGATCGACGGCAACTTCGATATCACATCCTCGGCCTCCCCAATTGTAATCCCGCTCAATTCCGCTTCGACGGTTTCGCTTCGGGTCCGGTTAATGCGCTCTATCTGGTTCGGCCCTGCCCCGAAAGTGACGTCTGCAACTGCCGATAGCGGCAGCGGCCCTTCAAATGTTGGAACCTGAAGATTCGATATGCGGGAAAGATCGGTGCGCGCATCTTCATTCAACAACACGCGGATGGGTATCTGTCTGACGTTCAAACTGAACTTGGCGAGGTCGCGGTCGACGTCTCCTATGGTAGCAATGTTGACAGTTCTCGCGATCATTGTTGTGGACACACCAAGGGCCGCAGCCTTATCCGCTTTAGGAACGATCTGCAGCTCAGGTCTCGCAACGCTGCTGGTCGCCGCGGCCCGCTGAAATCCCGGCGTCGAACGCATCTCCTGAACCAATTGCCGCACCGAACTCGCGAGCGCCACCGGGTCATCGCTCAACAAC
Organism: Pseudorhodoplanes sinuspersici; assembly: GCF_002119765.1. Taxonomy (NCBI): domain Bacteria; kingdom Pseudomonadati; phylum Pseudomonadota; class Alphaproteobacteria; order Hyphomicrobiales; genus Pseudorhodoplanes; species Pseudorhodoplanes sinuspersici. The sequence continues at coordinate 264,938 of NZ_CP021112.1, forward strand.
GAGACCTGAACCTTTGTGCCCGATGACCCCTCCCCTCCGAAACGTATCCGTGCGCCGGCAATCCTTGATAGCTCCGGTCCAACCGAAGCCTCAAACGCCTGTTGCGAAAGCGTTCTCTGGCTCCTCGGGACCAGGTTAATTGTGATCGTCGCTTTTCTCACCTCCCCGGCCGACATCGGCGATTCGTCGGGTCCGAACGACAGTGATGTCTGCGTTCCAAGTGCTGAATATACGGCTCCCACTTCCGGCCGCGCCCTTAAAACAGACATGACTTTCTGTGTCACAGTGTCGGTTTCCTGCAACGTCGCGCCCGGTGCCAGTTCAACGGCAAGAATGGAGCGACCTTGGTCAGCCGCCGGCATGAACTCGGCGGGAAGAAAACGAACGAGCGAAAGCGAACCCAGGAAAAATACTACGCCCGCGAAGATCGTGATCCATCGACGACGCAAGGTCCAGTCCAGCATCCACGTGTATTGCCGTACCCATGCAGGCTCCCTCTGCTCGTTACCTGTTGTCTTCAGAAGGAAAGCCGCCATCAAAGGCGTTAAAAGACGCGCGACAACAAGAGAAAAGAACACCGAACTGCAGACGGCAATTGAGAACGACTTGAAGAACTGCCCCGGTATTCCTGGCATCAGCCCAACAGGCATGAAAACCGCAATGATCGCGAAAGTCGTTGCAACGACAGCCAGACCGATTTCGTCAGCGGCGTCGATCGCGGCGTCATAGACGCTCTTTCCGGACTGCCGTACGTGTCGAACGATATTCTCAATTTCCACAATAGCGTCGTCGACCAAGATTCCGACAACGATGGCAATCGCCAGCAGCGAGATATTGTTGAGAGATTGATTGAGCGCATACATGATCGCGAATGTCGGGATCAACGACATCGGGAGCGCGACACTCGAGATCAACGTTGCCCGGAGATCGCGCAGAAACAGCCAGACGACCAAAACGGCTAGCAATGCACCGAGGGCGAGCGCTTCGAGAGCCGCATTGTATCCCTCGACCACTGCATCGGTCGATGTGGTTACTTCAACGATCCTTATTCCGGGATGGGCGGCCTCGAATTCCGTCATTCGCCTTCGCACATCCCGGGTCACGGCAATCTCGCCCGTGCCGACCGCCCGGTAAACACTGAAGCCGACGACTTCCCGATCGTTGAATCGCGCCCTCTGCCGCGGCTCAGCCCAGGACCGCTCGACGACCCCCAGATCGGCGAGCCTGATGCTCCGGCCGTCACTAAAGGCGAGACGCATGTCTCTCAGGGCTGCAACATCGAGGGCACTCCCGACAGCGCGAATCGTCTGCTCCGCCGCCCCCAACGTCACACGACCACCGGGTTGGTTGATGTTCTGACTTTTGATCAGGTCGGAGACTTCGAAGGCTGTCAGGCCAAGTGCCATCAGCCGGTCAGGATCGAGTTTGACCGAAATCTCGGCGTCGACGCCACCGGATCTCGAAATTCTGGATACGCCCGGCACGGCAAGCGCGGCCTTGGCGATGTCGTTATCGATAAACCAACTCAGATCGTCGGGGGCCATCGCCGGCGCATCGACGATGAATGTCAGGACCGCCTGTCCTGTCGCATCGACACGCTGAATTATGGGATCGAGGGCCGCCTGAGGCAATTTCGAACGCGTAGACATGACAGCATTGCGAACGTCATTCGTTGCCCGGTCGATGTCTGTTCCAATTGCGAACTCGACGTTGCTTGAGGAGATCCCCTCATTCACAGTTGAACGTACATGATTGACATTGCCCAATCCGGTGACGCTGTCTTCAATCAGGCGCGTAACCTGCGTTTCGATCTCGGTCGGCGCAGCTCCAGCCCATACGACACTGACGGTCACTGTGGGAGGATCGATATCGGGCAAGTTGTTGAGCCGAAGCTTCGAAAACGAGACGAGGCCCAATAGCGTCAGGAACAAGAACAGTACCGTCGTTGCTACGGGATTGCGGATCGCCCAGCTGGAGATCTTGTTCATCGTACGGCGCCAATTCTCACGGACGCTGTTTCGATGTTGACGGTATCGCCATCATTCAGAAATCCAGCCCCTTGAGTCACGATGCGGTCTCCCACATCCACACCCCGCAGGACTTCGACTTGGTCGGTTGTCCCTCGGCCGATCCTGACTTCCGTGAGCGCCACCAGATTGTCGGGACTGACCTTGAAGACGTGTGCCTTGGCTTCGCGCCAGACCAGCGCCCTCAGCGGAACGGTCAGCGCAAACTTGCTTTCGACCGCAATTTCCACACGCGCAAACATGCCAGGCTTCAAGTGCGTATCGCGGGAGAGCGCAATGCGGACCGTACCCAAACGAGTCTTGGGATCGACAATCGGCGAAATGATGCGAACGACTCCGTGTTCAGGCCGGCCGGTGGGACCGATGATCGTTGCAAATTGCCCGACTGCGGCAGAAAGCAGATCTGACTCCAGCACGCGGGCGTCGACCTCGATTCGGTTTTCCTGAACGAGCCGGACCATTTCGGTTCCAGTCTGCATCACCTGGCCAATCGCTACCGATCGGGATGCGATCATGCCGGCCGCAGGGGCGACAATCACCGTCTGGCGGTGCCGCGCCTCGATTTCGAGCAACTGCGCCCTCGCTGCCTCCAGCCTGGCTTCCGTCGTCTTAACGAGCGTCTCGCGCTGCTCGATCGTCTGAGCCGTGATCACACCGGACGTAACTGAACGGGCCCGTATGGCATCCGATCTGGCGCTTGCAAGGCTCGCCTCAAGTTCGTCGATCGCCGCCTTTTGCTTCAGTATCTCCGCTCTTATACGATCATCGTTAAGGCGCGCCAAAACCTGACCTTTTGCAACGAGATCGCCCTCGTCGACCGCGATCTCGGTTACGGCAAGACCGCTGGCTTCCGTGCCAACAAGTATCTCACGCCAGGCGACAACGCCTCCCATTGCGGTGATGCTCCGAATGACCTTGGTTTTCTCCACCGAAACAGCGGTGACCGTCACGGCCGCCGATGGGCCTTGCGCGTGAGCTGCGGAATAGAGAAGCGCGAAGATGGAGACGGACGCAGCGCGCATGCATTTGGCCATAGCTGTCATCCTGCATTTTCCCTACGTTCGTTTTGCAATAGGACGCATCGAGCCGCTTCGGCGGACAGGTGCGGATACCCACATAGACCGGAGGCTTTGCTCGCGTTGGACAATTCGTGTCTGATTGTCCTGGTCACGATCGATTTGTGTCGAAATGTTTCTGCAAGAGTAGGGTGTCGCAATTTGTTACGAATTGCAGCATTTTTCGACCGTACTCCGCTGTAGAACATGACCTGAAGCCATCGAATGACAACATGACCGAACACATTCCGCAAATCCTTGTCGTCGACGACGATCCGGAAATTCGAAAACTGCTCGCACGCTATATCGAAGGTCAGGCATTTCGCGTTCTCCTGGCCTCGAACTGCCGCGAACTTCGCGAGCGTATTACGACCAATCAGATAGATCTCATTATTCTTGACGTGATGCTTCCGGATGGCTCGGGCCTCGATGCATGCCGGGACTTAAGAGCAGAAAGAAACACTATCCCGATCATACTTCTGACCGCTCTCAAGGAGGACATCGATCGCATCATCGGTCTCGAAATGGGAGCCGACGACTATCTCGGAAAGCCGTTCAACCCGCGAGAGTTGGTTGCCCGCATTCGTGCTGTACTGCGACGTCACTCGAAACCCATTTCTCGGGGCCTCAGTTCAACGGCGTATATTTTCGAAGGATTCGTTGTCGACCCGCAAGGACGCAGCGTTGTGGACGCTCAAGGTAACAACATAGAGTTAACGGGCGCCGAGTTTGATCTCTTGCAGACTTTCCTTGACCGACCCGGGCGGGTCCTTTCGCGGGACCAGCTCCTTGATCTGACTCATGGCCGGGACGGTGACGTACTCGATCGTTCGATCGATGTCCTTGTCAGCCGTTTGAGACGCAAGCTGGACCCATCAGGGACGACCAGTCTCATTAAGACAATTCGCAATGGCGGATATCAACTGGTCGTTAAAGTCGAATCACAGGAACCCGTGTCGTGATCACTCTGCGGGCTAAGCTCGCTATGCTCATCGCCGCGGCGAATCGTTTCTGCGATCGGTATCTCGACGGGAGTGCTCGTCTATCCCGCGCGCACAAAGAATGTCGATGGCGCGGGACTGGGTTTGACGATCGCACATGAGAGCGTGCAGCGCGCCGGAGGCAGCATCACGATTAGAAAACGGTCCCGTGCATGGTTTGCTCCAGACTGTGAAGTTGCCGGTTGATCACATGCCACAATCCCGACCTGCCTAGAACAGCGCTGTGGTCGCTGCATCGTCCGTTGATCATGATACCTTTGCAATATTGAAGTGTCCTGCAAGGGGCTGGCTTTCGGCGTCATGGAAAAGACGAGATATCCTCGGGAATTGCACCGGCATGAAGTTCGACGATGCATTCGGCTGCTGCAGAAATCTGCATTTGCACGAGCACAACTTAGTCCGACAACGACAGAGTCAAATCCAGAGTTTCCGGACGTTTGAGTGTAGGAATCTTGGACCTCGTTGCTAACCCCGGCGGGACTTTAATCCAGCGGTAACCTTGGACCCCAGAGCGATAGCCTTCATCGTAAAGTGCTTGCATGTAGGCCTTTTCAAATGGCTCAGCCCATCTAACGCTGAAGCTGGACGGAATGGCGGCCAAGTTGAAGTCGGTGCCATCGGCCAGCGCATTGACGTAAATGCGATAAAGGTCACCAATGCTTTGGCTTTTGATGAGTGTAAACACCGACCGCCGGGAAATTGAGAAGATACCTTCCTCGACGGCTTCCCATTCGGGAGTGATCTTCCCGTTGCGGATAATGAACAGACGCCTCGCCGGGGATGCTTTTGTCGCAGAGCCGAGCCCACGGCCGGCAACTGAAGATGGCGGCACGAAGACCTGCTGAGTCACTCCACCATCAACATGCAACTCTTCATAAGTCTGGCCACCAGCCCGGACCTTGATGCGTACCGGAGGAAAGGCACCTGGGATCGACGCAGAGGCCAATAGAACCTTACGAAAAAGACTAAGCGCCTGTGGATGACCGCTCATTGCGATGCGTCCCATATCCCAAAGGACGGGCCGCTCCGCATCCAGATTTGTCGTGCCAATCAGTAAGATCCGCCCTTTTTTGCGCTCGCGGGCGACATCGCGGAGGAAAGCCTCATCGACATAGTTTGCAATCAGACTTCCGAGCGGAGAACTGTCAACCAATCCACCGCCAAATAGCGGCGCTATAATGCCAGGATCATAAATGTCACTGCGCGTGTATTTGGTAAAAATCTCCCTCAGCTGCACATCTTTCCCTTGGCCCAGATAGACGAAAGGAGCGGTGAGTGCACCTGCGCTAACACCGGTGACAACATCGAAGTCGGGTCGCGTCCCGGCATCACTCCAGCCGACCAGGAGACCGGCTCCGAACGCACCGTTGTCAGCTCCACCTGAGATCGCGACGATGTTGAATGCTCGTGATTGCTGTTCTGAGCGTCCCACCGCTGAAGTGAACGCGGCCATCTTGTGCCTTTCGGCCCTGAAGAGCGCGACGAAGGATTCGGCCGGCGCGTCACCCCAAACGCGGATATTTGGCATGCCAGCGAGTTCGGCCTCGTTTGAAAGCTGTTCCGGCACAATATTGCGGGGGAAGACGGTTGCGCATCCAGCGCCGAGTACAGCGAACACGAGCAGCACAATGGTCAATGGTATTCCGGACCGCGCACGTACGGCAGCCGCGCTTGTTCGTCGATCTCCGACACTCCGGCTCAACGTTGCCCATCCGATTGAGTGACCTTTGCGACAAGTTGGTAACCTCCATTGCGAACCGTCTTGAACATCTGATTCGATTCACCGTTCGCGAGCTTGCGTCGCAGGCGACTAATCAACACGTCGATCGAGCGATCTAACGCGTCTCCATCGCGCCCGTACACCAGATCGAACAGTTGATCCCGCGAAAGGACGCGACCGGGGCGATCAAGAAAGGTCAATAGCAGATTGAATTCTGCGCCGGTCAGCTCGACTTCGCTGCCTTCCGAATTGATCACTGACCGAGCAAAAGGATCCGCCCTGAACCCTTCGAAAAAATAGCAACTCGCGTCACTCTGTATGGAGCGGTTATCTTTGTCGCGGCGCAGTACTGCGCGGATGCGGGCGGCAAGCTCGCGCGGATTGAAAGGTTTCCCCAAGTAATCGGCAGCTCCGATCTCAAGACCTATGATCCGGTCCACGTCCTCCTTCAGAGCCGTGAGCAGTATGACAGGAATTTTTGACCGCATCGTCCGAAGGTCCCGACAAAGATCAAGTCCAGATCCGTCCGGCAACATGACATCAAGGATGATGAGGTCGACTTGGTAGTTCGAAATGCATTCGCGCGCGTCCGCACATCTAGAAGCAAGCTGAACACGCAAGCCCTGCCCTTTCAGATAGCGCGCCAAAAGCTTTCGAATTTCAAGATCGTCATCCACAACAAGAACTTGTGGGGGGTGCATGGCAGTCCGGCTGTCCGATTATGCTCTCGTCGCCGAGTAACCATAATTCACAAGGCCGAAGGAAAATTTTTTGTAACAAACGCTGTCTCCAACTCGGCTGGACTTGTTCTGACACAAAATCAGCTCTTGGCGAAACATTCGGACGTCTCTGACCAAATTCCGACTCACGCGCTCCCTTAATCAGGGCGGCGATGTTGAAACCTCGGAGATACTTATGTTGGCACTTGGGGGCCTTTTTACTTTTGTGGCAGCGAGCATCGTATACGTATATCGCTTTAGGGGAACTACTCGCTACGAGAGCTTGACGGAGTACATCCGCAAGGGTTGGCCAATCTTCACGCCTTTGAACTGCGCGTTGTATATGACAACCATGCCACGCGGATCAAAAGCCATTCTCGATCCGAATGATTTTCCGGAACTCGACTTGTTGCGTCAAAATTGGCAAACCATTCGCGATGAAGGCTTAGAGCTCGTGCGCCAGAACTACTTCGACGCCGCCAAGCGGCCCGGAACCGCGGGATATTACGACGTCGGCTTCCGGTCGTTTTTCAAATACGGCTGGAGTCGCTTCTACGTCAAATGGTACGGCTACACACATCAATCGGCAAGACGATTGTGCCCCGAGACAGTGAGGATAATAAACACAGTCCCGGCCGTGCATGGAGCCATGTTTGCCTTTTTACCGAGAGGGGCCCGGCTATCCCGTCACGCCGACCCAATTGCCGTATCCCTGCGCTACCACCTGGGCCTCTCGACGCCCAACTCCGACGCTTGCTTCATCAATGTAGACGGCCGCAACCAAAGTTGGCGAGACGGCGAGGTTCTCATGTTTGATGAGACCTACCTCCACTACGTGCGCAACGATACCGACTCCGATCGCCTTATCCTTATGTGCGATGTTAGACGACCCCAAAATCCGCTGGGGGCCGTTCTCAACTTCCTCTACCAAGGCGTTGTGCGCGCCTCAGTTGTACCCAACACGCCAGAAGACTACCGGGGTTTCGCCAATAAGATCTTTGCAGGGCTCGCGCCACTACTCACATGGAGCAAAGGACTGAAAACAGCGAACCGGTTTCTGTATCTCGTCCTCAAGTGGTCGGTGAATGCCTTGCTGATAGTGTTGCTGTTGGGAATGGCAGCGGGCGTGGTGCACTTTCATTGCGTCATGTTGAATGAGATCCTGGGCCACGTATCCACTTTATCAATAGGACCACGTAAACACCCTGGGGGTCGGAATGCGCTTTCTTGCGTCGTCGTTTGGTCACGCCTTTCTCATGTCAGGACCGTCTTTGAAATGCCAGATGGGCAAGATTGGGTGCAGGCACCTACGCGAGGATTACTCATGGCGAAAGTGCACCAAGACGTCAATGAGAGGACCGCGTAGTCCGATATTATTGGCTATGTTGGCCATCATTAGCTTATTGCCAGGTTGCGCGACTGCTCCCCTTGTACAGGGTAACAGTCTTTCTTCGTACGATGGACTAAAACAGGATGACGGCAAGATCACCAAGTCGCGGCTTCACGTGAGAAAGGATCAGGTGATGGCTGCGAAAACCGTCAACATTGTGCCAACCACCTTTCCGCCTACGATCGCACCGGCATTGTCAAATGAACAGCGGGCGCTCGTGGCGAACGCCGTCAACCGGGCCCTGTGTGTTAGCCTCAGCGATCGTTTCACCGTTGTCACGCCAGATGTCCCGGCAGACTTGACCGTGCGAAGCGCCGTCACCCATGCAACAGAAACCAACGAAGTTGCAGCGGGCATCTCCGTAGCAGCCTCAATCGGCACAAAGTTTATCGATACGAGCGTTCCAATTCCGACACCACGGATTCCGATTGGCTTGGGAGAAATCGCTATTGAGGCGGAGGCCCTTGACCGCTCCGGCCGACAGCAGGCAGCCATCGTTTGGGGTAGAGGTGCAATGGCCTTTTTTAGCACGCCGAGAGTATCGAAAGTGAGTGATGCCTACGATCTGGCCGAGGCCTTTGGCGAAGATTTTGCAAAAGTGCTCGCCAAAGGCGAAAGCCCTTTCAAGTCTAACGGCATCGATTTCCCCACTCCGGAAAAGGTCCGTTCCAAGATGGGATTCGCTCCGAAGTACGCAGCGTGCGAGGCCTATGGTCGCTCTCCAGGCTTTGCCGGCTGGGTGGGCGGCAAGATCGGTTTACCACCTGAATGGACTGATAAGGGTTCGAAGAAGGAGCCACAGGCGCAATAGAGGGCCATCCGAGCGGTCAAACGTCTGCCGCGCAAAATCATTGTTGCAGCGTGCATCTTGAAGATGAGCAGAAGGTCGCGACGCACGTCGTGATCTTCTGCTAGCTGAATGGAACGGCTTGGTTGATATTGTCAGCTTCGCCGAAGACACGAGCGCCCCCAGCGACCGCTCGCTTGGAAACCGTAACCGATCCGATAATAGAAGCCGTCGCGGGGTTGCCTATTTGTGCCGGCCCGCTCCATGGAACCACTTGGTTTAATGAGCCGACGCAGCTTATACCCGGCTCTCGCGGATCACAAAATAGACGTTGCGCAGATAGATGAAAAATCCAAACGTCTGCCCGGCGACAAAGACCGGGTCTTTGCGATGTAGTGCATAGATCAACAGCATCGCGCCGCCGGCCAGTGACAGCAGCCAGAATGCGGTTGGGATCACGCTGCGGCCTGCACGCTCGGATGCAATCCACTGGACCGCGAAACGCGCGGTGAAGAAGGCTTGTGCGACGACTCCGACAACCACCCATACGTCAAGGTTACGAACGAACACGTCTTGCATGTACGTTCCGATTATCTGCAACAGATCAACCAGCATCTGACTTCAGCTCTCTCACCCGCGGAACCACTTTGCGGCGACGAATCAACCACCACACACCCATGAGATCGAGCAGACCAACCCAGAAGCGATCCCACAAACCGTATTTTGAAACACCGCGACGACGGTCTCGATCCATAACGTCGATCTGCACGACCGCGTAGCCCTCTCGTCGCACGAGCGCTGGCAAGAAACGGTGCAACCCATCAAAGACCGGCAGCGCCAGGAATACCTCGCGCGGAATTGCCTTCATTCCACAGCCGGTGTCGGTTGTGTGATCGCGCAGGATGGTACCACGCACGGAATTCGCAATGCGCGACTGCATTATCTTGAAGCGGGTTGCCTTGCGACCGACCCGCCGCCCAGCGACGAGGCCAACCTCCGGCATACCGGCTGCAAGCCTCTGTGTAAATTCAAGGATGTACTTCGGATCGTTCTGACCATCGCCATCGATTGTCACGATTACAGCGCCGCGCGCCGCGCGCACGCCGCTCGATACGGCTATTGACTGCCCGCTCTTGCGGTCATGCGAAACTGACCTCACTTCCGGGTAAAATGTCGTCAGGCGCGCAAGCTTCGTTGCGGTGCCGTCAGTCGAGCCGTCGTCGACGAAGACTATCTCGAATGCAGTTTTGCCGCGCAGCGCCGCTAAAATCTCGGCCGCGAGGCAGGCGATGTTTTCCACTTCGTCGTGAACCGGAATCACGACGGAAATGTCCAGATCAGCCCCGCGTGCAATGATCCGAGACTGGTTCATCGGAGGCTCCGGAGGTTGCCGATTGCGCGCGCTATTCTGCGCAAACCTGGCCCCGGCATTGCGTGCACATGTCCGGCAGCGTCGACCGAAAAGACCCAGCGTCGCGCCGCAAAATAATTCCGGATCACGAGAGCGCCGAGCCCACCAATGACGACACCCATCATGACATCGGTGGGATGATGAACGGCGATAATTAGGCGCGTCGCAGAGATAACAAGGGCAAAGGTCCAGAACAGTGGCCAGAGCCGCGGCCACAGCGCGCCCAGTGCGACCGCCGCTGCAACCGCAGTGGTGGCGTGGCCAGACGGCATGCTGCCATACGCATATTCGGGAAACGGCATGCCCCCGAACAGTCGCTCACGGAAATACGCAAATGGCACATAGAGGAAGGCGTCAGGCTGTCCCGTTAGATAAGGCCGCGCGCGCCCAATCACCGCCTTCAGGGCGCTGGCCAGCAATCCCGGTAACGCTATCGCCGAAAAGAGAAATGTCAGTCTCAGCGACAGCGCCGAAAAGATCAGCCCGTCCCGCCGACTTGCCGCCACAAACCCAGCTGCGACGCACAGCGCGAGCAACCCTGCCAGCGGCCACAGGATCCAGCCCGACTTACCGTAGGCGCTGATTTTGCCGGACAGGTCGACAAGCCACCGCGGCAAATGACGCGCCTCAGTGATGCTCCAAACATCAAGCCGCAGCTTTGCGATAGCGAAGAGCGCGATAAAGGTCAGAACTCCGATCGCAACAGCAGCGACCGTGGGCCCGAATGGCCCGGTCCCCGAGGCACGGCGCGGCTTTTGAAACGCCGTAGCAACAACGGCCGAAACTGCGGCGCGTTTCATGATTGGTGACACCCCCTGATCGCTAATGCTGGCTATCAATAGTGCGATCTCGTGGCCTAAAATCGGCCCTTCGATGTATGGATGTTTCTGCCGGACTGATTTTTGTATCAAAGCACTTCGCAATGACGAGCCCGCAAGTAGCGCACGTTAACTGCCAGTCAGACGACCGCTGCCGGATACGATTGATTTGATCGTCGGCGCACACCCATCTAGGGTAGCGACACCAGGACAGGTAACAGCCCCTCCAGTTGCAAGGATCGACAAGCTGCTATCAAGGGAACGGCCATCAAGAACAAGAGCGCGTCCGCGAAGGTCATGAGCACACGACTCTGCCGTATGGTCAGCGTTTCCGTGTCTCGCCATAGGCGCAGGTTTGGAAGAAAACGCGGCACAAGTCTCAAATATTCTGCATAGGGCTGACCATGTCGCTCCAGTAGCCGACGCTCTTCCTGTTGTGTGACCATCCAGAATACCAGCGATCCGACGCATGCGCCCACCAGCGTCAACATGATGCTTCGTCCCAAAGCACCAATTCCCGCAGTGCCCAGTATCGAAAAGAAATACAATGGATTGCGCATGATCGAGTAAGGACCGTCGGTAACAAGCTCGACTGTTTTCCTTCCTGCGACATACAGCGACGACCATGTGCGCCCGAGAATACAGGCTATGATGAGGCTGAGGCCAAGCCACCCGAATGCGTCATGCGCGGCTGAATCGGACGGGTACGCCGACTCGGACACAGCAAGAATGACAGCTCCGGCAAAAACTGCGATCAATAGAATCATCTTTCGAACCGACTCAACACCAGAAATGTTGCTTCGTTCGAGACTGACCAATTCTCGCTTACTCATATGACGGCGCCCTCTCTCCATCGCCCAATCCGGACGGGTCGTTCAAATTCAAGAGAGAGTGCGCAGGCGCTCCATCCGAGAGGCTGACATCATCATAAAACTGAAGTATCCCTGCCCATTCTGCGTTCGCGGTTATGCATGCCGTTGGCAGCCCATTCGTCAGTGGCGAGAGACATAATGTTATCCCACGACGCGAGCAGCGCTGAACCAGCCGGCTGTCCTCTTGAAACGACACAAATATAAGTACATTCCCCATTCTGATCCCCGCGGAGTGTTAACACCGCATAATTGCTAGAGGGATCGTGCTCGGAATTAGGTCAGAGGTGTTTCAATGCTTCTGCTCAGCGGACTTTTGTGTCAGGAAATGTCTGATCGAGTTGAGGACAACCTTTGACACAAAATTGTCTTCTCCAGCCTGCTCCGATGGCGGGCCATCATTTTCTGCAATCGGGACGACGGCGGATTTTTTTGCCGATCTCCCCTTCGCGCCTGAACGATGCCGGACGCATAGATTTCGAGGATCACGCTGCAGGACTCTTCATTTCTCAAGCTCTCCAGGGAGCACGGATCGCTTGTTGAGATGCTGCAACACGCGTACCGCTCTTTAAGAAAGCCTAGTCCTCATCCCGAGGCACGCCCTTGATGTCCACGTCAGTTTGAACATGGACGGTTCGCCGCAGCTTGTGCAGTTCTGCGGCCGCTTCGGCTGGATCCTGAAACTGATTATTCTCAGTTGGATGGATGGCGCGCGAGGTGTCGATTCGATCGCGCCATCCTTCGACCGGTGCGCGTCAGCACCGTCGTCGTCGCCCGCGTTCATCGACGTTTGTCGTCATCGTTTCTGGGCGAAACTGGGGCGGCACTTAAATACTGTGCTGCCGCCAAGCTGAATTTGACCGCACAGATAACCACACATGTTTCGCAACGGAGCCGGCGGGACAGGAGGGCCCCACCGGCTTCGACGCCGGATCCCCCGATCGCGTCGCGATCGCGGCATCCGAATAGTTAGCGAACCATCAGCCCGTGGAACATATCGAGCAGCGGGTTCATCCGCACCATCTGGATACGCCCTTCGGTGCGCACAGCACGCGAACGCACGGTCGTGGTCTGCGCAAACGAACTGCGCGCGGACGGCGCGAATGCCGACTTCGGGCCGCCGATATAGGTGGCAGCAGAGGTGTTGCCATGAAAGCCAGTATCGAGACCGCCGCGATCGGCGGCATTGACGACGGTGGCGGCGACAACGAGCGAAGCAGCGACGAGAGCAGTCTTGGTGATCGACATTTTCAGTCTCCTTCGGTTTAAGCTACGCCCGTTATCGAGCGTCGAGGCAGGTGTAAGACGGCGCGCTTCTCAGTTGAAATATCGCTTGAGAATTGTGCTGATAGCGATGCGCTATGTAACGACGGCGGGCTGGGCGGGAAGCTTGAGCCGAACGGCAAGCAGCGCCGCAACCGCAAGCGACAGCGCGATTCCAGCAACACAAGCAAGCCAGCCGAACTGATCGAACAATTGCCCAAGCAGCGCCGTGCCTACTAGGCCGCCGAAGAAATAGCATGCGAGGTAGATGCCGCTCGCCGATCCACGATCCGTGGTCGCGGCGCGCCCAACAAAGCTGGTCGCGGCCGCCTGCGCAAAGAAGGTGCCGATCCCAACCAACGCGAGGCCCACAATCACGGCAACAAGATTAGGCAACAGCAACAGCGGCAGTCCCAGCCCGGCCAGCGCGAGTGCACCCCAGAATGTCGGACGTGTTCCGAACCGCTGGGCGGCAGCTCCGGCGAAAGGCGTGGTAATAACTGACGGCAGGAATACGAAATAGATCAATCCGAGCGCCATCATGCTGAGCGCATGCGGCTCCCGCACGAGCACAAAATTGATGTAGGTGAACGTGCCGATAAATGCGAACAGGATGCAGAAGCCGATCCCGAATGCAGCGCGCAAAGGCGGGTTTTGCAGATGTTTACTCCACAGCGCGAGCGGCGACGCCAAAGCTTCGCCACCCGGCTGCACCGGCATGGTCGAGCGGACCGAAAAATAGACCAAGATCGCCCCGGCAAGATTGAGCGCCGAAAAGAAATAGAAATTCGCCGCCAACCCGAGGTGATCCGCAACACCGGCCGAGATCAGCCGACCGACCAGATTACTCGCTACATTGCCGGTGATATAGGCGGCAAAGGCAGCGCCTGCGTCCATCGCACTGCATTCTTCCCCGAGATAAGCCAGTGTCAGTGTGAACGCCGCAGCCATGCACAGACCCTGTAAGACTCGCAGGATCGCGAAGCTGGCAAGATCGGGCGCCCAGGCCAGCAATGCGGTCGGAATCGCAAGCACGCAAAGACTTAGGACAGTGCCGGAGCGCCGGTTCAAGCGCCGGCTGAAGAACGCGACCGACACCCCTGCGACCGCCATTCCGAGTGTGCTCGCATTGACGGCGAGTCCCATGGCGGCCGGCGTCACACCGTAAGCTTTCGTCAGCGCGGGCAGAATGGCCTGTGTCGCAAACAGATCCACGACCGTCAGAAAGGCGATAACTCCGATGATGACATTACGACGGAGCGCGCGCAGCGCTCCGCCTTGTGCACCCGCAACACTGATCGCCGGCGATATGTGGGACGAGGCATGTGACATGATGGAATACCGTGGAAACCCGCGTCTACTCTGCCGCTTCCACCATCCCGGACATCAGCTCATGCAGCAGCACACCCTCGAGTGGATCGAACTCGTTCTCCCATGGCGCCTGCTCGAGCACGCGCATCGTATTCTGATAGCCAGCCTCCCAGCGCACGCGCAGGCTCGATGGACTGAAATCAACGTCCTTGGTGTGGTTCTCATTTTCAATCTGCGGCGCGAGCAGGCGCACGACGTGCATCGTCGTGGGGCATCCATAAGATGCCAGTTCCCGTACCTTCGGGAGGTTGCGGATCTCCTCCGGCAGGTACTTCGCCAGATCATTGATCACGTGGCGGAGATCGTGCATCTGCCGCTGCCGCGCGATATGACTGGCCACGCGGCTGGAATACTGGATGTCCTTGTGCCGGTTCAGCACTTCCCAGATCGTGGATGGCTCGTTGCCGACCGGATTCCACAAATGGGCGGCGAAGATCAGTGAATCCTTGCGCGGATTGTCGTCGAAGATGGCTTCGGTCGGCGTGTTCGATAGGATGCCGCCATCCCAATAGAGCTCACCATCAATGCGAACCGCCGGGAATGCGGGCGGCAACGCTCCTGATGCGAGGATGTGCTTCACATCGATTTCACCGTCACGGCTATCGAAGTATTTCATCGCGCTGGTGCGCACATGTGCCGCGCCAACGGTGAGCCTCGGCTTGCATTGATTCAGTAGCTCGAAATCGACCAGCTCGAGCAGCGTCCTTTCCAATGGCGCCGTCGAATAGAAGCCAGCGCTGTCCACCCCGAGCGGAACATGCGTGCCGAGAAACGCTCCCGGATTGGGCTCGAAGAAATCCGGGATGCCGCGCAGCAATGTTCGCCAATAAGCCACCGTGTCGGACAGACCCGTCCAGGTTGGCACGCCGAATGGCGGGCGATAGGCCATGCGAGTCCAGAATTCCTTGAGGGCGTCCAGGCGGTCGTTGCGGGCGTTGCCCGCGATCAGACCCGCATTGATGGCGCCGATCGACGTGCCGATGATCCAGTCGGGGTCGATGCCATGCTCATGCAACGCGTGGTACACGCCGGCATGATAGGCGCCGAGCGCTCCGCCGCCCTGCAGGACCAGCACGATCTGCCGATCTTGTTTCTGTCCGTCTCGCGCCGAGATCTGTGTGACCGAACCAGGTTCCATCATCTCCTCCCGAAAAATCCGCGTGGCGGCTCAATGTGCGGTCCAGCCGCCATCGACCGGCAAGGCAACACCTGTAATCGAGGACGCCGCGTCGCTTGCGAGAAAGACCGAGAGCGCGCCGAGTTCCTCGACGCTCGCAAAGCGCTTGCTGGGCTGCTGCGCCAGCAGCACGTCGCGGATCACCTGCTCGCGCGGAATATTGTGCGCCTTCGCCTGCCCTTCGATCTGCGCCTCGACGAGCGGCGTATAGACATAGCCGGGGCAGATCGCGTTGCAGGTGATGTTGGACTCCGCAGTTTCCAGCGCGGTCACCTTGGTAAGACCGACTATGCCGTGCTTGGCGGCGACATAGGCGGACTTGAACGGTGATGCTACCAGACCATGCGCGGACGCGATGTTGATGATGCGGCCGAAATTATATCTACGCATCGAAGGCAGCGCCGCGCGCGTCGTATGAAATGCCGATGAAAGATTGATCGCAAGGATCATGTCCCATTTGTCGGCGGGAAATACCTCGAGCGGAGCGACATACTGGATTCCAGCGTTGTTGACGAGAATGTCCAGCCGACCGAACGTATCGAGCGTCATCGCAATCAGATCGGCCGCAGCAGCAGCCTTAGACAAATCTGCCGGCGAATAGCGCACCTCTACCCCGAATTCGGCGATCGTCCGCGCCTGCACTTCGGCAATATCCTCAGGCTTGCCAAAGCCGTTCAACACAATCGCAGAACCCGCCGCCGCGAGCGAACGTGCGATGCCGAGACCGATTCCACTGGTCGATCCCGTGACGAGCGAAACTTTACCTTCGAGAGACTGGGGTATCTGATGAAGGCTGAGCGGCTGAAAATTCATTGACCTGATCCTTCCGTTGCAGACTGCGCGCCGCGCGTCTGGTTGCAACGAAACTGACACGGCAGGCGAACGGCCTGGAAATGCCGATTGGCTAGGGTGACGATAGCTGCGCGCTACGCTGCGGGCCCGACCATGCATGAATAGACGCAAGCTATCGCGCCCATCTGGAATTGATATTTCTGAATCAGCTCCATTTCGCATTTGATCCGCGCATCGAACATTGTGGCAGGAGATCCCGATGCACGTATTCAAATGGCTCGACAAAAGCCGCAGCCTCGTCGACCGAATCCCCACGAGCCTGATCTTGCTCACGGCGCGTCTTGCCGTCGCCAACGTCTTCTGGCGCTCAGGCCAGACCAAAGTGAATGGCCTTTCAATCCGCGAGGAGACGTTCTTTCTGTTCCGCGAGGAATACAAGGTGCCGCTGTTGCCGCCAGATGTTGCGGCCTATCTCGCAACGATTAGCGAACATATCCTTCCGATCCTTTTGGTCATCGGCCTTGCGGCGCGCCTGTCTGCCGCCGGACTGCTCGGCATGACTCTGGTAATCCAGTTCTTTGTCGTGCCCGGCGGTTGGCCCGAACATCTTCTGTGGTTCGCGTTGCTCGGGCTGATCATTGCACGCGGACCCGGAGTGATATCGCTGGATCATCTGCTCTGGAATGCCTCTGCGCCTGCGTTGTCGACGAATAGCACCGCGCTATCGACACTAGAGCGGTCTGGCATTTCCTAATCAAGCAAGGCCACTGCACCATCGCATTACTGCACGGCTCGAACGAGCCGCGGCGCAACAGAGGAGACCAAAATCATGCTCACGTTCAACTGCGGCCGGCTTCGTTCGGTTGCCGCCCTCACAATCATGGCCTCAACCGGGTTCGCCGTTGGCGCACACGCGGGCGAATGCCCGACCGGCAAATTCAAACCAAATGCGCGCGAGGCGGTCACGCTCGCAGCATCGGGTGTCAGCGACACGACACTTGGGTCGATCGATCTCGGCAAGGAAAAAGCCAAGATCAAGGGCCGCGAGCTCCGCTTCCGGAAGATGGTGATCCAGCCCGGCGGTGTTGTGCCGTGGCACAGCCACGATGACCGTCCGGCGCTGATCTATGTCGCGGAAGGCGAGATTATCGAATACGCCAGCAATTGCGCGGCGCCTATCCATCACAAGGCCGGTGAAATCCGGACCGAGAGGCTCGGCACGTCGCATTGGTGGAAGAATCTCAGCGATGCCCCAGTCGTGCTGTTCATTGCCGACGTTCGCGCGGATCCCAACGACAAGCATATGTGACGGTTGCCCTGTCCCCTCACCGGCCGTCACACCATGACGCCCCGCTCGTCCCAAGCGGGGCGTCACTTTTTGCGGCGCCAGTGCGCCGCACAACTATAGAGGGGAGCTATCGTCGATCGGGCATTTTCAGTGGAAATCGGCGGGCCCGATCGCATATGAAATATGGGACGCCCCTATCTCGCAGCACGAGCAGTTCCACGATGGCTACTCAAACCGTGGCAACCGGCCTTAAACAAGCTTTTGACCAGGCCCGCGATCTTGATGGATCAATGAGCGAGCGGCTGGACCTGCTTGCGGACGCCATGCGGCGGCTGACGCCGGACAGAGTGGCCGTCATCGACAGGCTGGTGAACCGTTTAAAGGAGCACGATGCCGGCACCAGTGCGCCCCGTGTCGGTGACGCGATGCCGCCCTTCATCCTGCCGGACGAAAACGGCCAGCTCGTCAGCCTTCAGAGCCTTCTGGATCATGGGCCGGCCGTCGTAACCTTCCATCGCGGCCATTGGTGTCCGTGGTGCCGCATCAGCATCAACACGCTGGCGCGCGCTCAGGCGCGGCTTGAAGCGGCCGGCGCACGAATGGTCGCCATCGTGCCGGACCGTGAACAATTCGCGGCCGAGATGAAGCACGATGCCAATGCGAGCTTCCCGATCCTCTCTGACATAGACAATGGCTACGCGATGTCACTAAACCTTGCGATCTGGGTAGGTCCGGAGATGGAAGCCTACATCATCGACCGCGGCCACTCGCTGCCCGACTACCATGGCAATGACAGCTGGATGCTGCCGATCCCCGCGACATTCGTGATCGGTCAGGATGGCCGTATCAAAGCACGCTTTGTCGATCCGGATTACCGCAAGCGCGCCGCCATCGAAGATTTGATCGCTGCGCTAGGATAGCGATTTTCGTGCAGTTAGTCTGTCTTGTGCGGCCATTTCGCCGCGCGCAGCATTTTCATGAAAGTTGCGGCGATCGGCGAACGCTGACGGCCAGCGACGCCGTAAAGGCAGACAGTGCGGCCAAGCTCGAGGCCCTCCACAGTCGTTCGCACCACAGTCTGCGGCGAACTGACCGTGCGCGGCAGAAAGCCGATGCCGATATTTGCTTCCAATAGCGCGAGCAAGTCCTGGTCCGAGGAGACCTCGTGGCGGTGATCAGCATTAAGGCCTTTCGTCTTCAGCAGCGCGGCAAGATCGGTGCTTCGCTCGCAATGACTACGCAGCAGGAAACGCTCGGGCTTCAGATCGTCGAGCTGTATCGTTTCCTGATTGGCCAGCCGATGCGCGCGGCTGAACACCATGTCGAAGGATTCATCGAACAGCTTCCAGGTGTCGAGCCGATCCCACGCCTCGCCGATCGATGACGCGATCGCAAGCTCCGCCTCTCCGGACTTCATGTATTCGACCAGTTGCGGACCGGTACCGCGCAGGATCTTCAGTTCGATTTCATTGAAATTTTTACGAAGCTCATTCACCTGCGTCAGGATCAGACTCAGTTCTATGCTACTCGAAACTGCGAGCTTGAGGGCACCAACCTCACCGTCGTTGATCTGGGCGGCCAGTGCCCGGGCAGCTTGCGCGCTCTCGTAGCATTGCTTTAGCAGCGGATACATCCGCTCGCCCAGTGGGGTCAGCATCGCGTGCGGGCGCTCGCGCCGGAACAGGTCGCCGCCAAGCTCGCCCTCCAGCAGCTTGATGGCGCGCGTCAGCGACGGCTGCGCAACGTTGCACTCCTCAGCGGCACGCGTGAAGTTCAGCGTCCGCGCGACGGCCAGAAAGTACCTGACCTGGTGCATTTCCATGGCGACGCCCCCCTCGGGCGATCGATCAACTTTCTTTAGAGATCAGTTCCATTCGCGAAGTTCTAGCCACATCGTCAAGAGGCCGCACGTGCAGTCCCGTGATCAGGCGGCTGCCTCGCTGAAACGTGATGTAGCTCCACATCCAGTTCAGCACGACGGTAAAGCGGTTGCGAAACCCGATCAGAAAGTAGATGTGGGCGGCGCTCCACAGCAGCCACGCAGGCAATCCGGACAGGTGCAAACCGCCCATCTGCGCCACCGCTCGCTTTCGGCCGATGGTCGCGAGCGACCCGAAGTCACGGTAACGGAAAGGCTGGATCGAGCGGCCATTACAGCGTGCAATCAGGGCTTTGGCGACATATTGGCCCTGTTGCTTGGCCACCGGCGCAACACCCGCTAGCGGGCGCCCTTCGACATCGGTCGACACTGCTGTGTCGCCAATGACGAAAATGTCGGGATGACCCGGGGCCGTCAAATCCGGTCGCACTCGCACGCGGCCGGCACGGTCCGTATCAGCGCCGAGCCAGCGACCGGCGGGTGACGCCATCACGCCGGCAGCCCAAATGATCGTGCGCGTCGGAATCACCTCCGTGCCTATTCGGACGTCCTCACAGCTACAATCGTCGACAGCCGCACCAAGCCGCACCTCGACGCCAAGTTGCTCGAGTGCGCGGCGCGCGGCTTCCGACAGCGGTTCGGTGAATGGAGTCAGGATTCGCGGCGCAGCTTCGATCAGAATGATGCGGGCGCAACGCGGATCGATCGAACGAAAATCAGCCGCAAGCGCACGCTTGGCAAGTTCCGCGATCGCACCGGCCATTTCAACCCCTGTTGGCCCGCCACCGACAACGACGAATGTCAACAGACGGCGACGCTCCTCGGCATTCGGCTCGATCTCAGCGCTTTCGAAGGCAAGCAAGATGCGGCGGCGCAGATAGGTGGCGTCATCGACCGACTTCAGACCCGGCGCAAAGGTCGCCCAGTCATCTCGTCCGAAATAGGCGTGGCGTGCGCCGGTTGCGAGCACGAGATAGTCGTAGGAGACGCGCAAACCAGCGGCAACGACTTCGCAGTTGACTGTATCCACGCCGGTAACCTCTGCCAGCATGACCTTGGTATTGCGCTGCTCACGCAGAATATTACGGATGGGTGATGCGATGTCCGCCGGCGACAGACCTGCCGTTGCGACCTGATAGAGCAGCGGCTGGAATAGATGGTGATTGTTACGGTCGATCAGTACAACCTCGAAAGGCTGACCGGCAAGCCCCTTGGCCACGGACAATCCGCCAAAACCGCCGCCTACAATCACGACACGAGGCCTAGGTCGCATCTGAATGCCTTTCATGGCGTTGACCTGGCGCAATTGCTACAGCCCGCGCGCGTAGCAACAAGCCCGAATTACCTATCTGGTCGATGCACAGCGGCTATGGTCGACGGACCGGACCCACGGTCTCTAAGGGCTCAGGCGTGCGGGCCCGCAGCGGCCGCCATTCCGGTGACAATCCCTGCGCAAATCATGATGCGGAAGGCGGTCGCAAGATCGAAAGCGTCCGAACTCGCCGTGGCTGCGGCCGCAGCACCTACGGTTTCGCCCTTGGCAATCGCCGCAAAAAACTCATAAGTTCCCGGCGGCAAATCCCAGACCTCGACATCGAAGTGCGGGCGAACGACCAGCGCCCCTTCGGGTTTCCAGGCAATAGGCTGCTCGCCGTCGTCGCGAAGATAGGCTTGCCAGATGGAGACAGCCGGAAAACGCGAGCACAACAGAATCGCCGATGGATGCATCGTCAGTCGCAGGTTCAGCACATCATCCGCGGATAGATGCGTGAACAGATCGGCAGCAAGCGGCACGGCGTCTGCGGCGTGATAGGCGCAGGTTCGCGCATTCTCTATCGCCGCAACGTCGGCAACACACTGGGCAGCAGCTCCTTCTCCCACGCTGCGAAGGAATTGCGGGAAATCCTTTCCGTATTGGGAGAGAATCGGCGAACGCGGCGGCTCGGTAACGACATAAAGACGCGCAATTCCGTCGAAGGTATCAGGCCAGAGCAGCCGGCGTGTAACGGGATAGCGTGACGCCAAAGCCCTTATCAGGCTTGCGATGACATTGTTGCGATAGACGCCGAACCGGCTGAGACTGGCAGCGCCACAGCTCAGCTTGATCGCGGCAGGCACCGGCGCATCGTTGTTCAACAACGCCTCCGCAAAATCGCGCTCAAGCCGGAATGGGGCGCTCTCACGCGCAAATACGGTCATCCAGTTAGGCCGCCGCCATGGTTGGAGACACAGCGAGACGAAGCCTGCGCGCCCTGCCCGCCTCGGCGGCCAAAGCCGCAAAATCAGGCACCTCGTTGTCCCACTCGATCAGTGTCGGCGCGGTACAATGCCTTGCAAGGACCCGACGATAAAGCGTCCACACGGCCTCGCTCACGGCACGGCCATGATCATCAATCAATAACCTTGCACCCTCGCTGTCCTGATCTTCGGCAAAACCTGCCAGATGAAGCTCACCAACATGCTCGACCGGAAATGCGTCGATATAGGCCGATGCCTCGAAGCCGAGATTGACCGACGACACATAGACATTGTTCACATCAAGCAACAGGCCACAGCCAGTCCGCGCAACCACTGCGCGCAAAAAATCGATCTCGGGCATCGTGCTTGTCGCAAATGTGACGTAGGTCGCCGGATTTTCCAGAAGCATACGTGTTGTGAGTACATCCTGTACTTGATCGATATGTGCGCAGACATGTCCCAATGTGCTCTCGTTGTACGGAAGCGGAAGTAGATCGTTGAGGAACACGCCCTCGTGGCTCGACCAGGCGAGATGCTCGGAGAACAGAAAGGGCTCGTAGATATCTATCAGCCGCTGGAGTCGTCGCAGATGGTCGCGATCCAGTGGAGCGGCTCCGCCGATCGACAGGCCGACGCCGTGGAGCGATACCGAATAGTCGGACCGGATACGATGAAGCAGATGATGCATCGGGCCGCCGGCGCCCATGTAGTTTTCCGCGTGAACCTCGAAGAAGTCGACACGCCGATCGCCTTCAAAGATTTCTCGCGCATGCTCATGCTTGAAGCCGACGCCGATCGTGTGGGGGTCACACGGCGATTTGACGTTTGTTTTGGTCCACATGAACTGGGCCTCTTTTTGTTTGGCTTCGGCGGAAGCTGGCGCGGCTGCCAGCTTCCGCCGTGACATGAGGATCACGCCGGGCGCTTGATTTCGATGAGCGATCCCGGACCGAACGGCGTCTGCGTGGTGACGCAGGTACCCTTGTTGACGAGCTTCCAGGCATTGCCTTGATAGTCGATCTTGGAGGTACCGGCACAGGTCGTGCCAGGGCCGGCGGCGCAATCGTTCTGGCCTTTCAGCGACACGCCAAAGCACTTCTCCTTTTCGGCAGCCTGAGCCGGCGCGGTGGCAATAGTCGCCAGCGCAGACGTCAGCGCCGCGGCGATCGCAAGCGACGTGATGGAATTGATTTTCTCGGACATCGACATTCTCCGTGTTCAAACGCTCGCTATTGAGCGTTTCCGGCACCGTGCCGCCTTTGTCGATGCTGTTGAAATATCGTCAGCGAATTATTCCGATAGCGGGTTGCTATCCGTCAGCGAATCCACGGGTCGCTGTTGCCGGCGTGTATCGTCGTCTCTCGCTTGGCGATCATCACGCGCTGATCTGACTGATCATGCAGCGCATCGGTGCGCGCACAGATCGCACCCATCGTCACAGCAATGCCAGCCACGAGCGCGATAACTACGATCCGGATATGGGTCTGAACACCAGCCGTTTGCAGTGAATAATGCACTGCGATGCTCCCGATGCAGGATAAGCAGTCGTATAATCTTTAGACGTCGGCAGCGCACGCGTGAAATGCCGCGTCGATAAAAGCCCGATAGCTGCGCAATATCGCGAGCGCTCTTACAGGCCGGCGCGAAGCTGCTCCAGCACACCGACAATGGTCTCCGGCTCCATGCGCTCACGGAACTCGATATTGACCTGGCGCGCCTTGACGAGCCCATCCCGCCCGACAATGAACTTCGCGGCCATCGGCAGGAAATAGCCGTCGCGACCCTGATATTGATCGAGCGCGACGCCTGCCTCCTGATAGAGCCGCTGAACCTCCGCACCGACCCAAAAGATCAAATCGAGCGAGAGTGCATAGCCAAGATCAATATCGCTGAGGACTGGAAAGGGCAGATCGTTCTCCCGAACATAGTCCGCCGTCGCTTGTGCGGTTTCGGGCATGATGGCCACGACGCTCGCTCCCAGCCCTTTGATGCGATCGTGACTGGCGGCGAGCGAGCGTAGTTCCATCTTGCAATAGGGGCACCAATGCCCGCGGTTCAAGCTGATCACCGCAGGTCCGGATCGCAACAGCGATTCTAGCGAGACCAGCCGACCTTTCTGATCCGGCATCATGAAGGATGGCATGCGTTCGCCGAGCTTCGGCCCGATGTCGCCGCGATCGAGCGCCTCCAGACGCGCGACTAGCGCATCATAAGCCGCCGCAAAATCGGGTCGCCTCGTGCGGCTTTCCCGTTCATAGGCGGATAGCTGAATGCCGAGCGGCGCCGCTTCGCGCTGCGGCCGATCTTCGCTCGGCTGATCGCTTTTTTTTTGTTTCTGCAATATTGCCTCACATCGGAAGAGCCGCAGACAGTCACTGGAAGTGAAAGCAAATACCACGAGGTGATATAGCAAGGCGCTATGGAATCTATCGTTCCGCCGTGAGAGGGCGTACCGACCGCCCGCTTAGACCATAAGCAGACCTCGCCTGACGGGAGGTGCCTTGCATAAACGACATTATAGAATGGCTGCTAGTCATTATATCTAGTTTAGCTCGCAAAGCGCTACCGCACTGTTTGCCCGTGGCAGTTCGGAAGCTTCCATCTTGCTCGACCCATCGTAAGCAAACTTGATCCGCAAGGCGGATATCGACGAGTGGCGCCTCATTGAGTCCATCAGAAATCCGGCCGGAAAAGACGGCCCGCTCGCAGGTTGTCAGACGGAACGCATCGCTTGCTGGTCGGAGATGTCGCCGCGCGCTTGCATCGCACAAAATCGAAGCGCGGCGAGCGGCGGCCCATAGCATCGTATTTTCTGCGAGGCCGCGATTTCGAAGCCAAGCTTGAGCAGTTCGCCGTGAATGCGTGGCGCTCCCGAAAAGCGGATTCTCGATGGATCAGCGCCCGCAACTCCGCCTCGATCTGAGGCCGCCCTCCCTGTGAGAGTGACTTCCAACGCCAATAGAGACGAAAGCCGGCTCCGTGCCAGCGGGCGAGGGTCTCCGGCTGGACAACGTGCGCCGCGCCGAGCACGGCTTGAGAGATTGCAAATGTGGTGGCCGGCCGATCACCGCAGATCAATCGCGCTACCCTTCGCTGCGAACCGCTTCGCAACCATGAACTGATGCAACGCATGTCCCATTCCGCCGATCAAGCCGCGGACCGCCAGAATAAACGAAGCTGTTGCCGGGTGGAACATTCGGCGATTTCGCCGCACGGCAACCGAAATGATTTGAGATTGCTTGGATCTCGTACCCGCAGCCTACCGGCAACGACAGTTGGCGTCGCAAACTCGCGACGATGATCACACAACCCACCCGCGTGCCTAACTAATCCCGGCGGCGCTGGTGCTTCCACCAAGACTCGCCGATCAAAGAAGGCCCTTCCCAGTGCCCCATTGACACCGTGAGGACGGCACGTCGCACGCTTGGCCAAGCCTGTAGCAACCCGTCCGTCTTTCTATTTGACAATTATGAATGATATTCATAATTATACAACCACTAATCACGCCAGTTCGTTCGATTAATAGGAAAATGCAGGAGGATGCCCTTGTGCAAACCAAGGCGCATGTGATCATCGCCGGTGCTGGAATCGGCGGGCTGACCGCGGCCCTCGCTCTTCTCCAACGCGGATTTGACGTCGACGTCTACGAACAGGCGTCGGAGCTGCGCGAGGTCGGTGCCGGCGTGCAGATCGCCGCGAATGGAACGCGGGTGCTTATCAATCTCGGCCTTAAGGACCGGCTTTGCCCCCTGGTTTGCGAGGCGGCCGCCAAGGAAGTGCGCATCTGGAACACGGGCCAGACCCGCAAGCTGTTCGATCTCGGCGCGGACTCGGCGAAGCGCTTCGGTGCGCCCTACTGGATGATACACCGCGGCGATCTGCATCGCGTGCTGCTTGAAGCTGTCAAGGAGTTGAAGGCCGATGCGGTGCATGTTAACGCGCGCTGTATCGGCTTCCGGCAGGATGCTCAGTCGGTCGATCTGCAATTGGCCGACGGACGCAGCATCCATGGCGACATCCTGATCGGCGCCGACGGCGTTCATTCGCAACTGCGCGCGCAAATGTTTCATTCGCCCAAGGCGGAGTTCACCGGCCTGATGGCGTGGCGCGGCCTCGCGCCGATGGACCAACTCAGCGACGAACTGCAGCGCCCAGTGGGCACCAATTGGATCGGACCGGGAGGGCACGTCATCACCTATCCGATCCGCGGCAATACATTGCTCAATTTCGTCGGTCTGGTCGAGAACCGCGAATGGACCAGCGAATCCTGGACCGAAGCCGGCACCAAGGAAGAATGCGCGGCGGATTTCGCCGGCTGGCATCCGCTGATCAATGAGGTCATCAAGAACTTCGACACTCCGTTCCGCTGGGCCTTGGTTGGACGCGAACCGCTCGAACAATGGACCCAGGGGCGCGTGACATTGCTCGGCGACGCTTGCCATCCGACGCTGCCGTTTTTGGCACAGGGCGCGATTATGGCAATCGAGGATGGGCTCATTCTGGCCCGTTGCCTGCAGGAATTTTCCAGCAGGCCGGAACAGGCGCTCATGGTTTACGAGAACCTCCGCAAGGATCGCACTACCGCGATCGTGCGCGGCTCGTTCGCCAATCTCGAACGCTTTCACAATGCGGCGCTCGCCGATCCCATCACGGCAGCGGCCCATCTCGACCACGAGTGGGAGCCGGAGAAGGTCCGGCGCCGCTACGATTGGCTGTTCGAATACGACGCAACGCAGCTCGCGCTCGCCTGACGTGGCTTGCGCAGCCGTTTTTAATGCTCCGCATTTCGTAGCCAGGATCGACGCGACCTTCTCCGTCACGATTGCCGCCCCGCAATCCATGTCGGTTAATCTATCAAAACGAAATGTCCGCGAGCGATGACTCGCGGGCATTTCGCAAGTGTTCGCGCCTATTTCTTGGCTTGCGCCAGCAACTCGTCCTGACGCTTCTGATCCGCCTCGGTCCACATTCCTTTCTCCTTGTAGAAGGCGATGGCGGCCGGATGATAGGGAATGACCGGCGCGTCGGTGACCGCGGCATCGTGCGTATATCCGCGCATGCTCGGATGTATCGGCAGCAGGTCGTCTGTACCCTTCCACAATCCGTCTAGCAGCTTGGCGATCATCGCACCCGATGCGTCCTTGTTGGCGACGATATATGAATCGTATGACAAGAGGCGCGTCGGCGCCTCGACACCCGGCGCCGCATTCGCCTTGGCAATGGTGATGCGCGCACCGGGAAAAACGATCTCCTGATAGATCGCGGCCGCGTCTGGGGAATCAGGTATGGAAAGATAGCGGACACCAATCTGGGTGTCGGCCTCGCGCGCCTGGGGCTGGCCGAGCGACGCCCAGGTCGCATCGAGCCGGTTGGCCACTAACGCCTCGATTCCATCATTGGCGCCCGCGACCGGGACCGAGGTGACATCCTTCCAGGTATAGCCGGCCACTTTCAGTGAGGCCGTCAGCGAATTGGCGATTGACAGATGGCCGCCGAAATCGCTCGATATTCGCTTACCCTTCAAATCCGCATAGGTCTTGATCGGACCTTCCTTGCGAACGAGAAAGCCCAGCATCAGGGTCGCACTGCCGGCACGAATAAGACGAAGATCGGTGTAGGCTGTCTTCTGCTCATTGTCCCCGGAGAAGGCCTGGTAGGCGCTGTTGGCCGACATGACGCCGAGCTTCACCTCGCCGGAATTGAGCACCGGCACCCAGGCGGCGGGTCCGGCGTAAGGCCGTACGATGATGTTGAGGCCACCGTATTTCTTGGCGACGACGGCGACGCCCGAGCCGATGGTATTGAATGTCGTGCCGGCACGATCCGCCGCCAAAGCCACCGTCTGCGCCGACGATGGCGCCGCATAAGCGGACATCAAGGCGACCGCGATCCCGGAAAACAATACATGCACACGTTTCATGATCTTCCTCCCTCGTTGATTTTTTTGAGTTTACATCTGTGGCCGATCCGCTCGCGCGGAGTCGATCCACGCGGAATCGGCGATTGCGCCGGTTCCGCGCGCCTTCATTCGCCGGCCTGAGCCGAAGTCTGCGAACCCTCCGGAAGCATCCGGCTGGCGAACCACTCGAACGCGACGATCAGTCCGCCGCCGACCAATCCGACGACGTTGGCGATGAGCATTTCCGGGCTCGCGAACGGCGACACCATCACCGCGCAGCCGAACACGATCAGCAGCGCGCGAAACGCCGGATTGAGCGGCCTGAACAGATAGCCGACCAGTCCCGCGGCGATGCCTATGACACCGAGCACCGCCGTCCCGAACGCGATCACGACCTCGGTCGGCCCACCCATCATCAGGAGCCCGGGGCTGAACGGAAAGACGAACGGCAAAATGAAAGCGGCGATGCCGTATCGCATGCCAGAAATCGCCGTCGTCCAGAAGTTCGAGCCAGCAATGGCGGCCGCCGTATAGGTCGCGAAGCAGACCGGCGGCGTGATCATGGACAGCATGCCCACATAGAAAATGAACAGATGGGCCGCGAGGCGATCCACGCCGAGTTGAACCAGCGCCGGCGCCACCAGCACTGCTAACATCGTGTAGATCACCGCCGTCGGCAGCGCCATGCCAAGGATGGTGCAGACAATAGCCGTCATCAGCAGAATGAGAAGGATATTGTCGCCGGCGAGCTCCAGCAGGATCGATGACATGCTGAACCCGAGGCCTGCAAGCTGAAGCGCTCCGATGACGATGCCCGCGACGGCCGTGAGCACCAGAATGTTCATGGACGTTTTGCCGGTCGACAGCAGGGCGCCGTACAAATCGGCAAGCGTGGGCCGATTCCGCGCCGACAGGCAGCCGACCACCAGCGCCGCGGCGGTGGCAGCGAGGCCGGCCTCGCCCGGAGGCCAGAAGCCGAACATCACCGTGTAGATCAGCACCGCCAGGGGAATGATGAACGCATAACCGCGTCCGAGCGTGGCGAGCAGTTTCGGCAGATCGCGAACCGCTAACCCCTTCAGGCCGCGCTTGCCCGCTTCCAGATCGACCTGCACGAAAGCCGCCAGGTAATAAAGCAACGCCGGAAGCAATGCCGCGAGGACGACCTGACTATAGGGAATAGACAGGAAGTCGGCCATCAGGAAGGCGGTGATGCCCATGACAGGCGGCATGATCTGTCCGCCGGTCGACGAAACCGCCTCGATGGCGGCGGCTTGATGTTTCGGATAGCCGGCGCGTTCCATCATCGGAATCGAGATCGGGCCGACCACCGCGACGTTGGAAACGGCGCTGCCGGACACTGTGCCGAATAGCGTCGAAGCCACGATCGATACCTTAGCCGGCCCGCCACGAAATCGTCCCATGGCGACGAGCGCCAGGTCGGTGATGAAGGTGTCGCCCTTCACCGCCTTCAAGACCGCACCGAACAGGATGAAGGTGATGATCGTATTCGCCGCGACATTGAGCGGCAGGCCGAACAGAGCGCTCGAGTCGAGATAGGAATAGACAGCGATCCGCTGCCAGGTCGAAGCCGGCACGGAGAATATGCCAGGCATCATCTCGCCGAACCGGGCATAGAAAATGAAGAAAAGCGCGACGATGACGAGCGTCCAGCCAATCATCCGCCGGGTCGCCTCACACACCAGAAAGAGCAGGATCGCGGCGAGTATGATGCGATCCGTCCTGAGCGTCGCCAGATCGTGGACCAGCCAACTGTAGTTCACGAAGACGTAGCCGCAGGTGACGAGGGAAAGAGCGGCGAAGATCCAATCATACCAAGGAACCTGGTCGCCGCGGATGGACTTCGACGCACGGACGTTGACGAAGCAACCCAGCAGCGCGCAGGCAAGCATCAACGCCAGGAATTGCTCGTTGAAGGCGACCAGTCCCAACAGATGCTGGAAGCCCGTCGCCCACAAGCAAGCAACGATCACCGGAAGAACCAGAGCCGCCTGACCGATCCATCGTGAAATGCCGTGGAGCTCGCGCTTGGTCTCGACCTCGGATGTGTCATCCATGATGTTCTTCCTGCGCTTTAGCGGGTGTCGATGAAGCGTTCCGATACGGCGCTCGAGTTCGCGACCGCGGCGTATTCCTTGATCGCCGCAAAGCTCGACTCGGGCACGAGGTTCAGGAACTGCTTGACGGCCATCAATGTCACGCGGCTGTTGGCCGCGATGCGCTGCCGGTATTTGGTGAGAACCACTTCAGCTTCAGCCGAACTGCACGCCTCGGCCGCGAGGCCCATGGCGACCGCCTGTTGCGCGTCGATGGAATCGCGCGAATAGACCATGCGCGCGAGCGATGCGCGCGAAAGCCGGTTGCCGAGCGCCGTCATGACGAGCAGCGGCGGGATATCGCGATTCATTTCCGGGATTATGAATTCCGCGGTCTCGTCAGCGATCGCGATATCGGCAAGACCCGCGAGCGCGCATCCCACGCCATGAGCGCGGCCTTTGACCACGGCGATGATCGGAACGCAGACGTCGCGGACGACGGTGTAGAATTCGAGCACCGAATCGGCGACGCGAGCGCGGATCTGGCTTGTGGTCATCACCGTTCCGGCCGGCGGCATCGGCGACACGCGGCCGGCGCAGAAATCAGAACCTTCGCCGCGCAGGACGACAAACTTCGACGACTCGGGGAGTTCGCGCAGCGCCGTTCCGAGGGCTGTCGTCATGGCCGGCGTCAGCACATTGCCGGTCTCCGGCCGATCGATCAGAATCTCGAAGCCGCCGTCGGAGGCGAGCGACGTGCGAATCTGCCCCTCGTTCATGTGGAGCCGCCTTTCGCTTCGTTGATCAGCGCCCAGATTTTTGCCGGCGTGGCCGGCATCTCGACATGGTCGACGCCGAATTCCGACAGGGCGTCGACGACCGCGTTGATCGTCGTGGCCAGCGCCGGAGTGATGCCGCTTTCACCGCCGCCTTTCACCCGAAGCGGATTGCCATTTGTCGGATCCTCGACCAGATCGACCGCGAAGCTCGGCATGTGGCCGGCGCGCGCCATCGCATAATCCATGAAGCTGCCAGTCGTGACCTGACCGCTGGCGATGTCGTAGACGACACCCTCGTAAAGCGCCTGCCCGACGCCTTGAACGATGCCGCCGTGCACCTGGCCATGGAGAATGAGGGGGTTGATCGCCTGGCCGGCGTCGTCGATCGAC
Source organism: Pseudorhodoplanes sinuspersici (assembly GCF_002119765.1). Taxonomy (NCBI): domain Bacteria; kingdom Pseudomonadati; phylum Pseudomonadota; class Alphaproteobacteria; order Hyphomicrobiales; genus Pseudorhodoplanes; species Pseudorhodoplanes sinuspersici. The sequence goes on from NZ_CP021112.1 coordinate 295,868, forward strand.
GTGTAGCGCACCACCTGCGTCACGCCCGTATCCGGATCGATCTCGACCTCGCAGACGGCCGCGCCGGTCGGGTAAGCCGGCATGCGGCCGGTGAAGCTTGCCGAGGCCGACAAGGGACCGCGCAGATTTTCGGGCAGCGTACCGTCTTCCTTGGCGATGCGCGCGACTTCGAAGACGTCGACGGTTTCGTTGCTATTCTTGGTGCGCAGCATGCCGTCGGTGAATTCGACGTTCTCGACCGGGACACCGGCGTGGTGCGCGAGAATATCCTTGGCCTTGGCAATGATGGTCCCACTGCTTTCGACGAGCAGCGCGCCGCCAAGTCGCATCGACCGGTCGGAATGGCTGCCGCCGCCCGATTTGACGATCCGCGTATCGCCGGAGATCAGCCGAACCTGTTGCGGCGTTATACCGAGATGGTCGGCGATCACCTGGGCGAAGCTGGTCTCGTGACCCTGGCCGGTGGATTGAGTCCCGGTGACGACTTTGACGACGCCCTCGGGCTCGACCGTGACATCGACACGCTCATGCGGAATGCCGACCGGCGATTCAACGTAATTGGCGACGCCGATGCCGGCGAGCCGGCCGCGCCGGCGGGCGCTCGCCCGGCGATCCGCGAAGCCATCCCAATCAGCGACATCGAGCACGCGATCGAAATTGCTCGCGAAGTCGCCGCTGTCGTAGGTGAGCCCCATCGCGGAGGTGTAGGGCAGCCGATCATACGGCACGAGATTGCGCCGGCGAATCTCGAGCCGGTCGATGCCGAGTTTCGCCGCGGCGATGTCCAGCGTCCGCTCCATGGCATAGGTCGCTTCCGGCCGCCCGGCGCCACGAAATGGCGCCGTTGGCACCGTGTTGGTCATCACGCCTTTAACCACCACGCTGGCATGCGGGACGTGATAGACTGTCGTCATGATGCGGAAGCTGTTGGCCATCGGCACGAAGGCGACCGTATAGGCGCCGACATTGCCGACAATCTCGCAGGCATAGCCAGCGATCCGGCCGTCGGGGTGGAAACCCATGCGAACCCGCGTGACGATATCCCGGCATTGATAGTCGGTGAGGAACGCCTCGGAGCGGGTGCTCGTCCAGCGAACCGGGCGGCCGACCCGACGCGCGGCCACGGCAAGGACCGGCTGCTCCGGCGAGAGATTGGTGCGTGTGCCGAAACCGCCGCCGACATCGGGGCAGATCACCTCCACCTTGTCGCGTTCGACACCGAGCGCTGCGGCCAGTGTATCGCGCTGCCGAATCGCGCCCTGGCTTCCAGCGATCATCGTGAACGTGCCCGTCGCCGCGTCGTAGCTGACGATCGCCGAGCGCGGCTCCATCTGCGCATTAACGATGCGCTGGTTGACGAAGGTCTTCTCGATCACCAGCGTGGACGCCGCGATCGCCCGCTCGGTCGCATCGGCGTCGCCAAAATGGGCATCGACGGCGAGGTTGTTGCCGAGGCTCTCCTCCAGGCGCGGGGCATCGTCGCGCAGCGCCTCCTCCACGCTCATCACGCACGGCAATTCGTCGTAGTCCACAGCGACGTGCTCGGCCGCGTCCTGGGCGGCGGCGAGAGTCTCCGCGACGATCATTGCCACCGGCTCTCCGAGATAGCGCACCCGCTCGACGGGCATCGGGGCATGCGCAATGTCGACGGACATATTTCCCGGAAGGGAACGGAACGCCCGCTTGGTATGATCCCGCGCGTCAGCCGGATCGGCGAAATGATCGATTGGCGCGCCGCCGACGGCAAGGTAATCGGCGCCGGTCACAACCGTCAGAACGCCGGGCTGGCCGGCGGCCTTCGCGACATCGATGCCGCGTATGCGTGCATGCGGATAAGGCGAGCGCACGAAGACGGCATGGCATTCGGCCGGCAGCGTGAAATCGTCCGTATAGCGGCCTCGGCCCTGGACCAGACGTTCGTCCTCGAAGCGCGGCAAAGGCCGTCCGATGAACGGCCCGCCGTTTCCGGTGAGCGCGGGCATGCGATCAAGCACCGACACGCGCTCCGCCGCGTGGCTTGTCGCCTGCGTCGGCCAATGTCCAGCGGCCATCCGCGGTACGCCGCAAGGTGCCGCCGGCGCGCAGATCGTCGAAGGCGCGCACAATCTCGCGGCCGTCGCGAGAGCCCGTCGCCGCCATGAGCTGCTCGAAAGTCTTCGGCCCGTCGTGCAACGCGCTCTCGATCGAGCCGAACCGCTTGCCTTCATATGTCGGCGGCTTCGGCACCTTGCTTTCGAGCGAACTCGCAACCTCGATCGGCATGGTGCAGTCGAAGCCTGCCTTGGCGCCGGCGCGCGAGCCTGCGAGCGACGGATCGAGCGGCAGCGTGCGCAGGCCCGAGATCACCACGAGATCGCGGTCCGCCTGAAAGCGCGTGGCCAGCGCCCAATCGACCTGGCCGTCCGAGAAGATGTCGATGTCGGGATCGAAGACGAAAACGTGCTTGACGTTAGCGAGCGAGCCGAAGGCCGCGGCGATAGCGTTGCGCGCCTCGCCCGGCACGCGCTGGCGCATCGAAATGCGCACATTAAACATGCCGCCCGACGAGGTGGTGGCGTAGACGTTCAACGGTTCACGGATCGCGTTCTCGAGCGCGCGCCAGACCGTCACCTCGGTGCGCAGCGCGATCAATTGCGCCGAATCGGTGAGACTGAGCTGACGCCCGGCGATGGTCGAGGTCTGGAAGATCGGATTGCGCCGGTGCGTGATGGCCGTGAGATGGAACACGGGGTTCATCTTCACCCCGCCGTAATAGCCGAGGAATTCGCCGTAAGGACCTTCCGGTTCGACATGACCCGCCGGATCGAGATAGCCCTCCAGAATATATTCGGCTTCGGCGGGCACGCGCAGATCGTTGGTCACGCACTTGACTACCGGCAGAACATCCTGCCGCAGCGACGCCATCAGCCCGACTTCGTCGACCGGAATGCGCATCGTCGCCGCCAGGTGATCGATCGGATGCGATCCCACCACGAAAGCGATCGGCAGCGGCTCGCCGCGCGCGGCCTGATATTCATAGATCGCTTTGAGATCGCTCGGCGACACGAGATCGACGCCCGCCTCACGGCGGCCGCGCAGCATCAGCCGGCGGATGCCGACATTGGTCAACCCGTTGCGCGGGTCGACAACGATGTCCATCGACGACGAGATATAGGGAGCGCCATCGAGGCCGTGCTGAAGATGCACCGGCAAAGCGGTGAGGTCTGCCTGGTCACCTGTCAGCACCACTTCCTGCGCTGGCGCCACCGCGGCCGGTACTTCCCGCGTGCCGGGCACGGAACGCAGGTTGGCGAGGACCTTGTGAAGCAGGTTTTCCTGATCGGTGCCGAAGGCCAGCGCCAGCCGCTCGCGGCTTCCGGCGACATTGCCAACCAACGTGGCGCGCTCGGGACCAACATTCTGGAAGAGAACGGCCTTTTCGTTGCCTTCGAGAATTGCAGCCACAGCGCCGAGTTCGATATCGTCTTCAATTACGGTGAGGAGACCGGCCGATGCGAGGCGCCCCAAGAATGTTCGAAGCTCGAATTCGCTTGACCCGGCGACGGCGACGGCACTCATCGGTCTTTCCGACATGCTTCCTCCCACCACACCATCGTTTTTGATTTTGTTGAACTTGATTGTATTATTGTAAAATCATGAAGAGCGTCAAGGCAAAACCAGTTCGCGCCTCCCGGACTAAGGCGGACCACGATTCCGCCGATGCGCGCCGCGGCATCCAGTCGATCGAGGTCGGATTTGCGCTGATCCGCGAGCTCAGCCTGGCACAAAGCAAGCTGCCGCTGAAAATCCTGGCGGCCCGCGCCGACATGAGCCCGAGCAAAGCCCATCTTTACCTCGTCAGCTTCACACGGCTCGGGCTCGTGGTGCAGGATGTGGTCACCCAGCGCTACGGGCTCGGGCCGGCGGCGATTCAACTCGGCATCGCCGCGATCAACCAGTTGAACGTGGTCGACGCCGCCCACAAACATCTCGAAGCGGTGCTGGAAAGCACCGGCGTCTCGGTCAGCCTGTCGATCTGGGGCAACCGCGGTCCGACGATCATCTTTCGCCTGGACGGACAATTGCCAGTGCCTATGTCGGTGCGGATCGGCTTCGTGTTGCCGCTGCTGTCGACGGCGACCGGTCGAATTTTC